>NZ_CP197470.1:611341-917012 GCF_052180235.1 Microbacterium sp. F51-2R | reverse complement strand
ACTGGCAGACGCCGAAGTCGGCGGGCGTCTGCTACAAGGTGAAGATGACCGCGAGGGACGGCTCGATCATCAGCGCGCTGTTCAAACTCCGGTGATACGCCGCTAGCCCCTCTCACAGAGCGCGCAGCCGGGCCTCCCGCCCGGCTGCGCGCACCTTACATGGGCCGCTGGAACTCGGACCTTCGCGCGGGGGAAGGGCGTCACCCCCCGAGAGCCTCACGTCGAGGCGGCGAACGACCTGCTGAACCGCTGTCCCCCCATGACGAGTCGGCGCGCGTCTTCGAGTCGCTCCCGCTGGTAGGCCGCGAGCCGATCAGGGGCGTCGTCGGGGCGTGCGCCCTCGAGCACACGAGCGAGGGTCTCGGCGTCGCGGAGTGAGGCGTCGAAGCCCTGCCCGGTCATGGGGGTGGGCACGTGGGCGGCGTTGCCGAGAATCGCAAGGCGCCCCGAGACGAGCCGGAGCGGCACGTACTCGGCGATCGGTGTTCCGAGCACCTCCCGGTCGGCGATGCTCTGCACGATCGCGTCTCGCCAGGGGCGCGGCCAGCGCTGTGCGGCTCTCTTCAGGTCGTCGAGCGTCTGCTGCGGGACGTCCCCGGGGCGCACCGAGTGCTGCACGACGCCATCGACGACGGCGCCGGTCTCGCGCAGCATCCGATTGTGCCCGCGGTCGTACCACGCCCAGCCGATACGTCCCCGTCCCGGTTCGAGCGATCCGTCGGGCCCGGCGGCGGGCACGCCGAACAGAATGTCCCCAGCGGACCGCATTATGTCCCAGTGAGAGGGCCGGTGGCCCGGATAGTCCAGCTTCTCCTCGTCCACCATGCCGAGCCAGATGACGTACCCGGCGAAGTCCGCGTCGGGACGCTCTGGCGCGACGCGGCGACGCACCAGACTGCGATGCCCGTCGGCGCCGAGCAGCACATCCCCGTCGAATCGTCCGCTGTCCCCGCTGACCGCCCAGGCGGTGCCTGCGTCCTGACCGACGTCGACGATCCGGGTGCCGTGGTGAAGCGTGACGCGAGGATGCTGGTCGGCGGCCTCGCGCAGCGTACGGCGCAGTGCGGTCCAAGGCGCGGGATAGGCGGAGCTCGCCGTATGCTGCCGGAACTCGGTGACCCCGGTGACCTGCGCCAGCTGCTCCCCGTCAACCGCGAGCCCGCCCCCGTACTGCGGGTCCGGCTGGGAGCGTTCCAGAACGGTCACGTCGATGCCCGCGCGGCCCAGCGCCAGTGCGGTCACCAGCCCCGCGAGGGAACCGCCGACGATGAGGGACCGCAGGGGCCGCGCTTTCGCTCGGATCGGTGGTGCATCGTGCGGGGCGGTCACGATGAGGTCTCCAGCTCGACCGCAGTGCCGAGCGAGGTGCGACTGATCGCCCAGACGACGAGGGTGGCGGCGATGGTGCCCACGCCGGCGATCGTGATCGCGGTCCAGCCTCCGGCCGCCCAGAGGGCTCCGGCCGCCGCCGAACCGGCGGCGCCGCCGACGAAGTTGCTTCGCACCCGCAAGCGCGTCATCGTGAGCTGTTCTCCCGTGACGGGGACGCCTGCGGCGAAGCGGACGAAGCCGTCTTACTCGCACCGTCGTGAGCGCGCAGGCTGCCGAGGATGCGGAGAGCGTCATCCGTCGCAGACGCGGGTTCCACGGAATACACGATGAGGCTTCGGCTGGGGTCGGTGTCCAGAAGGAATGATGCGGATTCGAAGTGGAGCTCGCCGACGGCGGGGTGGTGGTAGCGCTTGCGGGCGCGTCGGTGCCGAAGGACGTCGTGTGACGCCCACGCGGTGCGGAAGAGCTCGCTCTTGCTCGAAAGCTCCCCGATGAGGGCGAAGAGTTCGGTGTTGTCCCGTTCGCGGGTGGAGGCGTCTCGCAAGAGCGCGACGCCCCCGATCACTGCCTCCTCCCAGTCGATGAGGAAGTCCTGCGCCCGCGGGTCGAGGACTTGGAACCGCATGAGGTTGAATGGACGTCCCGTGCGCCGCATCTCGTCTTCAGCGTGCGGAAACAACGCCCAGCCGATGTCGTTGGCGGCGAGGACGTCGAGCTGGCGATTCTGGATGTAGGCGGGGACCTCGATCGCGTCCACCACTCGCTGCAGGAGCAGCCTGTCGTCATCGGCGGGGCGCGCCCTGCGCCGATGCGGTCGGAGCGGGGCTGGGCCGAGAGCCTGGATGAGGCTGAGGAAGTGATCGTGCTCGACCTCGTTGAGGCGCAGGGCACGCGACACGGCATCGAGGACTTCCGAGGAGACGCTGTGCAGGCGCCCCCGTTCGAGTCGCGTGTAGTAGTCGGCGCTGATTCCGGCGAGGTAGGCGACCTCTTCGCGTCGCAGTCCGGGAACGCGGCGCAAGCCGGGGAACGGCGTCATTCCGGCTTCTTCCGGCGACAGGCGCGCCCGTCGTGAGGTGAGGAATCCGCGAATCTCGGCTTGGTCGTCCATGAGCTTCACGGTACGACGGTGGCGCGCGCTGTGACAGGGACTGCCAGACCCTGGGAGGACCTGACACTGCCGCCCCCGAGACAGGCGTGGCGAAATAGAGAGAGTCCTCGAGTGAGGACGCGGTGCGAATGCCTCTCACCGCACATACGACTTTGGAGATTCACTATGCCGGATACCGCGACTACACATATGCCGGAGGATGTTGTCACCGCGCCTCCGCGCGCCCGGGAGCGCCTGCCACTCGTGGTGTGGATGCTCGGTTTGGTCACGTTCGTCATGGGCACGACCGAGATGATCGTCGCCGGCCTGCTGCCCTCGGTCGCAGCCTCTCTCGACGTCACTCTGCCGCAGGCGGGGTTGCTCATCACCGTCTACGCGCTGGGGATGGTCGTCGGCACGCCGATCATGGCGGTACTCACCCTGCGGCTCCCGCGGAAGGCCACACTCATCCTGGCGCTCGTGCTGTTCGCGGTCGCGCACATCGTCGCGGCCGCGACGGACTCGTTCGCGATCGTCCTGATCGCTCGGTTCGCGGCCGCTCTGGCGACGGGCACGTTCTGGGCGATCGGAGCGGTCGTCGCCGCGGCCGCAGCCGGGGCGGCAGCGGGAGCCCGCGCCATGGGGGTCATGGTCGGAGGCGTCACCCTCGCCACCGTCCTCGGCGTGCCGATCGGGACCGCGTTCGGGCAGTTCCTGGGCTGGCAGGGACCCTTTTGGATCCTCGCTGTGCTCGCCCTCGCCTGCGCGGCGCTGATGTGGCGTGCGCTGCCGGGCGGCATGGCCGCGTCCGGCGCCAACGATGACCTGAGCACTGAACTGCGTCGCCTTCGCAGCGGGCGGCTCTGGACCATCTATGCCCTGACCGCGCTCGTGCAGGCCGCGTTCCTCGGCGTCTACAGCTTCATCTCGCCGCAGCTGACCGGTCGGGCAGGGCTCGAGGATGCCGCCGTGCCGCTCGTGATGATCGCTTACGGCATCGGCGCCCTCACCGGCACCACCCTGGGCGGACGCCTCGGCGATCGCCGGCCCTACACCGTCATCACCTCTTCGGTCATCGGCCTGGCACTGGTGATGCTCGTGCTCTTCGTGTGGGGCGACATCCTCCCGGTCGCGGTGATGTCGTTCACCCTGATGGGCCTGTTCGGATTCGCCGCGAACCCGATCTTCGTTTCCGAAGCGCTGCGCACCGCCGGACCGGACGGCGTCCTCCCCGTCGCGCTGAGCAACTCGTTCTTCAACGTCGGTATCGCCGTGGGATCCGCGCTCTGCGGATACGCCCTCGCCACCCCTCTCGCTGAACAAGGCGTCCCTCTCGCCGGGTTCGTGCTCACCATCGCTGCCGCGCTCCCTGCAGGGATCTTGGCTTCGACAGCGGGAAAGCGCCGCACCCCGTGAAGGCGAGCGGGGTCGGCGTCCCGAACGTCCTCCCCGCTCGGCCTTGGGCCGCCTCGATCGCGTGAGCGGCGCCGCGGGATCGCTCAGGCCGATCGCCGCAGGATCGACCAGAGCTTGCCGCGTTCGAGACTCCGCGCGGTGTCGCCTCGACGCGCTGGGACAAGAGCGACGAACGGTTCACGCTGAAGGTCACCGTGCCGGCGAACACCACCGCTGAGGTGTGGGTGCCGACCGGTGGCGACCAGGCCGTGCTGACGCCTCCGCGTGCGACCTTCGATCGGACCGACGGCGACTTCGCCGTCTACACGGTCGGCGCTGGGGAGTTCACCTTCCTCGCCGTCGATGGAGGTTATGCGGATCTCGCCGCAGCGGTGAAGAAGTGGGCAGACGAGGGGAAGCTGTCGGCCGAGCTGGCCGCGAACCTTCTCGCCTCCGTGGAGAAGGCGGTTGAGCAGTCCGGCGCCGGGAAGGCTCAGCCGGCCGACAGCGCTCTGCGTGCGTTCCTGAACCACATCGGGAATGCGAACGCCAAGCGCGCATCCGAGGAGGCGAAAGCCGACCTGACCGCCCTGGCCGAGGGTCTGCAGGCCGCCTTGCGCGAAGCGGGAGGCATCCCCGCCGGTCGATAGGAGGCGATGCGCAGAGGCCGCGGGGGATCAGCCGCCGCGGCCCCTGCCGTTCCTGACTGCCACGGGTCGGTGCACCGACGCTGAAACTGAGCGGCGGTTCGGCGTCCGATCGGCTTCCTCCGGTTCGCACCGAGAGTTGCGGAAAGCGTATTCCAGGTGCATACTCGTATGGATAGCGATTGCCAAGCAATTCCCTCCTGAAGGAGACAAATCCAGTGTCAGAGACGACTCTCGCCCCGGCGCCGGCCGAGGCGGCCCCGCGCCCTCAGATCCGTGAGATCGGCATCATCATGAACGGCGTGTCGGGCCGCATGGGCTACCGGCAGCACCTCGTCCGCTCGATCCTCGCGATCCGCGACCAGGGCGGCATCGAGCTCCCCGACGGCACGCGCGTCACGGTGCGCCCGATCCTCGTCGGCCGCAGCGAGCTGAAGCTTGCGGAGCTCGCCGCGAAGCACGACATCGAGGACTACACGACCGACCTCGACGCGGCCCTCGCCGATCCCCGCTGGGAGATCTACGCCGACTTCCTCGTCACCAAGGCCCGCGCCTCGGCCCTGCGCAAGGCCATCGCCGCCGGCAAGGCGATCTACACCGAGAAGCCGACGGCCGAGACCGTCGACGAGGCGCTCGAGCTCGCGCGGCTCGCCGCGTCGGCCGGCGTCAAGACCGGCGTCGTGCACGACAAGCTCTACCTGCCGGGCCTGCAGAAGCTCAAGCGCCTCATCGACTCCGGCTTCTTCGGCCGCATCCTCTCCGTCCGCGGCGAGTTCGGCTACTGGGTCTTCGAGGGCGACTGGCAGCCCGCGCAGCGCCCCTCGTGGAACTACCGGGCCGAGGACGGCGGCGGCATCATCGTCGACATGTTCCCGCACTGGAACTACGTGCTCGAGAACCTCTTCGGCGGCGTCAAGACCGTCTACGCGCAGGCCTCCGTGCACATCGCCGACCGCTGGGACGAGAAGGGCGAGCACTACACCGCGACAGCCGAGGACGCCGCGTACGGCATCTTCGAGCTCGACGGCGACGTCATCGCGCAGATCAACTCGTCGTGGACCGTCCGCGTCAACCGCGACGAGCTCGTCGAGTTCCACGTCGACGGCACGCACGGCTCCGCCGTCGTGGGCCTGTTCGGCGCGAAGATCCAGCACCGCAACGCGACGCCGAAGCCGGTGTGGAACCCCGACCTCGCAGACGACCACGACTACGACGCCGACTGGGCCGAGGTGCCGACGAACGACGTCTTCCAGAACGGCTTCCGCCAGCAGTGGGAGGAGTTCCTCGCCTCGTACGTCACCGGCACCGAGTACGAGTTCGACCTGCTCTCCGGTGCGCGCGGCGTGCTGCTGGCCGAGGCCGGCCTGCAGTCGAGCCGCGAGGGCCGCAAGATCGAGCTCCCGACGCTCTCGCTGGACTGACGCCATGGTGCTCCTCGACTCCGCTTCGTCGTCCGTCTCCACCCGGGGCGGCGATCGCCTGACGCTCCTCGCAGCCGACGGCGCGGCATCCGTCGTCTCCCTCCGGGAGGCGCCCGCGTTCGTCAAGCCGTCCGCGCCGCTGCGCTCGCGGGTCGCCTACGCGGCCGCGCACGTCGTGCCCGTCACGTGGGGCGACAACACGCCGGGGCAGCCGGCGCAGATCGACTGGGACGCGACACTCGACTTCCGCCGCCACGTCTACTCGTGGGGCCTCGGAGTCGCCGACGCCATGGACACCGCCCAGCGGAACATGGGATTGGATGCCGCGGCCACTCGCGAGCTCATCGCCCGGTCCGCCCAGGTCGCCCGCGAGGAGGGCGGTGCCGTCGTCGTCGGCGTCAACACCGACCACGTCGAAGCCGAGGCGATCTCGATCGCGGAGATCATCGACGCCTACAAGGAGCAGCTGCACTTCACCGAGGAGCAGGGCGCCGGACCCGTGCTCATGGCATCCCGGCATCTCGCACGCGCGGCGACTTCGCGCACCGACTACCTCCGCGTGTACGGCGCGGTGCTGCAGTCGGCGACGACGCCCGTCGTGCTGCACTGGCTGGGGACGGCGTTCGACCCGGCCCTGGCGGGGTACTTCGGCTCCGACGACCAGACCGAGGCGGCGGAGGTACTCCTCCGCATCATCGCGGAGAACCCGGGCAAGGTCGCAGGCGTCAAGATGAGCCTCCTGGATGCCGCGGCCGAGGTCTCGGTGCGCGAACGCCTCCCCGAGGCGGTGCGCATGTTCACGGGCGACGACTTCAACTACGTCGGCCTCATCGGCGGTGCCGACGTGCCCGCGGCGGACCAGCCGGCACGCAACGCGGCATCCACCCGTCGGCACTCGGACGCGCTCCTCGGCGCGTTCGCGGCGATCACGCCGGTCGCCTCCGCGGCGATCCAGGCGCTCGACGCCGACGACCCGGCCACGTACCTCTCCATCCTCGGCCCGACCGAGGAGGTCAGCCGTCAGGTGTTCGCCGCGCCCACGTTCTACTACAAGACCGGCGTCGCGTTCCTGTCGTGGCTGAACGGCCACCAGTCGGCGTTCCAGATGGTCGGCGGCCTGCACTCCGCGCGCAGCCTCCCGCACCTGAGCCGCATCGTCGAGCTCGCGAACGCCTCGGGCGCCCTCGAGCGCCCCGACCTCGCCGCCGAGCGCTGGCACGGACTCCTCCGCCTGAACGGACTCGACGCATGACCGAGCCGGCCGGATGGGCTCACCGTCAGGCGTCCGAGCCCCTTCATCTTCCGAGCGTGGTCGTCTGCTGGCGCGTCGGCGACCACGCTCGGAACACCACCCAGAAGGCAGCGAGATGACCGGACCGGACCCGCGTCTGTCGATCAACCAGGCGACGCTCAAGTACGCGAGCCTCGCCGACGCGCTGCGCGTCACCGCCGAGAACGGCGTGCAGGCGATCGGGCTGTGGCGCGAGCCCGTCAACGAGGTGGGCCTCGCGACGGCCGCGTCGATGCTCGCGGACTCCGGCCTGCGCTTCACGACGCACTGCCGGGGCGGGTTCTTCACGATCCCCGAGGGGCCCGCGCGCCGCGCGGCGATCGACGAGAACCGCCGCGCCATCGAAGAGACCGCGACTCTCGCCGCGGCCGGTGCTCCCGGATCGACGGCCGTGCTCGTGCTGGTCGCGGGCGGACTGCCCGAAGGGTCGCGCGACCTCGTCGGCGCGCGCTCGCGCGTGCACGATGCGCTCGCCGAACTGGCTCCGGATGCCGCGGCCGCCGGCGTGACGCTCGCGATCGAGCCGCTGCATCCCATGTACGCCTCGGATCGCGCCGTCGTCTCGACCCTGGGACAAGCGCTCGACCTCGCGGCGGACTTCGACCCGGCCGTCGTCGGCGTGACCGTCGACACGTTCCACGTGTGGTGGGACCCGCAGGTGCTCGACCAGATCGCCCGCGCGGGTCGCGAAGGCCGGATCGCGACCTATCAGGTCTGCGACTGGAAGACGCCGCTCGCCGCCGATGTGCTGCTTTCCCGCCACTACCCGGGCGACGGGGTCATCGACTTCGCCTCGCTCACGCGGGCGGTCGTCGACGCGGGATACACGGGCGACGTCGAGGTCGAGATCTTCAACGCCGACATCTGGGAGGCCGAGCCGGGCGAAGTGGTCCGGCGAACTGCGGCGGGCTTCGCCGCGGCCGTGTCGCCGTCGCTGGAGGCGGCTCCGAACGCGGCTCCGAACGCGGCCCGATGACCGCGATGTCCGCTGATGAGGTCGTGCGGACGCGGACGTCTGCGCCGACGCTCCACGACGTCGCGAATGCCGCGGGAGTGTCCCTCGCGACCGCGTCGCGCGTGCTCAACGGTTCCGCCCGCAAGGTCGGGGTGTCGTATCGCGACCGTGTCCTCGCGTCCGCCGAGGAACTGGGTTACACCGCGAACCTGTCGGCCCAGGCGACCGCCAAGGGAACCTCGGCCGTCATCGCACTGCTCGTCGCCGATATCGCGGACCCCTACTTCTCTCTGCTGGCGTCGGGGGTCGTGCGCGGCGCAGATGAGGCGGGCCTCGTTGTGACGATCTCGGTCACCGAGCGTGACCCGGCGCGCGAGATCCGGCTCGTGAGAGCGCTGCGCGGCCAGCGCCCCCGTGGGCTTATCCTCGCCGCGTCGCGAAGCACCGAGTCCTCCGCCGCCGAGCTCCAGCATGAGCTCGCGGCCATCGCCGCGACGGGCGGGCGGGTAGTCGGACTCGGCCCGGGTCAGGGGGACATGCGCACGGTGCTGATCGACAACAGGGGTGGGGCACGCGCACTGGCCGCCGCGCTCATCGCACGAGGTTTCCGCACCGCCGTCGTGCTCGCCGCACAGGAAGGCGTACGCACGTCGGACGACCGAATCGCCGGCTTCGCCGATGGCTTCACCTCTGGAGGTGGCTCGGTGGAGCGCATCTATCGCGGCGCGTTCACACGCGAAGCGGGGGAGCGCGTCATGGGGGAGGCACTTCACGAGGGCATCCCGTCGGGGACAGTCGTGTTCGCGGTCAGTGACGTCGTCGCGATCGGAGCCCTCACGGCGCTCCGCGAGGCGGGACGGAGCGTCGGAACGGATGTCGCCCTTGCCGGGTTCGACGACATCCCCGGGGCGAGTGACGTGACACCCGCGCTCACGACCGTGCGCGTTCCCCTCGACGCGGTGGGCTATTCAGCACTGCGCGCCGCAGTGGATGAGACGTGGCAGCTCAACCCCGCCGCACTGCGGCTCGAGGTCGCTCTCCGCGACAGCACACCCGGGCGCTCCGCGTGATGGTGCCCGCCGACGGCAGCGTGGTTTTCGCGCCCGACGGCTTCAAAGGGTCGATTTCCGCGGCGGCGGCGGCATCCGCGCTCGCTGAAGGCTGGGCGTCGGTTCGACCCGAGGATACGGTGCGCCTGTTCCCCGTCGCGGATGGCGGAGAGGGCACGCTGGACGCCTTCGCCACCGCCGTGCCGGGGGCGGTCCGAATGCCGCTGACAGTTACTGGGCCGGATGGTGAGGCCCGGGATGCCGCGTGGCTGCTGCTTCCCGCGACGCCCGACGCGCCGGCGGGCACGGGGGTGGTCGAACTGGCCTCGACCTCGGGGATCGAGCTGCTCGGCGAGCGGCGCCTGCCCTGGGATGCGGACACGCGGGGCTTCGGCCAGGCGATCGACGCTGCGTTGGAGTACGGCGTGTCCCGACTGTTGCTCGGTATCGGCTCGAGCGCGTCGACTGACGGTGGTGCCGGGATGTTGATGGCCCTCGGAGCCGTCTTCACCGACTCGTCGTTTCAGGTCATCCCGGCCGGCGCCCGCGGGCTCCAACGCCTAGCGCACGTACAGCTCGACGGGCTTCGTCCTCTGCCGCCCGGCGGGGTGGTGGTGCTTACCGACGTCACCAGCCCTCTCCTCGGACCGAACGGCGCGTCTGCGGTGTTCGGCCCGCAGAAGGGGCTTCTGCCCGATGAGATACCGGTTGCCGAGAACGGACTCGCACGGCTGGCCGCCATCCTCCCCGCCGACCCGGACGCGTCCGGCGCAGGCGCCGCCGGAGGGACGGGGTTCGCGCTGCTGGCGTGGGGGGCGCGGCTCGTGCCGGGCGCGGTCGAGGTGGCGCGTCTTGGGGGACACCGAGAGGCGATCGCCGCGGCATCCGTCGTCATCACGGGGGAGGGGTCCTTCGACGGGCAGTCGGCAGCGGGCAAGGCACCCGCCCACATAGCGGCGCTGGCCGCCGCCGCGGGCGTCAAGGTGGCCCTCGCTGCGGGCAGGATCGCACCGGATGCCGACACCTCCGCGTTCGCCGCGCGGGTGTCGCTGACGGAGCTGGCTGGCTCCTCCGGGAGCGCCTTGGCGGAGCCTGCGCATTGGCTGCGCGCTGCAGGAGCGTCGCTGGCACAGTCGTTCTGAGCAATCGCCGACATGCAACTTCCAAGGGGGCGCGATGGCCACCACTCTCGAGACCAGTTCGTGTGTGTCTGCGGGGGATGGATCCCGTCCCCTCGCGCGGTGCATCGATTCCCTCTCCGCGCGTTCCGCGTCTTGATTCATTGCCCTCGGCGCGCAGCGCCGGACCCGCACCAGTTCAGTGCGTGTCACATCACGAGCTGCGCCGCCCCGACGAGCGGTGCATCAGAGCCGAGCGCCGCTCGAACGATCCTGACCGTGGACGCAGCGGGCAGAACCGCAGCGCGCCGGGCGAAGGCCTGGACAAGGTCGACATAGTCGTCCGAGACCAGCGAGAACCCGCCGCCGATGACGACGAGACCGACGTCCAAGAGGGCACAGACACCAGCCAAGGTCACACCGACGGCCATAGCCGATCGTTCGATCGCCTCTCGGGCACATCGGTCTCCCGCGCGGGCTGAGTCCGCGAGTTCCTCGCCGGTCGCGCCCTGCCATCCGCGCGCCCGAGCCCACGCCACCGAGGCAGGCCCGGAGGCAACCGATTCGAGAGTGCCCATCGTCGCGTCGGTCGGAGATCCCTCGAGGGAGATGCGGAGCTGACCGATATGACCGGCGTTGCCGTGGTCACCGATGAGGGGCGAGCCATTCACGATGATGCCCCCGCCGACGCCCGTGGACACCACCATCGACACGCTCGTCGGAACGTCGACCGCGGCACCGAAGCGAGATTCTGCCAGCGCGATGCATAATCCGTCCAGAGCCAGGCGGATCGGGACATTCTCTCCGACGATCTCACGTATCACCGCGATGATGGGGAAATTCGTCACCCCGAGGTTCAGGGGTGAGATCGTCTCTGCGGCGGAGTCCAACGGGCCGGCGCTACCGATCCCGACGCCGCGCATGACGCAACCAGGCGGCTGTGACTCGAGCGCACCCTGCACGACGGACTGTACGGCGGCGCGCAACTCGGCGGACGAGGCCGCAGCTCCGGTCGGAACCCGCCGCCGCGTGAAGGACCTGACTTTACCATCGCGGTCCACTAACGCTGCTTCGACCTTGGTCCCGCCCAGATCCACCGCCAGAACGACATCGTTCAACATTTCCTCCCGCTATACACCTCGCGTATAGACTAGTGGATATCGTTTGCCCCCACCCGATCAACTTATGCAGATGCAAAACACCCTCGCAATCTGATGCACCAGCTGGGGGACGGTCGCTGTAGGTTGGCCCTCTTGAGTCGCTGCGCGAAACCCTCCGAGAGTTGAGCAACTCCAGAGGTGGGTGCGACGATCCAACATCTACAGGTGGGCCCCCCGGCTCCTCGGGGACCTGCGGACGTCGCGAACGCTTTCCAATACTCGCTCGAATAACTGGTCGTTCCCTGCCGGGCCGTCGCTCGCCCCTCGGCATTATTCTGCCCCCGAGCCGCGCGGCGTGCGCGCGGTGGGGTGGCCCTAGGTCGCCTGCCCCGCCCAAGGCACCGTGGTCGCTGCGCTGCTCGGACCGCTGGTGCCGCGACCGCGATGGCAGGCTAACGGTCTTCCACGAGACAACCTGTCCGGCGCGCTCGACAAGTTCCGACACGCCAACCCAGCGCCGACCCAGCGGCGGAATGAGGATGGGACGACCACAAAAACCGCATCGGAGTTGATAACCGTGGGCACGACCATATTCGAAGAACTTTCTGCTGAAGACGCTAGAGGTCCGGAGAGTCGGGTTCGACTCATGAACCTGGGGATCGTGACGGATGCCGCGTCCGTGGCCCTCGACCTCCAGTCGCTGCCCGCCGACCAGGTCTTGGATGGCGCCCCCGCGGCTGGCCACGTCAAGCTAACCGACGCCATCGGAGTGTGGGAACATACGCCCGGTACGTCCACCGACGTCGAGACGGACGAAGTTTTCGTCGTGCTCTCAGGATGCGCGACGGTGTCCTTCGACGATCCGGCACTCAATCCGATCGAGCTTCGCGCAGGGTCGATGGCTCGCCTGGCGGCGGGGATGCGCACCGTCTGGACCGTAACCGAAACACTGCGAAAGATCTACATCGCCGGCTGAACGCGCCGTCAGCGTCCGGCCGACCTCCTCACCAGCAGGGCAAAGTGCAGAGCGGTCTGGGTCTCGCCGTCGTCGAGGTCGGCACCCAGCAATTCCTCGATGAGGGCGATGCGCTGGTAAAACACCGAGCGAGATAGATGGGATGCCGCCGCCGCGGCGGTGCGGTTGCCTGGGTGCGCGAGCATCGCATCGAGCACGTCGAGCAGGTCGCCGGAGCGGGAGAGGTCGTGGGTGATGAGCGGGCCGAGCATGCGCTCGCCGTGCTCGAGCACGCGGTAGTCGTCGCGGAGCGCAGTGACCAGCTGCACGAGCGGACGGTTCTCCGCCCGGCGCAGGTAGGGGCCGCGGCCGGATCGCGGGCGGGCATGACCACGGACGAGATCAACGGCGTCGTGGACCGACGCGAGGGCGGCGTCGAGGCCCTCCGCCGCACAGCCGACCCCAACGGTCACCCGATCTACATCGGCGGCGCGGACAATGCCGCGCACGAAGGACACCACCGCGGCGTCGTCGAAAACCGCGTCCGAGGGAACTGACACCAGGATCGTGGCGGCGGGTGCCGCGATGCCCGTCGGCGCTGAGCTCGCGAGCGCGCGGCAGCGCAGGGCGCGTGCCGCGGCATCCGCTCGCTCCACCGCCACGGGCGCGCCAGAGACCACGAGGCCGTAGAGCTTGGCGCCGCGCAGGGGCAGTCCGGCCGCTTCCAAGCGCGCGGCGGCGCCGCCTACGCCGGCGAAGCGGCCGGCCAGCAGCCCGTCGACGAGCCGGCGGCGGCCGATGCAGGCCCACTCGTCCGCCTCGCCGTCCGCTAGGCGTCCGACCGCGAGAGCGATCGCGCCCTGTTCAAGCACGGCCAGGCGTCCGGCCGCGTGCTCGGGCCCGGGCAGCGCGATGAGATTCCCCCAACGGATGCCGCGGGCCTCCACGGGGACGATGACCCAGTCCTCGGGGCCCGAAGCCACACCGCGCTCCCGGCGCTGCCCAGACCGCCGATGAGCGGAGCGTGACCGAAACTCCCAATCTGTGAAGAGCTCCTCCTCCATGGCGAGCGGCACCTCGGCGGCCACGACCTCGTAGCCGAGGTTCTCGAGCACGACGGGAGCGCCGAGGGTCTGAGCGAGCTGGTGGACGATGAAGTCGGCGGGCGACCCCCGCAGCACCAAGGCCGTGAAGCGCTCGCGCACCTCGTCCCGCGCGCGCAGCGCGTCGGTCTGACCCGTGATGATGCGGCTGTGCACCGCCTCGGTGAGCGTCACGAACTTGACCTCTCGGTGCAGCACAATCAGAGCCAGCCGCCGCTCACGCGCGGCCTCGACCACCACCGCGGGCACGAAACGGTAATGGGTGCCGAGTTCGAGCACGAGGCCCGATAGCCCGGCGTCCGCGAGACCGACGATGAACCGGCGAAGGTCGGCCGGGGCGACCGGCCAGGCCGAGCCGGTGGAGAGCAGCAGTTCATCGCCATCGAGGAGCCTCGCGACGCCGGCACTGTCGGACGCGTGCAGCCAGCGCACGCGCGCATCGAGAGCGTCGTCTCCCACCAGCACCTCGGGGACGCCGTGGGCGAAGGCGTCGAGCGCAATCACCTCGCGGACGGTCGGGAGTGTCTCATCTGCGGGTCGATCTGCCGGACGATCCGTCCGGATCATCCGGGCTTCGCGACGGTCCGACACTATGGCGGGCCCTTCTTCTCTGTAAGCCTTGAACGCGCCCAGCCTACGGGTTGGCCGAACGATCTGTCCGAAGCCGAGAGGGTCAACTCATGAGCATTACCGATACTTCTGCTGCGAGGACCGGCGTCGACGCCGATGTGCGGGTCGTCCCACATTGGATCGACGGCGCGGAGCGCCCCTCGACGTCCGGTCGGAGCGCGCCGGTGTACAACCCGGCGACGGGCGCCGTATCGGCCCACGTCGCGCTGGCGGACCAGCCTGAAGTCGATGCGGCGATCGCTTCGGCCGGGCGCGGCTACCGGGTCTGGAAGACATACTCCACCGCCAAGCGCCAGACCGTGCTCTTCAACTTCCGCGAACTACTCAACGAGCGGAAAAGGGAGCTCGCTGAGATCATCACGGCCGAGCACGGCAAGGTGCTCTCCGACGCGATGGGGGAGATCCTCCGCGGTCAGGAGGTCGTCGAACTCGCGACGGGCTTCCCGCACCTGATCAAGGGGGCGTTCACGGAGAACGCCTCGACCGGCGTCGACGTCTACTCGCTCAAGCAGCCCCTCGGCGTCGTCGGCATCATCTCGCCGTTCAACTTCCCCGCCATGGTGCCGATGTGGTTCTTCCCGATCGCGATCGCGGCCGGCAACAGCGTCGTGCTGAAGCCGAGCGAGAAGGACCCGTCGGCCGCGCTCTGGCTCGCGCAGCTGTGGAAGGAAGCCGGCCTGCCGGACGGCGTGTTCACCGTGCTGCAAGGCGACAAGCTCGCCGTCGACGGACTCCTCACGAGCCCCGTCGTGCAGTCGATCTCCTTCGTCGGCTCCACCCCGATCGCGCAGTACATCTACGAGACCGCATCCCAGCACGGCAAGCGCGTGCAGGCGCTCGGCGGCGCGAAGAACCACATGCTCGTCCTTCCCGACGCCGACCTCGACCTCGTCGCCGACCAGGCCGTGAACGCGGGCTACGGCGCCGCCGGCGAGCGCTGCATGGCCATCTCGGTCGTGCTCGCCGTCGAGCCCGTCGCCGACGAGCTCATCGGCAAGATCAGCGACCGCATCGCGAAGCTCCGCATCGGCAACGGCGCAGGGGACGAGTCCGGCGAGCCCGACATGGGGCCGCTCATCACCGACGTGCACCGCGACAAGGTCTCGTCCTACGTCGACATCGCCGAGCAGGACGGCGCGAAGATCGTCGTCGACGGCCGCGGCTTCCAGGTCGCGGGCCACGAGGACGGCTTCTTCTTCGGCCCGACGCTCATCGACGACATCCCCACGACGAGCCGCGCGTACCAGGAGGAGATCTTCGGACCCGTGCTCTCGGTCGTCCGCGTCGAGACGTTCCAGGAGGGCCTGGACCTCATCAACTCCGGCCAGTTCGGCAACGGCACGGCGATCTTCACGAACGACGGGGGAGCGGCCCGCCGCTTCCAGAACGAGGTGCAGGTCGGCATGATCGGCATCAACGTGCCGATCCCCGTTCCGGTCGCCTACCACTCGTTCGGCGGCTGGAAGGCCTCGCTGTTCGGCGACGCCAAGGCGTACGGCGTGCACGGGTTCGACTTCTTCACCCGCGAGAAGGCCATCACGAGCCGCTGGCTCGACCCCGCCACGCACGGCGGCATCAACCTCGGCTTCCCCCAGAACAACTGACCCGCCCGCCGGCCGAACCCAGGGACAACCCATGACCGACACGCTTGCAGACACCTACGTCGACCCGGGTCAGGTGCGCAACCGCCGCTCGCTGCCCGACCCCGACGCCGACGCCCGGGTGCGCGCCGACGACCGCGGTCACGTTTTCCATTCCTGGAGCGCGCAGGCGCTCATCGATCCGCTCCCCATTGCCGCCGGCGACGGTGCGACGTTCTGGGATTACAGCGGCAACGCGTACCTCGACTTCGGCTCCCAGCTGGTCAACCTTAACCTCGGCCATCAGCATCCCGATCTCGTCCGAGCAGTCCAGGAACAGGCCGGTCGCCTGGCCACCATCCAGCCCTCCATGGCGAACGATGTGCGCGGCGAACTCGCGCGACGCATCGCGAGCGTCGCGGGAGGCGGATTTGAGAAGGTGTTCTTCACAAACGGCGGCGCTGACGCGAACGAGAACGCCGTCCGCATGGCTCGCCTCGTGACCGGGCGCCGAAAGGTGCTCTCGATGTACCGCAGTTATCACGGCAACACCAGCACGGCTATATCGGTCACCGGCGACCCGCGCCGGTGGCCCAACGAGCCAGCGGACGGCTCGACGGCGAAGTTCTTCGGTCCTTACCCCTACCGCTCAGCGTTCCACTCGTCGAGCCCCGAGGAGGAGGCCCAGCGCGCACTCGAGCACCTCGAGCAGACCATCGTGCTGGAGGGTGCCTCGACGATCGCGGCCATCATCGTTGAGACGATCGTCGGCACGAACGGGGTGCTGATTCCGCCGCCCGGCTACCTGGCCGGCGTCCGCGAGCTGTGCGACCGGTACGGCATCGTCTACATCGCCGATGAGGTGATGGTCGGCTTCGGCCGCGTCGGCGAGTGGTTCGCATTCCAGGCCTTCGACGTGCAGCCGGACCTCATCACTTTCGCCAAGGGAGTGAACTCGGGCTACGTGCCGCTCGGCGGCATCGTGATCACAGACCGCATCGCCGCGCACTTCGACACCGTGTCATTTCCCGGTGGCCTCACCTACTCAGGCCACCCGCTCGCCTGCGCCGCCGGCGTCGCGACGTTCGAGGTCTTCGAGCGCGACGGCATCCTCGCCCGGGTACGCGACGTCGGCGCTGCTATCGTCGAGCCGCGGCTGCGAGACCTCGCATCGCGGCATCCCTCCGTCGGCGACGTTCGCGGTAGAGGCCTGTTCTGGGCGATCGAACTCGTCAAGGACCGCGAAACCCGCGAGGAGCTCGTCCCCTTCAACGCCAGCGGAGCGGATGCCGCGCCTCTGGCTGCGGTTGCCGCGGCGTGCAAGCGTGATGGAGTTTGGCCGTTCATTCACTTCAACCGCGTGCACATAGCGCCGCCGCTCGTCATCTCGGAGTCCGACCTTCTGCGAGGACTGGACGTCATTGATCGCGCTCTTTCGGTTGCCGACGATTACACACACTGAGCAACATCGGCACCACAGAGGCAGGCATGTCGAGATCGGAGTGCACAACGGGCGACCGGTAAGATCCCGAGACGTTCCGATGCAGCGACCGCGGCGCGGGCTGGCGCTACCTTGGAGGGCGAGGCAACGCATTACCGCTCTATAGTGGCGCTTTCTGGGGCTGGCTTCACAGTCACGGAAGGCCGCCCGTCTAGGGAAACCCGCGCATCGGGCCTGCGTCCGTGCGTACGTTACCGACGGCAATCGGGGGCCGCCAAAGTCGAGATCTCCAGCGACGAGAGGGCCGGGATCCCGATCGGCGTGCTCTCCCACGCGGTCACCCGGTTGGCGCCCGGCGGCGTTACGGTTGAGCGCGTCCTCGCGGACCAAGGGGTAGGCGTACCGTTCTCACGCCTGGCCAGGCTGCGCCGAGCCCGCAAGAGTCCCAAACGCTGCGGCGTACCGGCCTCGGACCACAACGGCGAAGCGAGCGCTTGCACCATACTCTCGCCGACGCAGGGCCGACACCCCTCCACCGGTCCTAGGGACGCCATCGGCATCACCTAGCGGAGGAGAACCGACGCTCGTGCGTCGATGTCGCTTGCTGACCGCCCGACAAGAATTTCGTACTCTCCCGGTTCGATTCGCCAATGCTTGGATGCGGGGTCCCAGTACGCGAAGGCGCGACGGGGGATGGGGACCTCGAGCTCCACGTATTCGCCTGCGGGGACCTGCACGGACTCGAACGCGGCCAGCCACTGCACCGGCCGTTCGACTGCGGAGTCTGTTCGACGGAGATAGACCTGAATGACGTGGCTGCCGTCCCTGTCCCCAGTGTTGCCGACCCGCACGGGCATGAGCACATATTTGTCCCGCTGGCGGGGGCCCCCAGTGGCCTCCACGTCGAACGTCGTGTAGGACAAACCATGCCCGAATGGGTACGCCGGTCGTCGCCCCGCCCTCAACCATGCGCGGTACCCGATATGAAGGCCTTCGTCGTACGCCAGAATCCCTCCCTGCGGGGTGACAGAGGGAATGAGTGCGTCGGCCTGCCGGTCCGGCCATGTCATCGGCAGGCGACCACCAGGCTGGGCGCGGCCGAGTAGTACCTTGACGACAGCTTCCCCGTACGCCTCGCCGCCAAACCACGTCATCAGGATCGCGTCAACCTCATCCTTCCAAGGCAGGATCACGGGTGCGCCGGCATTGACTAGGACCACGGTTGGCGTGCCGGTTGCGGAGATCTCGCGCACCAACCTGTTCTGGCCGTCGTCGAGGCTCAAGGTCGACCGGTCGAAACCTTCCGATTCGATGCGCGCGCTGGTGCCCACAACGACAATCGCCACATCCACCTTGCGGGCGCTCTCAACCGCTTCCCGAAGGAGAGCATCAGGATTTTCGGCAACCGCATGGAAGCCATAGCAGAACGCAAAGTATGCGTCTGCAGGGCGGCTGCGGAGGTCGTGCACATACTCGACCGTGATCCAATCTGCACTCGTCGGAACGGCCGCGGACGCAATCGGCGGCGTCAGGAACGTAGCGCCGACTTCCTCGTGTGGTGCCATGAGGGTCTCGTCGAGCAAGACATGCCCGTTTACGCGCATCACCGTGCGTCCGAGAGCCGCGAACCCGATCCGCATCCAGCTGAGAGCGGCCGGCCGCACAGCAACCGTGACGACGAGTTCATCCGAGGACTCGAGAGGAGCGCCGGGGGTGAGGTCGACGAGCATTCCAGCCGTACGGACTTCAGAATGGATTGTGGTGCCACCTCGTCGCAACTCGATCAGCGCACCGCGCTCGCCGCCGTCTGGCGTCCGGGTGAGCTCCGTGGGAAAGTCCACCAGTGAGTCGGGATTTCCTAGTCCGATGTGATAGTCGACCCGGTCCGCGCCCACGGCTTCACGAAGCGCGTCCAGCGGCGATGAAACGTATTCAGGTACGACGGTGGCGCTGCCTCCTCCCTGTGTCCGTGCGAAACGGGCGTTCTGACCGTAGAGACCGATCCTCCCGATCCGAGCGGCGAGCGGCAGTACCGGACCACCAGGCCGCCCCTCGTTCTTCAGCAGCACCATCGCTTTCGTTGCCGTCTCTTCGGCGAACGCCCGACCCGAGTCCGGCGGCGGAGTGGGTTCCGGATTGAATGGCACGCTTTCGAGCGCGCCGACACGCGCCGCCAGGCGCAGCAGTCGGTCCACCTTCCGGTCGACGACCGCCTCGGAAATTACGCCGCTGGATACCGCGTCCATAAGTGTTCGGCCCCATGGGCCGTCGGGTCCAGGCATGACGAGGTCCTGGAAGCCGCGCGCAGACTCCAGCGACCGGACTGCTCCCCAGTCGCTCACGACCACCCCATCGAAGTTCCACTCGCCGTTGAGGGGTTCGCTCAGAAGCGTGTTCTCGGTCATGGTAACCCCGTTCACCTGGTTATACGCGCTCATCACCAGCCACGCTCCGGCTTCCCGGACAGGCTCCTCGAAGGCACGAAGGTACAGCTCTCGCAGCGTTCGCTCGTCGACCGTGACCGATGCAGTTAAGCGTTCCGTCTCAAAGTCGTTCGCGACGTAATGCTTTGGGGTGGCGCCGACTCCATGGCGTTGTACGCCACGGACGTACGACGCTGCCATCCGCCCCGAAAGCACAGGGTCTTCGCTGAAGCACTCGAACGCTCTCCCGCCCAGCACCGAACGATGCAGATTGATGGTGGGACCGAGGATGACATGCACCCCCTTGCGCCGGGCCTCGCCCGCCGAGATGCTCCCGTAGCGCAGCGCTAGCTCCCGATCCCACGTCGCCGCGAGAGCAGCCCCATTCGGCAGGCTGAGTGAAGGATCCCTCTCATCCCATCGCTCGCCCCGGACCCCTGATGGCCCATCGGAAAGGACGATGGCGCTCAGACCAATCTCCGGCAGAGCGACGGTGCTCCAGAATGTGTCGCCCGTCAGCAGGCGGACCTTCGCGTCGAGCGTCAGTCGCTGACGAAGCGCGATCAGGTGGGCGCGGTCCGGGTTGGAATCGTCGTGCTGACTAGCGGTCATGGTCGTCCTCGAGTATGTGAAGCGATGTGTATCAAGCTTTACATGACGTTGACCCTCAGATGATCAGGTCTATCTTCGGCACGCCGTTCCATGTATAACTCTTTACACGAACGCGCCACAGTCGCAATCATCCCGAAACCATCGCTCGACAATGTAGTGAGGCATGTCCATGGTTGATATCAATGCCGGCGGGGGAGTCCTTCCGCCCACCGTCGCCCCCGAATCCATCGCGATCCCGAAGAAGCGCATCAGCGGCCTCATGGCCGTGTTGTTCATCTTGGCGTGGGGAGGTGCCTATCTGGCGGTGATCACTCCTGTCTCCTCCACTCTCGCGGTGCGAATCAGTCAACTGGCGACGGATCAGGTGCAAGCCGCACAAGCGCTCGGATGGATCATGGGGGTCGGATCCGCGGTGGCGATTGTCGTCGCTCCAGTGATGGGCTTCCTCAGCGACAACACAACCGTCCGTTGGGGGCGGCGCCGTCCCTGGCTGTTGATCGGCTCTGCCTTCACACTGCTCGCGCTGGTCGGTCTCGGACTGGCCCCCACCCTGATCATCGCCGCCATCGCGTGGTGGGCCGTGCAGTTCGGCGCGAGCGTCGTGACGATGGTCCTCAGTGCCTTCATGCCGGACTGGGTTCCCGTCGAGCAGCGGGGGAAGGTGGGTGCATGGATCGGTATCGCGCAGCAGTGCGTGCCGCTGGCAGGAATCTATGTGGCACAGATCGTCGTCTCGCAGAACCTGCCCGACGTCCTGCTGTTTCTGATCCCGGGCGTCGTCGGCTTCGTATTCGTGTTCATCTTCGGCGCGGTCATGCCCGATCGCGTGATCAAGAGGGAGGATGTTTCCCGTATCAACCCGCTCACGGTGCTCAGGTCTTTCTGGTTCTCTCCGAAGCATCACCCTGACTTCGCGTGGGCGTGGGTGGGTCGCTTCTTCATGGCCTTCATGTTCCAGCTCTATGCCGTGTACCAGCTGTACTTCATCATGGCGCGCTTCGCCCCAGACCTGGGAGATGCTCTCAGCCTGCAACTGCTGATCGGAATCGTCTCGGTGATCGTGATCGCCATCTCGGCCCATCTCTCCGGGTGGTACTCGGACCGCACCCAACGTCGGAAGTCGGGCGTGTACCTCGGTAGCGGACTGTTCGTCGTGTCGATGGTCATGCACGCGTTCGCGTACGACCTGGTCTGGCTCTGGATCGCCTCGATTGTCGCCAGCATCGCAATTGGCGTCTACTTTGCGGTGGACCTCGCACTCGTCACCGACGTGCTTCCCGACGCGGACACCAGGGGTGCCAATGGCATGGGGATCTTCAACATGGCCAATCTGCTCCCGGGAGTATTCGCACCCCTGGTGGCTCCCTTCCTCTTGGGTATCGGAGCCGGAGGCGAGAACTACCTCGCGTTGTGGCTGTGCGCCGCAGTCATTGCCGTGCTCGGAGCGCTCACGGTCGCGCGGATCAAGAGCGTTCGATAGCGGCCCCTTGTCGATCGCCGGCAGTGGCAGGGTGTACGCCGCCCTGCCGCTGCCGCTGCCGTGCCGACCAGCCCGACCGAGTGCGCAAGCCGGCGACTACGATGAGCGAATATGTCGCACAGTGCTGCGGAGAGCTCCACTCGAGAGGCGCTTGTGAGAGCCGCGATCCGTGTCATCGGGTCACGAGGACTCCGGGGCTCGACTCTCCGCGCCATTGCCGCCGATGCCGGACTGACGCACGGCATGATCGTCCACCATTTCGGAACCCGCGCGAACCTCGTGCGAGCGGCGATGGAGTACTCCGTCGCGCGTTCCCTCGTCGGCGCAATGCCGGACACGATCGGCGCGCGGAGGCCTCGACTGGGAGAACATGTCCGCGAAGTCGCAGCGGATCCGGATGGCATCGTGGCGTTTCAGCGCGAAGTGCTGAACGAGGCAGGCCGCGATCCCGCGCTACATTCGATAGCCGTTGAAATGTGGCGTCAGTTCGACTCGGCGGTAGCCGCGCAACTTGCGGATGCCGGCGTCACGGATTCCGACGCGGTCATCCTGTTCGGCGCGGCGGTCGAAGGCCTCGTTCGTCGTCAGATGGACATCGGTTCGGCCGCGGGAGTGACTGGAGCCCTTGCTCTGCTCGATCGGCTTGTCGAGCAGGCCGGCGTCCCCGGCGCTCCGTCCTAGCACGAGAGCGCCGTCGCGCCAGCTTCGGCAGCCCGAGTGGTTTCCGGCATCCGTGCCGATCCCGCTATGCCGTCAGTCGTCGCTTCGGGTTGTTATCCACATGGATTATGGTGTCTCAGGAGCTACGCACGCCAATCAGGGGCGACCGCGACGAGACGCACCAAGTGACGCTGCCCATTCATTGCCCGAACAGCACACCCGCCTCGAAGGAGGCCTCCATGTCCGAGGTTCAGTCGAGACCGGGAGCCGCTAGAAGCACGGCCAATCGAGGGCGGGGCGGCGACCCCGAAACGCGCCCGGGTGGGCGGGCTCATCGCTGCACCAACCCCAGTGTCCCGAACTGGCCGCGTGCCGTGATGCTTAGCGGCGCCGCTCTCGCGGCGCCCGCTCCAACTCGTCCGGCGGACCTAGGAAGGACTAGCGCGTGAATATCAGGCCTGAGAGTGTTCGGTTCGAGAACCACGAAGACGGGCGAATCGGCACTGGGGAAGCGTCCCCTCGCCTCTCGTGGATCATCCCCGAGGCTCCGCCCGCGTGGAAACAAGAGGCGTATGCGGTTGAGGTCGTCCGCGAATCCACAGGCGCCCAGCGGTTTGTAGTGACCGGTTCAGAACAGGTGCTGGTGCCCTGGCCCGACGCCGCCCTACGTTCCCGGGAGCGCGCCCGAGTGCGTGTGCAGGTGCGTGGCGGTGCCGTCTGGAGTGCGTGGAGTGCGTGGGCGGAAGTCGAGGTCGGCCTTTTGGACCGCTCGGATTGGGTGTCGCAACTGATCGCACCTAGCTGGCCCGAGGACTCAGCCGAACTTCGGCGACCTGGACGGTTGCGTAAGGTGTTCACCGTCCCTGCCGACATTGCTTCGGCCCGTCTGTATCTCACAGGGCACGGCCTCGTCGAGGCCGAGATCAACGGGACGCGCGTTGGCGACGAGCAGCTGACGCCAGGCTGGACGAGCTACTCCCACCGGCTCCGATACGCGACGTTTGACGTGACGCCGCAACTCATTGCCGGCGACAACGCGATCGGTGTATGGCTGGGCGATGGGTGGTGGCGGGGGCAGGTCGGATTCGGCTCTCGGAACGTCGACAATTACGGCACGCGCATCGGAGCGCTCTGCCAGCTGGAGATTACGGACAGCACTGGAGAGCGATTGATCGTTCCCAGCGATGGCTCGTGGAGGGCCAGCCCCGGTCCGATCATCTCCTCCGGGCTCTACGAAGGAGAGCGGTTCGACGCGCGACTCCACGACATGCAATGGAGCTGTGCGGACTTCGACCAGGAGGGCTGGGCGGCCGTCGAGGTGCTCCCACCCGTCGCCGCTCGCCTCGTAGCGCCCGACGGGCCCCCCATCCGCGTCATCGAAGAGCTCCAGCCCGTCCGCATCGATGATCGGGGTGACGGCCGATGGATCCTTGACTTCGGCCAGAACCACTCCGGGCGGCTACGACTCCGCACTAACGGCCACCGCGGAGACATTCGGACGTTTCGGCACGCCGAGATCCTCCTTAACGGCGAACCCGTGTACGAGCCGTTGCGGGACGCCCACGCGACGGATGCCTTCATCTGCAATGGCGAAGACGGGTATTGGTCACCCCGGTTCACTATTCATGGTTACCGATTCGTTGAGGTCCAGGGGTGGTACGGCCCAATGCTGCCATCGGATGTCGTCTCCCAGGTGATGCACTCCGACATGGAACGCCGGGGCTGGTTCTCATCATCCGATGCTCGATTGAATCGCCTCCATGAAAGCGCCGTGTGGGGTCTCCGCTCCAACTTCGTCGATATTCCGACCGATTGCCCGCAACGGGACGAACGACTCGGGTGGACAGGTGACGTCCAGGTGTTCGCCCCTGCAGCGACGTTCGTTTACGACGTGGTCGGGTTCCTACAGAGCTGGCTGCAGGACCTGGCAGTGGAGCAGGAGACGGTCGGCCACGTGCCGCTGTGGGTGCCGTTCGTGCAGATCCCGATACTTTCTGACTATTTCGAGGTTGGCCCCACAGCGGTATGGAGTGATGTCGCAGTGCTGCTTCCTCACACGCTCTACAAGTACTCCGGAGATCTCGGGCTCGTACGCCGTCAATACGAGAGTGCCAAGTCCTTTCTCGGCGCTGTCGAGACGCTCGCGGGGGCGGACCTCATCTGTCCCGCCTTCGCGCAACTAGGTGACTGGCTCGACCCCGCAGCCCCACCAGACGACCCTACTGCTGCGTTGACCGAGAAAGAGCTCGTCGCCACGGCGTATTTCGCGCGCTCGGCGGAGCGTCTCGCCGAGCTGGCCCATAGCCTTGGAGAGTTCACCGACGCTGCGCGCTACCGCCGACTTCGGGAACGAGTGGCGGTCGCATACGCGGGACGCTTCGTTCTTCCCGGCGGGCTGCTCACGAGCGACACGCAGACGGGATACGCCTTGACGACCGTCTTCCATCTCTGGCCCGACGCGGCCCACGCGCAGGCCGGCGCCAAGCGTCTGGCAGGGCTGATTCGCGCCGCGGGCTGGACCGTGGGCACCGGATTCGCAGGGACTCCTGTGATCGCGGATGCGTTGACCCTCGGAGGGTACCTGGCTGACGCGTACCGGCTCCTTCAGAACGACCAGTTCCCTTCCTGGCTGTACATGATTAAGAGCGGAGCAACGACTCTGTGGGAACGATGGGACAGTCTGCGCCCGGACGGCGCCATCAACGATGCATCGATGACGTCCTTCAACCACTACGCGCTCGGATCGGTTCTCGATTGGATGCATACCACGATCGCTGGGATCGCGCCCGCCGCGCCCGGATTTCGCCGAATCCGGTTCGCCCCGCGCCCCGGGGGCACTCTCACCAGCGCATCCGCGCGCCACCGCACGCCATACGGGGAAGCGTCCATCGCGTGGGTTGACAGCGACCACGGGCTGCACGTGGACGTCCGGGTGCCCGTCGGGACAGAAGCCGAGGTCGCGCTCCCTGACGGCATCACGCACTTCGTCGGCCATGGTCGGCACTCCTTCCTCGCGGACACGCGAAACTAGGAACGAGGAGCAAAACGCAACCGCTCTGCCGTCGCGCCGAACAGGGGACCGCAAGATGCCGAAAGTCGTGGACGCGGCCGAAAGATCTGCCGAAATCATCGATGCCGCCATGAAGATTCTCAGTGAGGGCGGTTTCGTTAAACTGACGCTGTCGAACCTGGCCAAGGAACTGGGCGGATCGATGCGGCTCGTCACCCACTACTACCGCGACCGGCCGGCACTGATCGACGGCATCCTCGAAAAGATGGCCTTGGAGACCGACGTGGTCGTTTCCGAGATCGAAGCGCTCGAGACCACGGACGCGAAAGTCATTCACGCGCTGCAGTGGTTCGTGCTGCCCGACGCGGAATCGGTGAGGGATGAGAAGGTCCGCATCGCGCTGCTCGTCCACAAGGACGTCGAACCGGCGATCGCCCGCTTCTTCGAAGCCGTCGATCTACGCATGCGCGCATTGCTCCGCACTGCGCTGACCGATGCCGTCCCTACGGCGCGCATGGAAGACACGATCGACTTCCTCCGTGTCGTGACCAGCGGTTTGGCCCTGAATGTAGTCGAGCACGCCGAGAACTGGCCTGCAGCCAAGCAGTGGGGCGTCGTCGAGGCCTGCCTTCACCAGCTCAGGCTGCTCGATGCGCCGAGCCCTAGCGGCATCGCGTAACAGCGCAGTTACCCAAACGACTTCCGCCGAAACATTTTTTATGAAAAGGTCTTTACACAAGACCTCGGCAGGGAAATGATGGAGCGGGGACCACGGCTGGCAGATGGACACCGCCGTAGCCGCGCAGTGACAGGAGACGACGATGACCGACATCGTGTGGCGGACAGCGGACGAGCTGGCCCAGTTGTACCGGACTGGCGAGCTGTCGCCAGTGGAGGTCGTGGAGGCGTCTCTTCAGCGGATCGCGGAGGTGGACGACGTCGTCAACTCGATGGTCACCGTCACCGCCGAGCTTGCCCGTGTCCAAGCTCAGTCCGCCGCAGATCGCTTTCGTTGCGGCGATGAACTCCCGGCTCTGTTCGGGATCCCGGTGACGGTGAAGGATCTGGTCGACACCGCAGGGGTGCGCACTACCTACGGATCTGTGCAATTCGCGAACCACGTCCCCGACACGGACGCATTGGCCTGGGAACGGCTCAAGGCGTCCGGCGCCATCCTCATCGGGAAGACGACTACTCCGGAATTTGGGCTGCTGGGTGTCACGGAAAGCCGGCTGACGGGCACGACGTCCACTCCGTGGGCAGCAGGTCACGCATCCGGCGGATCGAGCGGTGGGGCCGCCGCGGGCGTTGCGGCTGGAATCGTCCCGCTGGCATGGGGATCGGACGGCGGCGGATCGATCCGGGTTCCATCGGCCTTGTGCGGCGTCGTCGGAATCAAGCCGACTGTCGGGCGCATCCCACACGCCGATAACACGGACCCGGACACCACGGAGGGACCGATCGGCCGCACCGTCCTTGACGCGGCCATCATGCTCGATGTCACCGCCGGACGACACATTCGCGATCGCTACTCTATTCCATCGACGGGTGAGGTCTTCGCCGATTCCGCTCGCCGCGACGGCGACTTGGCCGGCTGGCGGATCGCCGCCACTGCGAATCCTCAGCATGGCCCGATCGACCCCGACGTAGCCGCCGCGTTCGAAGTGGCGCTGCGGGTGCTCCAGGATCTGGGCGCCTCCGTCGAGTTCATCGAGATGGATCTGCCCGACCCCCATGAATTCTTTCTCGCATACTGGGGTGCCGAGTTCGCGGCCGCTGCTGCAGAGATGACTGAGGCCGGCCAGGATGTGTGGCCCTCGATCCTTCATGTCGCCGAGCAGGCGCGGAGGCTCCCACCGCTCCAGGTGAGCGATGCCCTCCGCGCGGAGAGGACTCGCATCTACAACGCATACGTCGCCGCCTTCGATCGGTTCGACGTCCTGGTTACCCCGACCACGCCGATTCCGGCCTTTCCTCACCGCGGCGACATCGGCGGTCTCGACCTGATCGCGGGCCAGGCGATCGCCAACCCCGGGACATACCTGCACAGGCTCACCGAGCCACCCTCACATGCGGGTGTCCCGGCGATCTCCGTACCTTGCGGTTTGACGCCTGCCGGGCTTCCCGTCGGCCTCCAAGTCATAGCGCCTCAGTTCGAGGACGGACGCGCGATATACGCCGCCGCTCGCTACGAGCAATCCACCGTCTGGCACACCCTTCATCCCAGCCGATTCTGAAGCCGATCCTGCCCGCTAATACGAAAGGTCGCACTGCCCTTGCTCACCTCCGACGTCACGCGCGCGGACCTCACTACTTTCCCCTCGACTGACCGCATTCTCGGGTGGATCGACGACCTTGCGTCGCTCGGTCACCGCAGGACCGGGACGCCGCAGGGCCGCGCGTCCGCGGAGTACATCGCGAACGCGTTCCGCGGCGCCGGGCTCGACCCCGTACGCATCGAAACCGCCCCCACACCCTGTCCAACAGTTCATCAGCAGCACTTCCGGATCGATACCGCCGCCGCTGAGGTCTTTTGGATCAACGGCACCGGCCGCCGTGAAAAGCTGGGACGCTTCGCCCATCGGGTCGAGGCTGAGGTCGTGTACCTCGGCCACGGATGGGAGCACGACTTCGACCGCGTAGACGTCGCCGGCAAGATCGTGGTCTGCGACATCGAGTTCCTTCCGTCGTCGGCCACTGCCTTTCTGGAAGGCAACCCGCGCGCCGAGGTCTACGACCCCGAAGACACCCTTCACGAACCCCGCCGCAAGTACGACATCTACTCACCGAACAATTGGCCGAACAACTACTTCTACGCTCAGCAGCGAGGAGCGGCCGGCTTCATCGGTGCTCTCCAGAACTACATGGACTGCTACAACTACAACGAGGACTACACCGAAAACGGTGCGGTGCTCGGCGTTGAAGCCATGACCATTCCCGGGTTATGGGTATCCCGGGCCGACGGTCGCATCATCGCTGAGGCCGTCGAGCAAGCGTCGCGGCCCACGGTGGGAGATCTCTGCCTGGACGTCGAGTACGAATTGAAGGACGCCCTGAACGTCCACGGCATCCTGTCGGGACAGTCCTCGGACATAATCATGGTGCACTCCCACCACGACGCGGTGTTTGCGGGCGCCGTGCAGGACGCATCGGGAGTAGCCGAAGTGCTCGCCCTGGCCGAGTACTTCGCAACCCTCCCGTCGGAGCAGCGACCCAAAACGATGATGTTTGCAGCCACCGATACGCACTTCACTGACTACGTCGGACATGCCGCCTTCCTGGAAGAGCGCGACGCGGCGAAGCACCGCATCGTCCTTGACCTCTGCATCGAGCACGTCGGCAAAGAGGTCGAGCTTGATGAGGAGAACAACGCGATCGAGACAGGCCACGTCGAACCTCGAATCGTCTACGTCTCGGATGAGACCGGTCTTCTCTCCGTCGTCAAGAACACGTTCGCCGCCCACCACCTCGGCCGCACAATCTTCGCGCCCGTCGCGGCTCCCGACCCCGGCTACGACGGACCGTATGAGTTCCGGCCCGATGAGGTCATCTCGGATGCGTACTACTTCGCGGAGGCCGGGATTCCGGTCGTCAGCCTCGTATGCGGGCAGATGTACCTCTTTCATCCCTCGGACACCATCGACAGAGTGCCCGCCGATCAGCTGCGACCTGTCGGGATGGCGTTTGCCGAGATCGCCATCGAGGCTGCGCGCCGGCTCTAGCAGCCGCGAGTGAATGCCGATTCCTAAGACACCCCCCGATCAGCGCATTGGCGGACGGATACTTCGCCAGGAGGCGACACTTTGACCTTTGCACCGAAGACCGCCTACAGTCACGAGCTGCGAACCGATCGCAGCCTGATCTCGGCCGCCTTGCGCGACGCCAAGCGAGAACCCTTCTGGACGGACGATCCGTTACGGCCGTCCCCGCGCACGCCACTGCATGAATCCGTCGAAACGGATCTGCTCGTCGTAGGAGGCGGGTACTGCGGACTGTGGGCCGCGCTCTTGGCCAAAGAACGCAACCCCGGTCGCCGTGTGGTGCTACTCGAGGCAGAGCGGATCGGTTGGGCCGCCAGCGGCCGTAACGGAGGGTTCGTCGAGGCCAGCCTCACACACGGACCCGACAACGGCGACTTCCACTTCGCGGACGAGATGACGACGCTCCACGAGCTGGCTGACGACAACTTCGCAAACTTCGTCGCGACGATCTCTCGCTACGGCATTGACGCGGAACTGGAGCTGGAACCCACCCTCAGTGTTGCGACCGAGCCACACCAAGTTGATGACATGCGTGCCAAGCACGGCGACGCCGTGCTCTCCGGCGTGGCGCTCGCCCGATACGGCGCCTCGCCTCTGTATCGAGCAGGCGTTCTCGAGCGGCACGGCAATGCCTTCGTCCACCCCGCCAAGCTGGCATGGGGGTTGGCGACCGCCGCAGAGCAACTCGGTGTCGAGATACACGAGGGCACCCCCGCGACGGGCATGGCCAGGAGCGCCTCGGGACGCTCGGTCCGCACGCCCCACGGCTCCGTCCACGCAAGCCGGGTCATCCTCGCGACCAACGGATTCCCTTCCCTGTTGCAGCGACTGCGGCTATTCACCGTTCCCATCTATGACTACGTCCTGATGACTGAGCCGCTGAGCCAAGCTCAGCTGGACAGCATAGGTTGGACTGGCAGGCACGGCATCACGGATTCCGGGCGTGAGTTCCACTACTACCGCAAGTCAAGTGACAACCGAATTCTGTTCGGCGGATATGACGCGATCTATCATCGCGGCCGCCGAGTAAAGGCCGAACACGACCAGCGCGACGAGTCCTTCGAGCGGCTCGCAGACCACTTCAACCTGACATTCCCGCAACTTGCCGGCACGCCCTTCTCCCACAGGTGGGGCGGCATGATCGACATGTCCACCCAGCTGGTTGCGTTCCACGGCGCAACCCGAGACAGAAAAGTCGCCTTCAGTGCCGGCTACACGGGATTAGGCGTCGCAGCGACTCGCTTCGGAGCTGAGACAATGCTGGACTTCCTGGATGGAAAGAGGACAGTCCGCACGGAATTGCGTATGTCTCGTCGGCTGCCTGTCCCCATCCCGCCCGAACCGCTTGCGTATCCCCTGATTCAGATGATGCGGCGCGCCGTCGCGGCCTCCGATGCCAGAGGCGGCCGGGACGGAATCCTGCTGCGCGCTGCAGGTCTGCTCGGAGTGGGCTTCGACTCCTAACCGCGCGAGCCCTCGCAGCAGGCGAGAAGGCATATGCTACGAACGCGAACCGTTCGCGCCCAGGATTCTGGTGGTAATCATCTCAAGAACTCGACGATGGCGCGGGTGACCATGCGGCTGTGCAAAGTAGAATCGTGGTCGCCGGGCACGATCAGCAAACTTGAGTGCGCGAGCGCGCGACAAAGAATCTCAGGCTGGTCGGCGAGGAAGTCGCTAAGACCGGCGTACACCAGCACCTCCTGTGTGATCGCGGTCAGATCGATTCCATCGATAAGGAGCGAATCTGCTAGTGCCGCAAGAGCGAGAACGTCGGCGCCGCGAGCCGTTGCAGCATCCCGCCACGCGGCTAGATCGGGGGCTTGCTCGTCGGAGACGCTCGAGGAGAAGGCCGCGGCAAGTAGCTTGGGGTTCAGTACTCGCGAGTCGAGACCGCCGACCTGGACAATCCCTGAGCCGACTCCGCCGACCGCGATGCGCCTGATCAGCCCCGTGGATGTCGACGCCGCGAGCAGGCTCGCGACGGAACCCATTGAGTACGCGACGACATCGACCTGGTCGCCTACCTCCGCCGCAAGTTCCGTCACGTCCAGCGCGAGCCGCCGCTCGCCGTAAGCCGACGACTCGTGTGGGGCATCCGAGTCGCCGTGCCCTCGCGCGTCGAAGAGGACGATCGGTCGACCTAGCACGGCAAGCGCGTCGACAATGCCGCGGTCTACCCATTCCTCTCGCGCAGAGCTGGCGAACCCATGATGGAGGATGATCGGCAACCCGCGGCCACTGATCACCGAATATCGGAGCCGCACTCCGTCGCTGGCCGCAAAGAACATCTTCTCATCGCACGCCGTAATTGCCATCGTCCCTCCTGCCCGCTATCCATGCGGATAACAGCATCTCAGACAGTAGCGGGCGTCCTGAGTCGTTGCAAACCCCCGTGGAACCACCGACACGCCCCCTGCGCGGCGTAGCAACTGCAATTCGGTCTTGTGGGAGTGTGGCAAACAGCGGCGATCAGGGAAGCTCGCCGCGTCGGCTCCATCCCTTTCGGCATCGGCCACCGACGTGCGCGCCCCGCCAATCCGTTCCCTTCGTCCTTGTCCTCCAGAACGATCGCGCCCGACGCGCCGCTTCCAGCTGGGCTGCTCACCCCCGGCTGATGAGGTTGCCCCACTCCCCGTTCGGTCAGCGGAGGAAGACCGGAGCTTGTCCGGGTCGGTGGTGACCATGTTCAGCAGCTCACCGGGCCTGCGCAGTTCAGCATCCGCGAGGTCCGCGAAGAGATTTTCCATGCGCCTGATCCCGGCGTCCTCCGAGTGGCCGATCTGGTCGACGAACCGCACACGTGAGACGGAGGAGCCGGACCCCAGCAACCGTCGGATACCGCATGGAATGGACGGGGCCCAGCGCGGTGAGTCCGCCGGCGAGCTGAGTGGCCGCGCCAGGCGTGAGAGCGAGGGCTCGCGCGAGGCCGCCCACAGGCAGGCCATCCGGCTCTGCGCGGTGAGAAGGGACAAAGCGATCAGCTGGGTACGAGAGAGCTCAACGCCTCGGAGAGGCGTGGTGTTTCACGGCCACAGCCGCTCGACACCGACCACGCCGTCGAGCGCTGCCGCAATCAGGAGCTTCCGGTCAGTGTCCACAGGCCTCGGGAGGGGAACACAGAGAACGACAAGTGGCCACGAGAACTCTATCCGCTCAACAAAGCGCATGGGTTCCTGGCGGGCGATCTACAGTTCAGTCGTGGGCACTCTGTATTACGGGGGATCGGCGACGCCGATTCACATCGAGGACCGCTCGCTCGCGCACCTGAAGGTCGTCATCGCGACAAAGCTCCGCCGCGGGGAGAGTTTCACCGTCACCTGGACGCACGACGACGAGCGACAAGGGAAGAGCACGATCTGGGTTCACCCGTCCATCCCGCTCGGTTTCGTCTTCGACGACCCAGAGCCGCCCCCGCTCAGCCGGGAGTGGATCGAGAACCTCGCTACCTCCGCGAACTCCTCCGGCGGGATCGCTCTGGCCGCCGAGCACCTCGACGACCAGACGCCGGACCCGGCGCCGCAAGCGGTCGAGGTCACGGCAAACTGAGAGCGCACTGAGCCGAAGCTCCCCACCTCGCACAGCCCCTCATTTCACCGCGGCGGCTGGGTGATCGTCGCTGAGGTCGTCGGTCGGCTCGGGAACGACATACAGGCCGCTCTGCTGGTTGGCGGTGTGGATGAGGGCCTCCAGCCAATGCCGATTCAGCTGCGGCATGCGGCTGCCGTAGTACTTGAACGACAGGGCACACTGTGCGTGCATCCAGACGGTCGTGCGGCCATCCCCGACACCGATGTCGTCTTTCCAGCTGAAGTAGAACGACTCGCCTCTCCGCAGCTTGCTGCCGATCACCATCCGTAGGTGATACAGCAGACGGTCCTCGAACTCGACGCGGATCGAGTTCTCGTAGGTGAACTTCCCCACACCAGGGCTCCTCTGGGCCTCCCCGCCACTGTGACGCGACCCGGTGCGAGGCGGGGGGCAGGTCCCGAACCGGTGACGTCCGAAGATCCTCTCCGCGACCCCGGCAGCCGCTTCTCACTCTCACGATCCTCGCTGCCCCACGGAAGCGCTACCGCATCCCCGCTTCCCGACAGCCTCGTTGAAGCAACGTGACCCCGCAGCGGAACGTGACGGCGACTGAGGCGGGCTGTTCCTCTCGTCTTGGTGAGGAAGAGCAGGCGGGCGTCCTCCAACTGCGAGCGGCCGCGCACGGTCGCTCGCTCGTGCGTGGTCACCTATAGTTGGCCGCGCTTCGAGACCATCTCGCGCGAGCGACTAGTGTCCGGGTCGGGATCCTCATGCGTGCATAGTGCGCAAACGGGACCGACGCGTGCCTAGTTCGCTCGCTGGACTCTCCTGCCGTGGTGCAATGAACTGTTCCGCACGTCCTGTCGCCGCTGCACTCACATCGAGATCGCGAGAGCATCACGCATGGCGGTCTCCAGTGCGTTCAACTTGGAAGAGCGATCGCTAGCGTCCGCCCGCGTGAGTTCTCGGCCCGCCTCGACCACAGACTGTGGACCTAGTAGCGAGAAGGCGGCCACGGCTTCGTACATGTCGGCGTAGAGAGCCTCGAACTCTGCTCGCTGCGCGCGAATGCGCGCCCTCACTTCTTCCGGGCCCTCGCCAACTTCGGCGAGGTCTTGAATTGCGGCGAGTATTTCGTCGTCGCTCGCGAAGCCTGGGGGCAATCCACGGGACGCCTGCTCGAAGACACCCTCGGTGTGTTCGATCCGACCCGCCGCCCGGTCGTACTTGTCCTTCTTTTTTATGTAGTCCAGATAGGCGAGATAGCGCTGCTCTCTGAGCCACTTCTGGTGCTCACGTCGGCTCTGAATCCAAGCCCCGACGAAGCCGGCGATGATGGTTAGTGCGGCGCCTCCGAATATGGACAAGAGCGCAAGCAGCGTCGGGTCAAGCGAGGGCTCGGTCACGCGCTGAGCCTAGGGATCCACCGCTGGAGTCCACGTATCCCGCGCCGAAGCGCAGCGGCCAACAGCTTCGCCCGCCCGGCTGGATCTTATACGGGCCGTGCGCGCGGGGAGTTCGAAGGGTCGGCAGTTAGTCCTAGAAGTCGTTCAACGCGCTACGCAACCGATTCAACTCGCGGGCAATGTCGCGGGCCGCCACCTTTGCGTCATCCAGGCCTGTCATCTGATCGATCTTCTCGGCCTCCTCAAGGATTAGGGTGAGGACGTTCTGCGCGTCGCGCGTCGTGCGTATCTCATAGGGGGCGACGAGATCATCGAGTCCGGTCATGAGGGCACCCTAGTCGACTATGAAAAGCCGGCGGTCGTCCTCCGCGAATATGCGCCAGAAGCCTCAACGTCCTCGGCTCGTCCGTCGGCGTCATAGCCGCCTGTCGACAGCACCGCCCCGACGCCGTTTGCTCGGCGGAAGCGTGTCACGGATCCGGGCGGCGACGATCCCTAATCGGGCATTGCTCGCGCGACGGATCATGGCTGACACGGTCGTGGTATGTGGCCCGGCGTTCAGGACGTAGCGCTCGCCGTTGTGCCACGTCATGAATCAGACGCGCGCATCCATATAGTGCTGAGCGACTTGGTTGACGCTTGGCGAATGTGCGGCGGGCCATTACGGTCGGAGCAACCGTGGGGGTAGGGATGATGGCAATGCAGCCGGGGTGGTATCCGGATCCGACCGATAGCACGCTTCAACGGTGGTGGGACGGAGGCCAGTGGACAGCCCACGTGCAGCGAGACGGGGCCCGGTGGACGTTGCCGCTAACCGCCCCGCCACCCGCTACGAGGAAGCGTCGCATCCCGGCGTGGGGATGGGTCCTCATCGGGATTGTTGCGCTGATCCCGCTGTTGCTGCTCTCTCCCATCGTGGCTGTCGCTGCGTTGGCGGTTCTGATCACGGGCGTCGTCGCGTTGGTCAAGGGCACACCAACGTGGTTGCGGCTGAAGTCACGCAAGGCTGCGGCGACTGTCACCGCGGTCGCGGCGGCTGCCTTCCTCGTCACTGGCGGTATCAGCGCGGCCAGCTCCTCCATGGGGTCACGCACGCAAGCTGATGCGGCGCACTTCGGCGATGCGGGAGTCGAGCAGGTCGACGACACATCCGAAGTGAGTGCATCCTCGAGCAAGCCCACCAAGACGGCCACACCGACCCCCACCCCGACACCCACGCCCGTCACTACTGTCGCCGAAGACGTGGTGACGGAGGCGGTCGCGTACGAAACGGCGACCGTCGAAGATGGTGCAATGCCTGCCGGGCAGTCACGGGTGACCACCGCGGGGCAGCCTGGGCAGCGAACGCTCACCTACAAGGTGACCCTCGTGGACGGAAAGGAGATCGCCCGCGAACTAGTGAGCGACGTGGTTACTGTTCCGCCGGTCACGGAAGTGACCAGTGTGGGCACCTACGTGGCACCGCCACCCCCGCCCGCCGCCCCGTCTGGATGTGACTCGAACTACGTAGACGCATGCGTCCCCGTCGCAAGTGACGTCGACTGCGCCGGCGGAAGCGGGAATGGTCCCGCCTACTTCGATGGCGTCGCCAAAGTTGTCGGCGTCGACATCTACGAGCTCGATCGCGATGGCGACGGATACGCCTGCGAACCGTGGTAAACCGCAAGGCTGATCGCCTGAGTCAGGACTGATCCGAGCGCTCGTTCACCACCCCTGAGCGGGCATCAATGACGCGGCGACCAAACGAATGTCCGCTGAGGGGACCGTCGGGCCTGCCCCGTACCCGGCTACTTCGAACGCAATCACATCCGGTCGAGCAGATCCTTCTTCTTGACTTCGAACTCCTCGTCGGACAAGATCCCGGCGTCGCGCAGGGCAGCCAGCTTCTGCATTGCTTCGAACGGGTCGGGCGTCGACGGTGCGGTGCTCTTCACGACAGAGTGCTGCGCGGCAAGCTCCGCCCGCACTGCGTCAGCGAGTGGGTCGAGATCGGACGTGATCACGCCCGAGATCACGGCGTTGTTGCCGGAGACGAAGATCTTCAGCTCGCCTGCGCCGAAGCCAGACTTGGTCTGGACAGAGGAGATCAGCCGCAGCGGGAAGTCCTCCTTTGCGCGGCCAACGATGCCATGGAACAGGAACAGGAGCCGCGCGTCGGTCAACGCGACGATGCCCTGGTTGCCTTCGTAGGAGCCCTGGGCGATGATACGGACCGTTTCGCCGTCGTGAAGGTGGCTCGCGAGGTTCTTAAGCTCTCGCTTTCCTCCGAACCGCCAGGTCATCCGCGCAGCCGCAGCTTCGATGTCGGGTCGGCTGCCCGAGCCCAGAATGGCTGTAACTGCCGCCGTATTGCGCTCCTCGTTGCGAGCGTCCATCCGGTTCAAGCGCGAGGGAGCCGCTGGACCGGCCTCGACCGTCGAGGGGTCAATACCTGCCGCCCGGTTCGTATCGATCGCCGCAGCTAGTCGGTCGCGCAGCTCGCCGAACGCCTCGCGGTCCTTGAATCGGAACATGACGGAGTTCGGATCCGACGGCGCCTGAGAGGCACCAAGGGCCTCAGCGTCAGCACCACCGACACCGAGAGTGATCCACCCGTTGACCAGTCGAGTCGCGTCCTTCAGCACGACACTCGAGATCGCCTGCAAAGGGATGCGTCGAGGCTGGTCGGTCACGAGGCCGCCGCTCTTTGCCACGATTCCGGAGTGAACGATCGTCAGCGCGTCACTGTCTACGGTGATGGCCCCGTTGTAGCCCTTGCAATCCACGGACTCATCATTCCCGAGAGTTGGCCTCGGCGGCGCTGAACCTTCGAATCTGCTTGGCTAGTCTCGCGAGAAGGATTGGCTCCATACCTCGAAGATCAGACGACGGAACCGAACCCTGAGCTAGCGCAGTTCGCCGACCACGTTGCCGCGTCGCACGATGTGCAGCGATGGCTGGAATGCGAAAGCGCCAACCGCTGCCGCGGGCGACCGGTGCGACCCACGCCCCGGCGCGCGTAGGAGCGGCGTCGCTAAGAGGCGGTGGGCGCTTCGGCCTCGGCGGCGACGCGCCTCGCCTCCCTGCGCACCTTCGCGGTTTCCAGGCAGATCTGGACCATGGTGGTCACGGCGACAGTGGCCAGCCGGAGCCGGCCCTCCGCCCGTTGGCGTGCCTGCGCCTCCGAAATCGCGGTCGCGATCTCCTGAGCAAGCTGAGCACGCCCAATCTGGATCCCGTCGTGCCTGCCCTTGCCGTACACGTTTCGGAACACGTCCTTGCTCACGCTCTCCCCCTCGCCCCAGTGGTGCAGGTGAGCATATCGGACCGCGACGCGGGGACGGCGCTCATGGCGGCACAGTCCCAATCGTCGACAAACAGAATCGAGTCAACAGCCTCAGGACGCTGGCCGGCGCACGTTCCGGCACAGCAATCGCCCTCCGAGGTTGCACCACCCGCTGTCGACGGCGGCTGAAAACTGGTCAGTTTCGACGGTGAAAAGTGGTCACTCATCACGATTGGAGAGTGATCACCTTGGAGGACTGGGCGCTGATTCGGAGGCTGACTGCGGAGGGCGTGCCGAAGGCGCGTATCGCGGAGCGGCTAGGGATCTCTCGGACGACGGTATTGAAGGCGGTGCGGTCGGAGTCGCCGCCGCGGTATGAGCGGGCGCCGACGGGCTCGTCGTTCGTGGCGTTCGAGCCGCGGGTGCGGGCGTTGCTGGCCGAGACGCCCGATATGCCGGCGACGGTGCTCGCGGAGCGGGTGGGCTGGTCGGGGTCGATCACGTGGTTCCGGGAGAACGTGAGGCGGCTGCGGCCGCAGTTCCGGCCAATCGACCCGGCGGATCGGCTGACATGGGATCCAGGCGATGCCGCGCAGTGCGACTTGTGGTTCCCGCCCAGGAAGATCCCGCTTGAGGACGGTACGAGCAAGCTGCTGCCGGTGCTGGTGATCACGGCGGCGTACTCCAGGTTCATGGTCGCGCGGATGATCCCTACCCGGACGACGGAGGATCTGCTGCTGGCCTCCTGGGAACTGATCCAGCAGCTGGGGCGGGTGCCGCGGCGGCTGATCTGGGACAACGAAGCCGGGATCGGGCGGGGGCATCGCCCCGCGCAGGGCGTGGGAGCGTTCATGGGCACGCTGGCTACGAAACTGGTGTTGCTGCCGCCCCGGGACCCCGAGTCCAAAGGGGTCGTGGAACGCCGCAACGGCTGGTTCGAGACATCGTTCATGCCGGGTCGGTCGTTCGCATCACCGGAGGACTTCACCCTCCAGTTCGCCGACTGGCTGGACCCGGCGAACCGGCGGGTGGTGCGCACGACCGGTGCTGCGCCGGTGGACCGGCTGGAGGCGGATCGCGCCGCGATGCTGCCGTTGCCGCCGATCCCGCTGCATCTGGGTTGGCGCAACAGCATCCGGCTGGGCCGGGACTACTACGTCCGCCTCGACACCAACGATTACTCCGTCGACCCGACCGTGATCGGACGGATAGTCGACGTCTTCGCTGATCTCGAGCAAGTGAGGGTCCGTGCGGACGGGCGGATCGTCGCCGACCACGCCCGGGTCTGGGCGCGTGGCACCACGGTCACCGACCCCACCCATGTTGAGACCGCCGCGCGGCTGCGCAAGCAGTTCCAACAGCCTCGCGCCGTCGCGTCTGCCGGGAACGATCTGACCCGGGATCTCGCGGACTACGACCGCGCGTTCGGGCTCATCGACGGAGGCCTCCGCTGATGGCCGTCGCGAAGGGCACCACCGAGTCGGTGAAGCAGATCACCTACCTCGCCGGCGCGCTGAAGGCCCCACGCATCACCGAAGCCGCCAGCCGGATGGCCGATCAGGCCAGGGACGCCGGCTGGTCGTTCGAGGACTACCTCGCTGCGGTCCTCGAACGCGAGGTCTCCGCGCGGAACGCGTCGGGCGCGGAGTTGCGGATCAAAGCGGCCGGGTTTCCCGGGCGGAAGACGCTGGAGGACTTCGACTGGGACGCGCAGCCTTCCGCCCGGCAGCAGATCGCAGCTCTGGCCTCCGGCGGATTCCTCCTCGAGGCGCAGAACGTTGTGCTGCTCGGCCCGCCCGGAACCGGCAAAACCCACCTAGCCACGGCACTCGGGATCGTCGCCGCACGCCACGGACACCGGGTTCTGTTCGCGACCGCGACCGACTGGGTGACCAGGCTCACCGACGCGCACCGGCAGGGGAACCTGCCCCGCGAGCTCGCGCGGCTGCGCCGCTACGGGCTGATCATCGTCGACGAGGTCGGCTACCTGCCGTTCGAGCAAGACGCTGCGAACCTCTTCTTTCAACTCGTCTCCAGCCGATACGAGCACGCCTCGCTGATCCTCACCTCGAACCTGCCGTTCTCCGGCTGGGGCGGGGTGTTCGGGGACCAGGCCGTCGCCGCCGCGATGATCGACCGAATCGTCCACCACGCCGACGTTCTCACCCTCAAGGGAGCCAGCTACCGGCTCCGCGGCAGGGGCATCGACAGCCTCCCCAGCATCCGCACCACAACCGACGAAACGCCTGGCTAAACTGCCCGCAACTGATCACTTTTCAAACGTCGGAAACGACCAGTTCTCAAGCGTCGCCCACACCCGCGTAGGTCTTGAAGCGCGACGCCCTCTGAGCCCGACGGCACGCGCGTAGCCGTTTTGGCACGGATGTCCAAACGTGAAACGCGCGCGCGTGGTGAAGATCAGCTTGCCAAACGGCTCCCGGCGAGAGTCGCATGGTGCGTGATCGACGCTAGTTCTCCGGGCAGTGCCCCAGTACATGGCCTTGCCTCGATCGCCGAACAAGCACTTCCAGAGGGGGCCACTGGAGCCGGGCATTGTTGTGGGGAGAAGGTTTCCGAGCGCAACCGGCCGCGATTGATCTGGATCCATCTGCGCGCAGTGCCCGATCGAGGCACCGTGAGTACCGACTCCTAGCGCGATCGGCTGCGATCCCTGTACGCCCCGCGTCCGGAGGCCATCCCTCAGCGGGAATCGCACGCCGTTGGACGTCAGCGTGCGTCTTTGATTGCTTTCCAAACACCGAGCGATCGAGCTGTCGGCCCGCCCGGCTGCCCACGACATCTCAGTGCGCATTCAATGCGCTCGTACTTAAGGCGGCCGAGCCGTGAGCACCTTCTTCACTCGTTCAAGACCGGCCTCCGCCGGTGCTCGTTCTTGGAGGGCACGCCGGTGCGTCCGGTCCTCGACGCGTTAGTCCCCAGTCATTCGGCAGTGATGGCGACAGGAACGCGGATCTCATTGGCGATCGGCGTATAGAGGTCGATGTCTTGTCGTCGAGTCCTGAGGGAAATCAGGAGCGCGTACCGCACCGGCAGTGAGGTGCGATCGGCCCGTCCGTTGTTCTTCCACCAGCCACCAACGGGATAGACGGCGATTGAATTGGACGCAGCGAGTTCCTGGCCACTACCTGTCCACTCATCCTGATGAAGGGAGCCAAGGTTGCGCTGGTTTGGACCGATGAGCCAGCGCTCGGAGGCGGAGCTGGACGAGCTGGAACCCTCGCTGTCCTCGTCCCGCTGTGCATCGCGATTGACGCGATTCACAAACTCCTGTTGCGTCTCCAAAGGTGCTTGAAGATCAAACCGCAGAGCATGAGATGCGTAGGAGTAGCGGCGACGCCAACCTCTCCGCGACGCTGAGGGCTCGACGAAGTACGACAGAGTCACACGCAGACGCACGTCTTCCGCCCCCAGCTCCTCCAAGGCGGCACGCGGCCACGGCAGACTGTGAAGTCGAAAGTGACGCATTCGATACTCGGCGCCGTCGAAGGGCACGAACTCGTCTTGGCTCACCAGGGTCACTGCTTGCGACGACGAGTAGAGGACGCTCTCGTCAGTCGGAACACCCCACCCATACCTCCGAAGCAGAGACAGTCGAGCTGTCTTTCCATGTTCCGCCTGGAGCTCGTCCCACATGGATGGCGTCCACTCGGCGGAATGAGTCAGGAGGCCGCGGACGGTCTCTGGCCAGTAGCTCGGATAGCGCGCCATCGTCCGAGCGGCCAGTCGGGCTGCCTGCGCTGATGCCGCACTCGTGGCGTTCGCAGACGCAAGAGCGCGGTCGCTACTCGTACCTGTCGAGCGCAGGGAGAGCAACGGATGCTTGTCCTCAAAGCCGCTTCCACCATCGCTGAGGACGTTCCCGCCCTCCATGCAGATGTCCGGCTTCACTGGCCACTTCCGCGTCGAGAACATCACAGAGGTACGGCTGTGAGGCGATAGCTCACCGCGAGCTGCCAGTGGAGCCCAATCTTGGTAGACGACATCCGACGGCTGACCATCCAGGTCGGTGTAGGCCGAAACCGTGAGGGCATTCCACGCCTGGCCAGGATCCTCAATTGCGGAAAGGTCCGACTCGGCCCGATGGTCCAGCTGGTAGCTGTTCACGTTGCCCGCGGCGACAACGATCAGGCGAGCCGCTTCAAGGTCGGGCGCAGACAAGAGCCGCAGCTCATCCCCGTTCCGAACGATTTCGCTTCCGGCGGCCAAGGCGTCGACTGTAGCTGACCAAAGTGTCGGCTCTCCCGGTCTGTCGGGTTCGGCACTCAACGGTAAGCAGAAGACACGTCGTCGAGTTACCGCGATCTCGGGAAGCGCAACGGCATCCACGGTCGCAGTCCCGAAGTTGACGGGCTCGATCAGGGGCTCGCCCTTTGCCGGCTTCATCCGGACAGACTCGAGGCGGTGTTCCAAGTGAATCTGTTCCTGCGATGTGAGCAACGGATCAAGATTGCCGAACAGTGCGAGGCCCGCCATCGTTGTGCCGTGTCCAGCGACATCGTGGCCCGAGGTGCCGATGACTGTGTGAATGTCGCTTGGATTCAGCGAATCACGAAGCAATACGTGCGCCTGAAAAACGCCCGTGTCGAGGTGGGTCACGGCCGGCGCATCTGGCCCCGCAGCGACAATCCTGTCCGCAAGGTCTTCGACATACTCGTCTTGCTCGTTCGGCGACAGATCTTCAATCGAATCGATGAATTCCGGCTTCCGTACTTCAGCTATTGGCACCTTCGTGAACGGCAGACCCTGCAGCTGGTCCCAGGTAGCCTCGACCCAGACGACGAGGCGGTCGCGGAACGTGATCGAGCGGAGGGCAGTGCGCAGGCCGTAGACCTCCACGTAGGCGTCCAGCGCTTCCCTGCCGCCCTCAGCGTTCCCCAGCCAGAGCTCCCACCAGTGGCGGCCAGACGCGGGGGGATCACCTTCGGAGGTCCACAGGTCCCGAAGCACGGCCTGCCGGATGCGAGCGATGTTAGCGACAAGTGACTGGTTCGCCGGATTTCCCTCGGGGGTCGTCCACTTCGCTCTGGCCGCCTTGGTTGAAGTCTTGGCCAGATAGTCCTCGAAGAGCTGAAGGAATCTGTCACGGTATGCGTCAGCCACCCAGATGGTCGCCCGTTCAGGCTCATCATCGGTCGGGGGCTGTACGGAGAGCAGAAGCCACATCGGCCGCTTGGGAGATCTAGTGTGCGACGTTAGGTGGTCCAGCGACTCCACTTTGAGCGGGTAGGTGGCATCGGCCCCGACGAGAACGATGACCGTCCCGAGCGCCTCCAACTCGTCAGCGCTTACGCTGACCTCGCGGCGCTCGACGTCCGCTTCAGAGAACGCCTTCTGCAGTTGCCCGCGAAGGAGGAGGCCATGAGCTCGACGCTCGACGGGCCTAACCTTCGCGTTGCCCTGGCCGCCCCGGGAGAATTGTTCGCTTGCGGCTCGCTCGATGATGAACAGATGATCGAGATGCCTCAAATCATCAGCCAACAGTCGCCTGTCGTCGCGCTACCAACGCACCGATGACGTCATCGCGGCCTACCGCGGTCGCGCCCTGCATAAGTGCCCGCTTGGCAGCACTCTCGGACGCTTTGACGAGATCGGCATGACTCAGGCCATGGGTGAGTTCTGCGAGCCCCGCCAAGCTCAACCCAGCCCCGAGTGACCCGAGACGAGCCCGGATGACCGACACTGCTTGCCGAGCGTCGGGGAGCTGATATGTAAGCACCGCATCGAATCGGCGGAACAATGCCCGGTCCAGCATTGCTCGATGGTTCGTCGCAGCAATGACAATAGATTCCGGGCTTGCCTGTTCGAGGAAGACCAGGAAAGAGTTCAGGATTCGCTTGGCCTCGCCGACGTCGTTTCCGCTGCGATCGGCCCCAAGCGCGTCGAACTCGTCGAAGAGATAGACCCCGCGTCTCTCCGCCACGGCATCGAACACTGTTCGGAGCTTGCCCGCAGTCTCGCCCATGAACTTGCTGAGCAGAGCGTCGAGGCGGATCGTGAACATCGGCAGAGACAGCTCTGTGGCCAGGACGCTTGCTGTCATCGTCTTTCCTGTTCCCGGAGGACCCTCGAGCAGGAGACGATGTGCGGGCGCGAACCCATGATCAAGCAGTATCTTGCGCTGACGCTGCTCTGAGATTACGTGCTTGATCTGGGTGGTCAGCTCCGCCGGCAACACCAGGTCTCGTAGCCCCACCGACGGTGCGGTGGCTTCGACCAAGCCCGCAAGGTCGCCTTGTGGCGGCGTAAGCCTCGTGACATTGCTACGCGGCGACACGTTGCGCGACGCATCGACCGTCTTTTTGATGTCCTCCGCGAGTGCGTGGTGCCCACTTCGGGCTTCACGAGCTGCGACCTGGAGCGCGACCGAGTAGAACGCAGCGTCATCACCAGCGGCGTGGCTACGCACCATCGCAGTAATGTGTTCGCCGCGCGCGGCCATGACCGCTCCCCTCCCAGATCCCGTTACGGACAGGATGTCACTTGTTCATATCGTAGAGGTCCGACACCTGGACCCCGGTAGCCCTGAGTACTCCTGGTCCGGTCGGACGGATCAATGGCGGCCGCCCCGGTCTGGGGCCGGGAACTCCGTTGCCACCAAGTACCAGCCATCATCAAGGAGCACGATTTCGGCAGATTACACGGCAAACGAGCCCTGGCGGGTATCCATCGACCTCGCGAACACAACTGGGTCTCGTGAGGTCACGGGATCGACGCGCGCAGGAGCCACTGAACATCCCAGGCCGTTTCGACTGCCACTCGCTTCCTGTGGTTCGCGGGTGTTGTGGTTGCTGGCCGGCGCGTACGTTTCGTATCGGTGGGGGAAGTCGCTGCGTGCGAGCGTCGCTCCCTGGGTGACGACCGCGCAGGCGTGACACGCCGCGCGCACGATCTGAGGCGTGGGAATTTCCGCGAATCCTTGGCGCCGCTTTCGGCCCGCAGCTCTCAGCGACAGGGCACGCGGATCGGTGGCCCACCGTTCGTACCGTCCTGAACCCGCTTGCCTCAATCTGTCCGGCGGCGCACGAGACCAGAGTGCCCGTATACCCGGCGCGATGATCAGCCCGATGAGGGTGCGCTATTCGCGCGGCGGTGAGTCGCGGATCTGGTTGCGAGTCCCGTCCTCGATTAGCCTTAGACCAGTGTCACTTCAGACGGCCGTTGACATCCTGTGACGAGGTCCGCGCGGAGTGGCACGCAGGTGGCACGAGTTGAGAACCGCGCTGCAGAACCCGCGAGATTCCGAGCCAAACGGCTCAGTCGGCGAGAACTGGGACTTCTAGGAGCCCCGATACCGCCTCGCGCGATTGCGACGGCTGAGAGGCCCGGACCTGCACGATCACGCGCATCCGGGCCTCTTTTCTGCCTTCCTGCGGACGGAGCGAGGTCGATCTCTCGCACCTGAGAACGGCGAGAAGATGTGACGGCACGCGGTGCTGCGCGCGTCCGCCGCGGAGATCCCGGCAGGGTGCGGTGAATCGGGCGCATACTGTGCGTCATGAGCGCGGTCAGCATCGTCGTCGGCATCGCCTTCATTGCGGTCGCGCTGAATGACGTCTTCCATACGCTCCTCCGTCCGGCGTCGACGGGTCGACTGACCACGATCTTCTTCCGTGCGACCTGGTCGCTGTCGCGCCGCGGCCGCCGACTGACCGTGGGAGGACCGCTCACGGTCCTCGCCACCATCGCGATGTGGATCATCCTCATCGCGGTCGGGTGGGCGCTGGTCTATCTGCCTCACATCCGCGACGGCTTCGCTCACAGCGTGGACACCGCCCAGTACAACCCGTTCGTCGAGTCGCTCACCTATTCGATGGTGGCGCTGACAACCCTCGGACTCGGCGACGTGGTGCCGACCGATCCCGTGATCCGCGCCGTGTCACCGCTCGAGGCGCTCATGGGCTTCGCCCTGCTGTCGGCGTCGGTCTCGTGGTTCCTGCAGCTGTATCCCGCGCTCGCCCGGCGGCGGTCGGTGGCCATCGAGCTGACAGGTCTGCACGAGTCCGGGCTGGCAGCGCTCCCGTCGACGATCACGCCGGGGCATGCGACATCCCTCATCACATCCGTCGCACACGCTCTTGCGGAGCTCACCGCCGACCTCGTCCAGAACACCGAGATCTTCTACTTCACCGAGAGGGACGAGCGCTTGGCGGCGGCTCGCGCGATCGGTTACGCGATGGAGCTCCGCAACGCCGCCCTCAGCTCGGGGGACCCCGATGTCCGATCGGCGGGCACACTCCTGGAGAAGGCGATGGACGAACTCGCGCGCGTGCTCACCGACCAATACCCGTACGTGTCCGGTGAATCGACCGACGACGTGCTGCGCGCGGTCGCCGAGAGCCATGGCCACGACCTGACGTCCTGAGCAACGGGGACGTCTCCTGCGCCGCTTCGGGGAGCGACGCGGCGCGCCGTCAGCGCCCCGTCGACAGCCCGCTCTGAAGCATCCGGATCGTCGAGCCCAGAACACCTCGCGCCAACAGCCCGCCAGCAGCGAAGGGTCCTGCGGAGTCTTCTCCCACGGGTGGAAGGAGCCGGAGTGCATCGCGCACTTCGGCCGACATGTGCTCGAGCTGCCAGTCGAGTTCGGCGTCGACGCGCGTCGGATCGCTGATGCTCACCGCCCTCACCGCATACGCGGCAGCGCCGAGAGCGTGCGCCCCCATATGCCCGACACCGGAGGCCTGCGCGGCGGACCGAGCGGCTGCGACCGCGGCAGCGGACGTCACGGATGCCGCGGCCCGGCCCGCGATGAACCGGCGGCGAATCTGATCCGCCGTGTCGAGCTCGCCGCGCGAGTAGGCGCGCGCTCGGGCGATCGCGTCTCGCGGACGTTCATCGCTGGGGGCCTCCGCCTCGAACAGCGGCAACACGCGTTCGGCGCAGTCCGCGGCCCATGCTGCGACGATGCGACGCTCCTGTTCGCTGAGGGACTGGGGTGAGATCACAAGCGATGGTCGCATACGGCGCGGGCGGAGAGGCCCTCTCTCCGAGCAGCGCGTGCGAGAACGGCACCGTCACGCGCGGTCTCCGACGACCCCGGGCCCCAGGTCGCGGCACGCGAGCCCGAGCCGGGCCCCGAGTCGGTGGGGGTCAGACGGTGGTGAAGCCGCCGTCGATGAGATAGTTGCTGCCGGTGATCATGGCGGCGTCGTCGCTCGCGAGGAACGCGATGAGTGCGGCGACCTCTTCCCGCTGAGCGAATCGTCCGACCGGGATGTCGGCTTTCGCCTTCTCGCCCTTCTCTCCGGCCCATGCGGCCTTGCCGAGGCGGTCTCAACGACGGTGGGCGAGACGGCGTTGACGGTCACGCCATGGCGTGCCCGCTCCAGCGAAAGGACGTGGGTGAGCCCGACGACGGCGGCCTTGCTGGCGCAGTATGCCGCGTGCTGATCGAGGCCGACGACGGCGGCCTGCGAGGCGAGGTTGATGATGCGCCCGTAGCCCGCTTGGAGCATCACCCGGCCGGCGGCCTGGGCCATGTAGAACGTGCCGCTGAGATTGACGTCCAGAGTCAGCTGCCACCGGTCGGGGGTGACATCCACTGCGGGGTCCAGCAACGCGATCCCGGCGGAGTTGACGAGGATCTGCGGGATGCCGACAGTGTCCACGGTCTCGGCGATCGCCTCGGCCGCTGCGGCCGGGTCGGTGAGGTTCTTGACGATGCCGAGGTGGCCGGCCCCGGGAAGCTCCGCGATGAGTTCGCCGACACGTTCGTTCAGGTCGATGCCGACGATCCGGGCGCCGCGCTCGGCCAGGTGCTGAGCGACCGCGTATCCGATGCCGCTGGCGGCGCCCGTGACGACGGCGATCTTCCGGTCGAAGGACTGATTCATGACGTACGCCTCGTATTCTTCGATCGCGCGGACCTTCGCGGAGGAGGGGCTCTCCGGGTCGAGCATCCCGCCGACCTCCTCTCGCGCCAGTCGACGCGCGAAGCCCGATGCCGGCGACTCGGCCCCGGAGCACAGGACGTGGGCCTCGTGGGAGGGCACACTGCGGCGGAGGAGGAGTCGTGGCGGTGGCGGCGCGGATGACAGGCGCACCGAGGCTCAGGCTAGCGCGCCGCGGCAATCGTGAGCCCCGGGTTGACACGCCTCCCGGCGCGCGCCGGGCCCGCGAATTGCCACAAGATCGCGCAACTCGGTGCCGAGTTGCCACATCGAGTGGCAACTCGCGGCGGCGGGCCGGTTCGGCGGCGGCGAGCCGGGGCGGCGCCGGGGCGGCGGCGCCGGCAGGCGGCCGGGTTGGGCGGCGGGCCGGTTCGGCCGGGAGCCTGCGCCGGGCCCGCGAATTGCCACAAGATCGCGCAACTCGGCGCCGAGTTGCCACATCGAGTGGCAACTCGCTTCCGGGAGGACGTGCGGCCGGGGGTCGGCGCGGCGGCGGGCCGGCGGAGGGCCGGTTCGGCGGTCGCGCGTCCGGGTCAGCGGCGCGTCGAGACCGTGACGGTGAACTTCGCGTTGCGCGCGACCTGACGCGTCGAGCCGACGAGGCGCTCGAGCGCCGGACGGTAGCCGAGCGACGAGTTCCACACCGTCCACAGCTCGCCGCCGGGGCGCAGCACGCGCGCGGCCTCGGCGAACATCCGGGGCGCGATTGCCTCCGTCACGGCGGCGCCGACGTGGAACGGCGGGTTGAGCGCGATGAACGACGAGCTCGCGTCGGCGCGCGAGCGCAGCATGTCGTCGCGGACGACCTCGACCCGGTCCGAGACCCCGTTCGCCGCGGCCGTGGCACGGGCCGAGGCGACGGCGACGGCCGACTGATCGCACGCATACACGCGGAGCGACGGATGCCTCGTCGCGAGCGCCGCCGCGACGACGCCGGTGCCGCACGCGAGGTCGATCGCCTCGCCGTCTCGCGGCTCGGGCAGGTGCGCCAGGAGGAAGCGCGTGCCGATGTCGACGGATGCCCCGGCGAACGCTCCGCCGTAGGCGCACACGACGAGGCCGTCCTGGACCATCCGCGTCGGCGACGGATCCCGGCCGTCGTGCGGGCCTCGGGCGACGAGCACGCGCGACTTCTGCCGCGCGTGCGTCACGTCGACGCGGCCGAAGAACTCGCGGAGCACGTCGTTCATGGCCGGCGTCATGTGCTTGATCCGCCCGCCCGCGAACACGACGACGTCGGGCGCCGCGTGCGCGGCGATGAGTCCCGCGATGTCGCGGAGCGCGTCGAGCGACCGCGGCAGCCGCACCAGCACGACCCGCGCATCCCCGGCCAGCGGGCCCTCGAGGGGCAGAGAGGTGAACGTCCCCTGGAGACCGGCCTCCTCGGCGTTCGCGGCGAGGGCCTGCTCACCCGTGAGCGGGTCCTGGTGCACGCGGATCCCCGTCGCACCCGCCGCCGACGAGCCGAGGGTCAGCGCTCCGTAGCCGTCGCCGATCACGACGAGCCCGCCCGCCGCCACGTCGGCTCGCGCGGCGGCCGACTCGTCGAGGATCAGGCGGTCCGCGGCATCCGTCGCCGGAAGATCCGGCCCTTCCAGATCGGGCCGGCGACGCAGCGCGTCGAAGGAGAAGTCCACCCCGCCACGCTAGCCGCCGGCGCGCCGGGGGATCCCGTCCTCGAGCATCGACCTCGACAGCGCGGTCGAGCCCGCGACGGCGGCGGGCATCACGACGACGGCGCCGAACGGGATGAGGAAGAAGAGCTGCGTCGCGACGCCGAAGCCGAGCGCGCGGCCGCGGTGGCGGCGGAGGAGGCCGCGACGGACGTCGGCGGTCATGCCGCGCGCCGCGAACGATCGCGACGACAGCTCGTCGCCGAGGAGCCAGCCCGTCAGCAGCACGCCCGTGATGAATCCGAGCACGGTCCCGACGACGGGGATGAAGCCGACGAGCGCGGCGAGGAGGGCGACCAGGATGCCGCGGCCGATCAGAGAGACACCGTCGACCACCGATCGCCAGAACGGGGAGCCCTCATCGGGCACGGGTCCGCCGAGATCGCGCTCCACGGTGCGCCAGATGCGCTCGTAGAACGGCTCGCCGACGACGAGCGTCAAGGCCGTGAACGAGACGATGGCGATGAACAGGGCGCCGCCGAACACCGCGGCGCCGAAGCCGAACCGGAGGAAATCCCGCCAGAACGGCACCCACCCCTCGGCGAACGGCGTCGCCGCCGTCGTCAGCTGCGGGAGGAAGAAGCCGAGGGCGGTCAGGGCGCCGCCGAGCACGACCGCGACGATGGCCGCGGGCACGAGACCGAGCGCCATCGCGCCGGGGCGACGACGCCACCAGCCGAAGCCCCGGAAGAGGAAGCCCATGCCACGGAAGAACTCTCGCATCGCCCCGAGCCTACGAGCGCGGACGGCCGCGGCATCCGGGACTCGACGGGAGGCCGTCGATCGGGTATGCGCGCTCTCATCCGCACCGGGTGACGCCCCCGTGCCGATGCTTCTCGCGCCCGACGCCGGACCCTACGCTGATCCGCGAATCCTGAGTCTCGCCACGGCGGGCTCGCCCTCGCCCTCCAAGGAGAGACCCGCCATGAGTGAGCCCACGCAGCCGACTCCTCCCATCACGAAGCCCTCGCCGACCTCGCCGTCCTCGCCGTCCTCCCCCGAGCCCGCGAAGAGATCGGGCGTGGGCCTGGGAGCCCTCATCGGCGTCGGTGTCGCCGTCGTCGTGCTGTCGTTCCTCGCCGCCTTCCTCGGTTCGTCGCTTGCCCGGTCGCAAGAGGCCGCGCCCGCACCGACCGCGACAGCGGCCGTGGAGCAGAGCCCCGTCCCGACGCCGAAGTCGTCGGCTGAGGTCGAGGAGATCATCAAGGATGTGCTCCCGGCCGGTTCCGCCGTGCGCGCCGGCAAGGGAGCCCCGACCGAGGGCAAGGGTTACCAAGGAGACGTCTACATCGACGTCTCCACCGCCGACGTCTACGTCTTCCGCGACGGGCAATGGGTGCTCGCGGGCAACATCAAGCAGTCGGCGGCCGAGAACCTCACCGGCGCCCAGGGAGAGACGGGAGCGACCGGCGCCCAGGGCGAGCAGGGCGCCCAGGGCGAGGCGGGGACCCCCGGCACGCAGGTGCTGCTCGGCAGCGGCGAGCCGCAGGACGACACCTGCCAGACCGACGGCGACATCTACATCGACACCGCGAGCGTCCCGACCCAGTACTACTCGTGCGCGGCCGGCGCCTGGGTGCTCTCGACGAGCCCGACGCCGAGCCCCGAGCCGACTCCCGAGGGCTGAACCCATCTGTCCTCGCTACGATGAAGGGTCATGCCTGAGCGTCCGCCCTTCAGCCCGGTCATCGCGCTTCTCACCGTTTCGAGCGTGTGGGACGCGCAGCTCAACGCCGCGCTGAAAGACCTCGGCCTCACGACGCGCAAGTACGGACTGCTCGCGCACATCCACGCGACGCCGGGCATCTCGTTCTCGGAGCTCGCGCGGCGCTCGCAGATCACGGTGCAGACGGCGCACACCGCCGTGCGTACGCTGCAGGAGGAGGGTCTCGTGCAGGATGCCACGGCCCACGCGGGAGCGGCCTCCGACCTCCGGGCGACCGACAAGGGCGAGGCGGCGCTCGCCGAGGCCGACGCGCGGCTCGCGCGGCTCGACCGGTCGTTCGCCGAAGGCGCGGCGCGCCTGAGCGAGGCCCTGGAGGGCCTTCACACGGAGCCGTTCGGCGCGTGAGCGTATCGGCGGTCCGCGCGACGGGCACGGGCAGCGCGAAACAACGCAAGGGCGGCCCGCCCGGCGAGCGCCTCGCTGCCGCCCTCATGCTCGCGGGTGCGGTGGTCGCGATGGTGTGGGCCAACGCCCCGTTCGGCGCCACCTACGAGGAGTTCTGGTCGTTGCCGGTCGGGCTCTCGGTCGGAGGATGGAGCGCCACCTTCACGGTGCACTCCATCGTCAACGAGGGCCTCATGACGGCCTTCTTCTTCCTCGTGGGCCTCGAAGTCAAGCGGGAGCTGACGATCGGCGAGCTGACCGACCGCTCGCGCGCCGTGCTGCCGATCGCCGCCGCCGTCGCGGGGCTCGCTCTGCCGGCTGCCATCTTCGTGCTCTTCAACATCTCCAGCGGCGAGGCGGATGCCTGGGGCGTCGTCATCTCGACCGACACCGCCTTCCTCCTCGGCGCCCTCGCACTCATCGCGCCCCGCTACCCCTCGCGGCTGCGGATCTTCCTCCTGACCCTCGCGGTCGTCGACGACATCGGCGCTCTCCTCGCGATCGGCGTCTTCTACAACAGCGGCCTGGCGCCGCTGCCGTTCGTCATCGCGATCGCCCTCATGGTGCTGCTCGCGCTCGTTCGGTTCCTTCGCGTCGGCCGGGGCCTGTCGTACTTCCTCCTCGGCGGGGCGCTGTGGATCGCGCTCCTGCTCGCCGGCATCCACCCGACGCTCGCCGGCGTCGCCGTCGCGCTCCTCATCCCCGTCTTCCCGCCCCGCCGCGGCGACGTCGAGCGGGCCGCCGAGCTGACGCAGGCCTTCCGCGAGTCGCCGAACCCCGCGTACGCCGCCGCCGTCACGCGCAGTCTCCGCGACTCGCTCTCCATCAACGAGCGGGTCGACCAGGCATGGCGGCCGTACATCTCGTACGGGGTGCTGCCGATCTTCGCGATCGCGAACGCCGGTGTGCACCTCGATCTCCAGACGATTCAGGATGCCGTGGCCTCCCCGGTCGCGTGGGGCATCGTCGTCGCGCTCGTCGTCGGCAAGTTCGTCGGGATCACGGGGGCGACGGCGCTCCTGCAGGCGATGGGCAAGGGGCGGCTCGCGCCCGGGCTCGGCCTGAACCGCATCGCCGGGGGAGGCGCTCTCTCGGGCATCGGCTTCACGATCTCGCTCTTCCTCGTGCCGATCGCGATCTCCGACCCCGAGACGCAGAACATCGCGCGCGTGGCCGTGCTCACGGCATCCGTCCTCGCGTTCTTCGCCGGATGGCTCCTGCTCGTCGTGGGCGACCGCATCTGGCCGCCCCGGCCCGTGGGCGCCAAGCTCATGCGGCCGTTCGATCCCGAACGCGACCACTTCCGCGGCTCGGCGCAGGCGCGCCTCGAGATCGTCGAGTACGGCGACTTCGAGTGCCCGTTCTGCAGTCGTGCGACGGGGTCGATCGACACGGTGCTCGAGCACTTCGGCGACCGCGTGCGGTGGGTGTGGCGGCACTTCCCGCTCGACGCCCCGCATCCGCACGCGCAGGAGGCGGCCCAGGCCGCCGAGGCCGCAGCCCTCCAGGGGCGCTTCCTCGACATGGCAGTCACCCTCTTCGCCCACCAGGACCGGCTCGAGACGACGGATCTGTGCGACTACGCGCAGGAGCTGGGCCTTGACGCCGAGAGGTTCACGGAGGACTTCCGCTCGCCGCGCGTGCTGCGACGCATCCAGGACGACAGGCTGGATGCCGAGCTCATGGACCTCAGCGGCACGCCGACGTTCTTCGTCAACGGCCGCCGGCACATCGGGCCCTACGACTCGGCGAGCCTCATCCGAGCGCTGGAGGCGGCGCCGGGCGCCCCCGCCGGGGGCACGCCGGTCGCATTCGGGCGCTGATCCCTGAGCCGTCCGGGGCCGCCGAACCCGGCAGGGCCTTTCGAGGATCTTCTGCGCGGTCGGGAATACCCGCCCTCCACCGTCGTTGAACTTGACACGGCCAGACTCAAGTTTGGTCGCATCCCAGTTCACTGCAACGGAGACACAGGGGAATGCCCGAAGACTTCACACCTTCCACCGGCGACGCCGACGGCGCCGGCTCGTTCGACGAGTTCCTCGCCCGCTACCTCGCGGGTGAGCGCGCGCGGGCCGAACGGTCGATCGACCTCACCCGGTTCCTGAGCGCGCGCACGCAGGACGCCCTGCAGCGCGCCGGCCGCTTCGCGCTCGGCCGCGGTCAGCGGGAGCTCGACGCCCTCCACGTGCTGCGCGTCCTGATCGACGAAGACCCCGCGAACGGCGCGGTGCGCCGGATCGGCGCCGACCCGCGCGCCATCGCGCGTGCCGCCGAGGAGCGCCTGCCCGCCGCATCCGCCGCGCAGGACGCCGACGGTGCGCTCGTGACGCCGTCGGTCACGCGCGCGCTCTTCCACGCGTACCAGGTCGCGCGCTCGTCGGGTTCGACGTACATCGACCCGGAGCACCTCTTCTTCGCGCTCGTTCTCGCGCAGGACACCCCCGCAGGACGCCTCCTCGCCGAGGCCGGCGTGACCGCCGAAGCGCTGTCGGAGGGCGTGCGCGAGACGGTGAGGCCCGCGGGAGCGCCCACCGAGGACTCCGAGACGCAGGACGCGCAGACGCCCATGCTCGAGAAGTTCGGCACCGACCTCACGGCTCTCGCCGGCGAGGGCCGGCTCGACCCCGTCATCGGTCGCGCCGACGAGATCGAGCAGACGATCGAGATCCTCAGCCGCCGCACGAAGAACAACCCCGTCCTCGTGGGTGAGGCGGGTGTCGGCAAGACCGCGATCGTCGAAGGGCTCGCGCAGGCGATCGTCGACGGCGGCGTGCCCGAGCAGCTGCTCGGCAAGCGGGTCGTCTCGCTCGACCTCGCCGCGATGCTCTCCGGCACCCGCTACCGCGGCGACTTCGAGGAGCGCCTCACCGCGACGATGGACGAGGTCGCGTCGCTCGAGGGGGCCGTGATCCTCTTCGTGGACGAGATCCACACCGTCGTGGGCGCCGGCGGCGGCGGCGAGGGCGCGATGGATGCGAGCAACATCCTGAAGCCCCGCCTCGCTCGCGGCGAGCTGCACCTCGTGGGCGCGACGACGCTCAAGGAGTACCGCACGATCGAGAAGGACCCGGCGCTGGAGCGCCGCTTCCAGCCCGTGCGCGTGGGGGAGCCCTCGCTCGAAGACGCCGTGCTGATCCTGCAGGGGCTCAAGCCCGCGTACGAGGAGCACCACGGCGTGCGGTTCACGGATGCCGCGCTGCGCGCCGCCGTCGAGCTCAGCGACCGGTACCTCACCGAGCGCGTGCTGCCCGACAAGGCGATCGACCTCATCGACCAGGCGGGCGCGCGGCTGCGCCTCAAGCTCGGCGCGCTCGTCGACGTGTCGGCGCTGATCGAGCGCCTCGCCACGCTCGAGGCCGACAAGAACGCCGCCGTGTCGGCCGAGCACTACGAGGAGGCCTCCCGCATCCGCGACCAGATCGCCGCGGTGCAGGAGCGCCTCGACGAGGCGACGTCGCGCCGGGCCGGTGCGGGATCCCGCGGTGCTGCGGCGGGTTCGCGCGCGGTTTCCGACGGGGTTGGTGGGGACGGCGCGGGTGCGGCGGGTGCGGGTGCGCTCGGCGCGGCCGGCGACGGCGCGTGGGGCGAGGCGGTCGTCGACGAGCCCGAGATCGCAGCCGTCATCAGCCGGGCCACCGGCATCCCGGTCAACCGCCTCACCGAGACGGAGCGGGAGCGCCTCGCCTCGCTCGAGACCGAGCTGCACGCTCGCGTCATCGGGCAGGACGACGCGGTGACGGCCGTCGCGAAGGCCGTCCGCCGCAACCGCACGGGGATGGGCGACAGCCGTCGCCCCGTCGGCTCGTTCCTCTTCCTCGGTCCGACGGGCGTCGGCAAGACCGAGCTCGCCAAGGCGCTCGCGCAGTCGCTGTTCGACGACGAGGGCGCGGTCATCCGCTTCGATATGAGCGAGTTCGGCGAGCGGCACACGGTGTCGAGGCTCGTCGGCGCCCCTCCCGGATACGTCGGCTACGACGAGGCGGGGCAGCTCACCGAGCGCGTGCGCCGCAACCCCTACGCCGTCGTGCTCTTCGACGAGATCGAGAAGGCCCACCCCGACGTCTTCAACCTGCTGCTGCAGGTGCTCGACGACGGGCGGCTGACCGATGGCCAGGGTCGCACGGTGGACTTCCGCAACACGGTGGTCATCATGACCTCGAACCTCGGGTCGGAGTTTCTGGCCTCTCGCGCCGGAGCGATCGGCTTCATCGCCGACGGCGGTGGATCGACAGGGTTCGGGAGCGAGAAGGACCTCCGCGACCGCGTGTTCGGAAGGCTTCGCGAGGCGATGCGCCCCGAGTTCCTCAACCGGATCGACGAGATCGTGCTCTTCCGCAAGCTCGAGAAGGTGCAGCTGCGCGAGATCGTGAGGCTCGTGCTCGACCAGACGGCGGCGCGCCTGGCTCGCCGCGAGGCGCGGCTCGAGGTGAGCGATGCCGCGATCGACTGGCTCGCCGACAACGGCTACGAGCCCGAGTACGGCGCGAGGCCGCTCCGCCGCCTCGTGCAGCGCGAGGTCGACGACAAGATCGCCGGGCTGTTCGTCGACGGCTCGCTCGTCGACGGGGGAGCGGTGCGGGTGGATGCCGCCGACGCGGGCCTGCTCGTGAGCGCCGAGCTCGGGCGCGGGGAGGTCGCGGCCGCCGCGTAGGCGCCTGGCGCTCGGCGGTGGTGGGACTCCGACCCGCACGGGGGGAGGAGTCCGCTCGGGGGTAGGACGATGGCCCCCGGTTTCGTCCTACCTTCGCGCCATCTCCTCCCCCCGTGCGCCGTGGCGAGGTCGGCGGCCGAGGTCGGGCGGGCACGCGGCATCCGTTTCAGGGCGCATGCGTCGCCGGCGGTGACGGATGCCGCGAGCCCGGCCCGCCCGCAAGCGCAGGGCCGTTCGTCCCCGCGACGGCCGACGGGGGGAGGAGTCCGCGCGGGGGTAGGACGATGGCCCCCCGTTTCGTCGTACCTCCGCGCCATCTCCTACCACCGTGCGCCGTGGCGAGGTCGGCGGCCGGGGTGGGGTCGGGCACGCGGCATCCGTTTCAGGGCGCATGCGTCGCCGGCGGTGACGGATGCCGCGAGCCCGGCCCGCCCGCAAGCGCAGGGCCGTTCGTCCCCGCGACGGCCGACGGGGGGAGGAGTCCGCGCGGGGGTAGGACGATGGCCCCCCGTTTCGTCCTACCTCCGCGCCATCTCCTACCCCCGTGCGGGGCGGGGCGCGCCGTGCGGGGCGGGGCGCGCCGTGCGGGGCGGGGCGCGCCGTGCGGGGCGGGGCGCGCCGCACGGCCCGCAGCAGCACCCGCACCGACGAGGGGGTCAGGCGTGCAGCATCCGCTTCAGGGTGCGGGCGTTGCGCACGGCGTTGCCGCCGCCGTCGTTGTTGAAGTAGCCGTAGACCTCGTGGCCGTCGCGCTCCCATTCCCGGATGCGCTCGGCCCACCAGGCCAGGTCGTCGTCGGAGTACGAGCCGCCGTAGAGGTGGTCCGCGTCGGGACCGTGCCAGCGCACGTAGACCATCTTCGCCGTCGCGCGCAGGATGCAGGGCAGCCGCGCGCCGCTCATGACGCAGTACGCGGCACCGTGGCGTTCGAGGAGCGCGAAGACCGCGTCATCCGTCCATGAATCGTGCCGGAACTCGACCACCGGGCGCGTCCACGCGGGCAGGGCCCCGAGGAAGTAGTCGAGGCGGGCGTCGTCGCGTTCCATCGTCGGCGGAAGCTGCACGATGAGCGGCCCGCGCTTGCCGCGCAGCTCGTGAAGGCCCGCCGTGACCCGCTCGATCCACTGCTCGGGCTCGCGGAGGCGCCGCGCGTGCGTGAGTCCGCGCGGGGCCTTCACCGTCATCTCGAAGCCCTCGGGGAGCTTGTCGCGCCACGCCGCGAAGCGCGCGGGAGGCGGCCAGCGGTAGAAGCTCGCGTTCAGCTCGACGGTGTCGAACTCCCGCTGGTAGATCTCGAGCCAGCGTGCCTGCGGCGCGCTCGCGTAGAGGGCGCCCCGCCAGTGCGGGTAGCTCCATCCCGACGTCCCGATGCGCACCATGCCTCCACCTTGCGCCTGCGCGTGACGCCCCCGCGGGGGGTTGCAGGTTCGCTCCCGGGCGGCTACCTGCGCAGAATGCGCGACACGCCCGGGAGAACCGAAACACTGTGAAACGGAATTTCCGAGCGGTGCTCGACATTTGATCTCCTGTGAGTGTGAGTACAGCGACAGTGACCGAGCACGAGGAATGGATCCGATCCCGGCATGACTACGTGACGGCGCCGCAGGGCCCGCTCTCGCTCGTGCTCACCCACTGGTCGGCCGCGGGCGCCCCGCCCGTCGACGAGGCGACGGCCCGCGAGGGCCAGCCCGACACCGCCGTCTTCACGCGTCTGCGTCGCGACGACATCGAGACCGGCGCGCCGCAGGAGGGCTACCGCATCTGGCGGCAGGATTCTCCCGCGCAGCAGGCCTTCGAGCAGATCGAGTACTACCCCTATGACCCGGCGTGGATCATCGAGGGCCGCTTCGAGCTGGTCGACGAGGAGCGCGTGGTTCCGTTCGAGCACATCAAGGATGCCGGGGCCACGCGTGGTCTTCCCGTCTCGGGCGATCTCGTGTTCGAGGTCGACGGCACCGAGTACCGGCTGAACGCGTTCGACACGAACTACGGCGGCACGTGGAAGCTGCAGCTCGTCTTCGGCGACCGCACGAACGGCGCCGAGAGCTACGGCGCCGGGCGGTTCCTCTTCCTCGATCACCCCGCCGCCGACCGCGAACTCGCGGCGGGAGACAGCATCCCGATCACGATCGACTTCAACCGCGCGATCGTGCCGCCCTGCGGGTTCTCGAACCAGATGAACTGCCCGCTCCCGCCGCTGCAGAACCGCCTGCCCTTCGCGCTTCGCGCGGGGGAGAAGCGCGTGAAGTTCGCGGACGGATTCTCGCTCTGACCTGACTTCGCGGCGGGCCCCCGCGCCCGCCGCCCCGCGGCGCCACGCCCGCATGACCCTGCCCCCGCACGCCCCCTCACAGTGAAGGACCCTGACGTGACCGCACGCCATCGTCGTACCCGTATCCCCGCCGCGATCGCCGCGGCAGCCGCCGGACTCCTGCTCCTCGCCGGCTGCGCGACGGGGGGCGCGCCCGCCTCCTCCGCTCCCGCCGCCGTCCAGGCCGACCCCGACGCCGAGATCGTCGTGGGCTCGCAGAACGAGCCGACGAACCTCGACCAGATCTTCGGCGGCAGCTCGGGCGTCACCGAGGTGTTCACGGGCAACGTCTACGAGGGCCTGTTCAAGATCACCGACGACGCGACGGTCGAGCCCCTCCTCGCCGCCGACACGAAGGTCTCGGACGACGGCCTCGTCTACACCTTCACGCTGCAGGACGACGCGACCTTCCACTCCGGCGCGCCCGTCGACGCCGCAGCGGTCAAGTACAGCCTCGAGCGCTTCATCAGCCCCGACTCGATCGCGGCGCGCAAGCGGCAGCTGAGCGTCATCGACCACGTCGACGTCGTCGACGACAAGACGGTCGCCGTGACCCTCAAGCAGCCCTCGATCAGCTTCACCTACAACCTCGGGTACGTCTGGATCGTCAACCCCGCGGCGGGCGACCTGACGGCCAACGAGGACGGCAGCGGCCCCTATGCGCTCGCCGACTACCGCAAGGGCGACTCGATCACGCTCGAGCTGAACGACGACTACTGGGGCGAGAAGCCGAAGAACGGCGGCGTCGTCTACCAGTACTACGCCGACCCGACGGCACTCAACAACGCGCTGCTCACGGGCGCCGTCGACCTCGTCACGAGCCAGTCGAACCCCGACAGCTTGTCGCAGTTCGAGGCATCCGGCTACCAGATCATCGAGGGCACCTCGACGACCAAGGAACTGCTCGCCTTCAACGACCGCGTTGAGCCGTTCTCGAACGTCGCCGTGCGCAAGGCCGTGTACTCCGCGATCGACCGCGAGAAGCTGCTCGACGCCGTGTGGGACGGCCGCGGCCAGCTCATCGGCTCGATGGTGCCGCCGTCGGAGCCGTGGTACATCGACCTCGCCGACAACAACCCGTACGACCCGAAGGTCGCCGAGCAGCTCCTCGCCGACGCCGGCTACCCGGACGGCTTCGAGTTCACGCTCGAGACGCCCGACTCGGGCGTGCACTCGACGGTCGCCGAGTTCGTCAAGTCCGAGCTCGCGAAGGTCGGCATCACGGTCGACATCCACGTCATCACCGACGACGAGTGGTACCAGAAGGTCTACACCGACAAGGACTTCGAGGCGACGCTCCAGGGCCACGTCAACGACCGCGACATCAACTTCTACGGCAACCCCGACTTCTACTGGGGCTACGACAACGCCGACGTGCAGAAGTGGCTCTCCGACTCCGAGGCCGCCTCGTCGACCGACGAGCAGACCGCGCTGGTCAAGAAGGCCAACCAGCAGATCTCGGATGACGCGGCCAGCGTCTGGCTGTACCTCAACCCGCAGCTGCGCATCGCGGCCGAGGGTGTCAGCGGCGTGCCGCAGAACGGCCTGAACTCGCTGTTCTACGTGTACGGCATCGAGAAGGCGGCGTCATAGGCGCTTATCTGATCCGACGGACAGGATTGTTGCTGCTGGCATTCGCGCTGGCGGCGACGATCCTGTTCGTCGTGCTCCGGGTGCTCGGAAACCCCGTCTTCGCTCTCATCTCGGTAGGGGCGACGGATGCCGATATCGCCGCGGCAGCGGCACGTCTGGGCGTGGACCGGCCCATCTGGGTGCAGTACGGCGACTACCTGGCACAGCTCGTGACGCTCAACCTCGGGGAGTCGTTCACGAACCACCTGTCGGTCGGGGACGAGATCCTCCGCCGCCTCAACGTGACGCTGCCGCTCACGATCATGTCGTTCCTGCTCGCCGTGGCGATCGCCGTGCCCGTGGGGTTCTTCGCCGCCTGGAGGTCGCGCACCTGGTACGGCGCGACGTTCTCGGCGCTGTCGCAGCTCGGCGGCGCGATCCCCGTCTTCTGGGTCGGCATCCTCCTCGTCGCGGTGCTGTCGCTCGGCTGGCGGCTGTTCCCGGCGGGCGGCTTCCCCCGCACCGACTGGGCCGACCCCGCCGCAGCACTCCGGTCGCTGGCACTTCCGGTCGTCACGATCGCCCTCGTCGCGGGGAGCGACCTCGCCCGCTACGTGCGAAGCGCGACGCTCGACATCCTGGGCCAGCAGTACATGCGGGCCGCGCGGGCGACCGGACAGAGCTTCGGCTCGGCGCTCTGGCGCCACGGCGTGCGCAACGCGGTCGTGCCGGTCGTCTCGATCCTCGCCATCATGCTCTCGACGACCTTCGTCGGCGCCGTCGTCATCGAGCGCGTCTACGCCCTGCCGGGCCTCGGCGACATGCTGCTGGTCGGCATCAAGGAGCAGGACTTCCCGAGCGTGCAGGGCGTGCTGCTCTTCTCGACGGCGCTCGTGCTGCTCCTCGGGTTCGCGGCCGACATCGTGCAGCGCCTCATCGATCCGCGACTGCGCGACTCGCTCTCGGGCAACCGCCGCGCGAGGGCCGCCGCATGACCGCCGCGATCCAGGCCGTCGCCGCCCCGGCGCCGTCCCGCCGCCGCCCCCGCGCGCGCCGCTCCATCAACCTCGCCGTCGGCGCAGTCCTGTTCGGCACCATCCTCGCCGTCGCCATCGTGTCGCTGTTCTGGACGCCCTATGGCCTGGAAGACACGACGGGAGACCGGCTGCTGGCGCCGTCCGCCGAGCACTGGGCAGGAACCGACCGCCTCGGACGCGACCTCTTCTCGCAGCTCATGGTCGGGGCTCGCCTCGCGGTGCTCGTCGGCTTCGGGTCCGTGCTCATCGCCGCCGTCCTCGGCGTGACCCTCGGTATCGTGGCCGCCGTCGCCGACCGCTGGCTCGACGATGCGATCTCGAGCCTCCTCGACATCGCCATCGCCTTCCCGACGCTGCTCCTCGCGATGCTCATCGTCGCGTGGCGCGGCGCGTCGCTGGAGTCGGCGATCCTGGCGATCGGCCTCGCCGGCTCCGCCGTCATAGCGCGCCTGACCCGCGTCACGGCGACGCGCGTGCTGGCGCAGGACTTCGTCACGGCCTCGCGCACCTCCGGGACGGGGACCCTGCGCCTCATCGGCATCCACGTGCTGCCCAACGTCTGGCCGACCCTCGTCGTGCCGCTCGCGCTGCAGTTCGGCGGCGCGGTCGTGGCCGAGGCATCCCTCTCATACCTTGGACTCGGGTCGCCGCCGCCCAACGCCTCATGGGGACGGATGCTGCAGGAGGCCCAGAGCACCGTCCTGGTGTCGCCTGTCGCCGCGATCCTCCCGGGCCTCCTCCTCGTCGCGACGATCATCGGCATGAACCTTCTCGCCGACGGCCTGCGCGACATCGCCGATCCGGCCTCGCGGAGCATCCGATGAGCGCCCTGCTGACCCTGGAAAGCCTCGGCGTCACCATCGACGACGTCGAGCCCCGCGATCTCGTCGAGGCCGTGAGCTTCGCCCTCGCCCCGGGCGAGCGCCTCGGGATCATCGGCGAGTCGGGATCGGGCAAGTCCGTCACGGCGCTGGCGATCCTCGGCCTCCTCGCACATCCGCTGCAGGCGCGAGGCAGCGCGGTGCTCTCGACCGGGCCGGCCGGCTCGGCCGGGGTCGAGGTCGTCGGCGCGTCGCAGCGGCGTCTCGACCGCGTGCGCGGCGCTGTCGTGAGCGCGGTCTTCCAGGAGCCCCTCGCGTCGCTCGACCCGCTCATGCGCGTCGGCAAGCAGCTCGCGTGGCCGCTCGCGAAGCACCGGGGACTCGGCGGCGACGCACTGCGGCGGGCCGTGCTCGATGCCCTCGCCGACGTGCAGCTCCCCGATCCCGAGCGCATCGCGCGCGCGTACATCCACGAGATCTCGGGCGGTCAGCGCCAGCGTGTCGCGATCGCCCTCGCTCTGGCGGGGGGTCCCCGGCTGCTCATCGCCGACGAGCCCACGACGGCCCTCGACGTGACCGTGCAGGCGGGCGTGCTCGATCTGCTGCAGCGGGAGGTGAGCGAGCGGGGGATGTCACTCATCTTCATCAGCCACGACCTCCCCGTCGTCTCGCGGATCGCCGACCGCGTGCTCGTCATGCGGCACGGGCGACATGTGGAGCTCGCCGAGACCTCGCAGCTGCTGCGCCACCCCGTCCACCCGTACACGCGGACCCTCGTCGAGGCCTCCCGCGAGCTCGACGCGTTCCTGCCCGCGAGCACGGGGCGCTCCGCGGTGGAGGAGGACCGATGACGACGACACCCCTGCTGTCGGCCGAAGGCGTCGGCTTCCACTACCGCGACGGCGCCCCCGTGCTCCACGACGTCAGCCTGTCGGTCGCACCGGGCGAGAGCGTCGGGCTCGTGGGGGAGTCGGGCGCCGGCAAGACGACCCTCCTGCGGCTGCTGCTGGGGCTCGACCAGCCGACTGCCGGCCGGATCCTCTTCGACGGCCGGCCGCTGTCGCGCTCCGACCGCGCGGGAATGCGCGAGTTCCGCCGGGCAGTCCAGCCCGTCTACCAGGACCCGTTCTCGTCGCTGGATCCTCGCATGACGATCGGCGACTCGATCGCCGAGCCGCTGCGGTCGCTCCGCATTCCGGGCGGCCGTGCCGAGCGCGCGGCGCGGGTCGCCGAGCTCCTGGAGGCCGTGGACGTTCCGGCCGATGCCGCGACGCGCTACCCCGACGCGTTCTCGGGGGGCCAGCGGCAGCGCATCGCGATCGCACGCGCGCTCGCCCCCGAGCCGAGGCTGCTCCTCGCCGACGAGCCGGTGAGCGCGCTCGACACGTCGGTGCGGATGCTCGTGATCGAGCTGTTCCTGCGTCTCGCGCGTGAGCGGGGCATCGGCATGCTGCTCGTCTCGCACGACCTCACGATCGTCTCGGCGCTGTGCGCGCGCATGACGGTGCTCGAGGGCGGCCGCGTCGTCGAGGAGGGGCCGACCGCGGCCGTGCTCTCCGACCCGCACCACCCCTACACGCGCCGCCTGCTGTCGTCGGTGCCGCGGTTGCCCGCCGCGTAGCAGGGTTCGTCAGCCGGGCGGCCGCGCGCGCGATGTCCGGCGCGATGGTGATCCCGATATCGGGACGTCGCGATGTCGGGACCCGGTGGGATGATTCACGGATGCTGCTGTCCGACGTCGTCGACACCGCCGAGGCCGTCGCGGCCACCCGCTCGCGACTGGTCAAGATCGAGGCGCTCGCGACGCTGCTGCGGATGCTCGAGCCCGCCGAGGTGCCCATCGCGGTGGGATTCCTCACCGCGAGCCCGCGGCAGGGCCGCATCGGGGTCGGCTGGCGCAGCCTGTCGTCCTTCGACGCCGACCACGCCACCTCCTCGACGCTCACCCTCGAGGAGGTCGACGAGGCGCTCGGCGGGCTGGCCGAGGCATCCGGAGCCGGCTCCGTCGCCGTCCGCGGCGACGCACTGCGCGACCTCGCGTCGCGCGCGACGGCGCCGGAGTGGGAGTTCCTGCGCCGCGTCATGCTCGGCGAGCTGCGCACCGGCGCGCTCGAGGGCGTGCTGCTCGATGCGATCGCCCGAGCGGCCGAGCGCGATGCGGCCGCCGTCCGTCGGGCGGCGATGCTCTCGGGCGACCTCGGCGAGACCGCGCGCCTCGCGCTGTCGGGCAGTGCCGACGACCTCGCGGCGATCGGTCTCGAGGTCGGCCGGGCCGTGCTCCCGATGCTCGCCTCTTCGGCGGCGACCGCGTCGGAGGCGGTCGAGGCGGTGGGCGAGGCATCCGTGGAATACAAGCTCGACGGAGCGCGCATCCAGGTGCACCGCCGCGGCGCTGACGTGCGGATCTTCACGCGCAACCTCGCCGACATCACGCATCGCCTGCCCGAGGTCGTCGAGGTGGTGCGGGGCATGCCCGTCGACGCCGTCATCCTCGACGGCGAGACGCTCGCGCTCGACGAAGACGACGCGCCTCGGCCGTTCCAAGACACGATGTCGCGCTTCGGCGCCGAGCGGGCGCGCGAGGTGGTGCTGCACCCGTGGTTCTTCGACGTGCTGCACGTCGACGGCCGCGACCTCCTCGACGAGCCGCTGCGCGTGCGCCGCGACGAGCTGGGGCGCATTGCGCCGCACCACCGGATTCCGGGCGAGGTGACGGCAGACCCCGAGGTCGCGGAGCGCGTCGCGGCCGAGGCGCTCGAGGCCGGTCACGAGGGCGTCGTGGTGAAGGCGATCGATTCGACGTATGCCGCGGGCCGGCGCGGTGCGAGCTGGGTGAAGGTGAAGCCCGTCCACACCTTCGACCTCGTCGTGCTCGCCGCGGAGTGGGGGTACGGCCGCCGTACCGGGTGGCTGTCGAACCTGCACCTCGGCGCGCTCGATGCGACGGGGGAGTTCGGCGGCGGGTTCGTCATGGTCGGCAAGACGTTCAAGGGCCTCACCGACGCGCTGCTCACCTGGCAGACCGAGCGGTTCCAGGAGCTCGCCGTGCGCGAGACGCCCGGGACGGTGTGGCTCCCGCCCGAGATCGTCGTCGAGATCGCGATCGACGGCGTGCAGCGGTCGACCCGGTACCCCGGCGGGGTCGCCCTGCGCTTCGCCCGGGTCAAGCGCTATCGCGACGACAAGCGCGCCGACGAGGCCGACACGATCCAGACGCTGCGCGAGATGCTGCGGGGCTGAGAGTGCTGCGCACACGGCGCTGCCGGGGGGCCCATTCGCCGCGGGATGCTGCGGGTCTGACGGTGCGGCCGGTCAGGCCGCGGCATCCGCCCCACCATCGCCCTGCGGGACTGTCTCGCGCTCGCCCTCCGTGACCGTCTCGCGTTCGCCCACGGGCTCGGGCTCCTCGATAGCGACGGACGGGATGAAGGCGCAGGCGAGCAGCATGACGAGCGCGGCGCCCGCGACGCCGATGAAGACGGCGACGGCGCCGGACTGGATGGCGGCGGGAACGTCGGCTCCGCCGTTCGCGGCGATGAGGGCGTTGGCGATCGCGCCGAAGACGGCGACGCCGACGGCGCTGCCGACCGAGCGGGCGAGCATGTTGGTGCCCGACACGACGCCGCGGCGGCGCATGCCGACCGACGACTGCGCGGCGATGAGGCTCGGAGCGGCGACGAGGCCGAGGCCGAGGCCGACGATGAAGCATCCGACGGCGGTCAGCACGATCGAGGGGGAGAGGGCGAAGACGACGAGGAGCGCCCCGCCGATGATCGCGAGCGTGCTGCCGATGAGCGTTGTCGCGCGGAAGCCGATGCGCAGATAGAAGCGGCCCGCGAGGGCGGCCGAGATGGGCCAGCCGAGCGTGAGCGCCGCGACGGCGAGACCCGCCGCGACCGGCGCGGCGGAGGTCGTGGACTGCAGGAAGGTCGGCACGAACGAGACGAGGCCGATGAGCACGACTCCGACGAGCAGCGCGACGACCGACGTCGAGACGACGATGCGGCTGGAGAAGACCCACGGCGCGAGGATCGGGTCTTCGGCCCGCCGCTCGACGAACGCGAAGACGACGAGGAGGAGCGCGCCGACGCCGAAGGCGGCGATGCTCTGCCAGGAGAGCCACGCCCACGCGTTGCCGCCCTCGAGGAGCGCGAGCACGATGAGCACGAGGGCCGCGGTCAGCAGCACCGCGCCGGCGTAGTCGATCCGTCGGCGGTGCCGTTCGAAGGGCTGGCGGTAGTTGCGCCACAGCATCCACAGTGCGAGGAGGCACAGCGGGACGTTGATCCAGAAGATCCAGCGCCACGTGAGGAACTGCGCGAACAGGCCGCCGATGGTCGGCCCCGCGACGGCCGAGAACGCCCAGACGCTCGCGAGGTAGCCCTGGGCCTTGGCGCGCTCGCGGACGGTGTAGATGTCGCCCGCGATCGTCATGGCGACGGGCGTGATCGCGCCGGCGCCGAGGCCCTGCACGGCGCGGAACGCGATGAGGGCGGTCATGTTCCACGCGAGGCCGCACAGCACCGAGCCGATGAGGAAGAGGACGATACCGACGTAGATGACCGGGCGGCGGCCGACGATGTCGCTGAGCTTCGCGTACACGGGGACGGAGGCCGCCTGGGCGAGCGTGTAGATCGAGAACAGCCAGGGGAACTGCTCGAAGCCGCCGAACTCGTCGACGATCGTCGGGACGGCGGTTGCGAGGATCGTGGAGTCGATCGCGATGAGGAAGATCGACAGCATGAGCGCGAGGAGGATCGGCCCCCGCTCCGACCTCAGTCCGACCCCGTCCGTCATCCGTCCCGCCTCTCGTCGCCGCAACCAATACAGCCTGCCACGCTCCCGCGAGGCGAGGGCGGCTCCGGCCGAACCAACGGGGGAGCGGGGGATTTGACGCGGGATGCCGCGGCAGTGTGCAATATGTTGCATGCCGCTTCCTCGTGCCGAACGACCGCGGTCGCTGCGCGACTACGCGTACGCGCAGCTGCGCGACGCGATCGTCAGCGGTGCGCTCGCCCCCGGCGAGCGCCTGCGCGACACCGAGCTCGAGGCGTGGCTCGAGGTCAGCCGCACGCCGATCCGCGAGGCCATCGCCCGGCTCGAGGCCGCGGGGCTCGTGCACACGCGCCGCGCCAAGGAGACCGTCGTCGCGCCGCTGGATGCCCGCGACGCCTTCGCCGCGCAGCGGATCGCGGCATCCCTCCACGAGCTCGCCGTGCGCGACGCCGTACCGCTCCTGACCGACGCCGACCTCGACGCCATGCGCGCCGCCAACGCGCGCTTCGCCGCGGCTCTGCGCGAGTCGGATGTGGATGCCGCGATCGCCGCCGACGACGACTTCCACGCCGTCGCGGTCGCCGCGAGCGCCAACCCGCTCCTTCCCGGCCTCCTCGAGCAGGTGACCCCGCTCCTGCGCCGCCTCGAGCGCGCGCGGTTCGCGGGCCTCGCCGGACGCGGGAGCGTCGGCGACCACGACCGGATCATCGCCGCCTGCGCCGACGGCGACGCCCACCTCGCCGCAGGGCTGACCCGCGACAACTGGCTCACGCTCGAGCGGCTGCTCGCGGCATCCGTCACCGAAGAACCCGACCACCAGGAGACGCCATGACCCTCGCCGACTTCCCGCGCCACTCGCTCATGTTCGGGCCGAGCCCCGTGCATCCGCTCGATCGGCTGTCCGATCACCTGGGCGGCGCGCGCGTGTGGGCCAAGCGCGAAGACGTCTCGAGCGGTCTCGCCTTCGGGGGCAACAAAGTGCGAAAGCTCGAGTATCTCGTGCCCGAGGCGCTCGCGCAGGGCGCCGACACGCTGGTGTCGATCGGCGGCGTGCAGTCCAACCACACCCGGCAGGTCGCGGCCGTCGCGGCGCACCTCGGCATGAAGGCCGTGCTCGTGCAGGAGAACTGGGTGAATTGGCCGGATGCCGTGAACGACCGCGTCGGCAACATCCTCCTCTCGCGGCTCATGGGCGCCGACGTGCGACTCTCGCCCGCAGGTTTCGGCATCGGCTTCAAGGACTCGTGGAAGGACGCGATCGCCGAGGTCGAGGCATCCGGCGGCACGCCCTACGCGATCCCCGCCGGCGCGAGCGACCACCGCCTCGGCGGACTCGGATTCGCGAACTGGGCGCACGAGGTCAAGGCCCAGGAGGCGCAGCTCGGCGTCTTCTTCGACACGATCGTCGTCTGCACCGTCACGGGATCGACGCACGCCGGCATGATCGCGGGCTTCGCCGACCTGCTCGAGAACTTCGGCGACCGCCCGCGGCGCGTGATCGGGATCGACGCCTCGGCGACGATCGACGAGACGCGCGCTCAGGTCGCCCGCATCGCGCGGCGCACGGCCGACCTCATCGGCGTCGGCCGCGACCTCCGCGACGACGAGATCACGGTGCTGGAGGGATGGGCCGGCGATGAGTACGGCATCCCGGTCGAGTCCACCGACGAGGCGATGTTCCTCACCGGGCGGCTGGAGGGCGTGATACTCGACCCGGTCTACGAGGGCAAGTCGATGGCGGGACTCATCGACCTCGTGTCGTCGGGCGAGATCCCGCGCGACTCGAACGTGCTCTACGCGCACCTGGGCGGCCAGCCCGCGATCAACGCGTACAGCGGCCGCTACCCCTGAGCCGACGGAGGCGTGGCCGGAATACCGCGTCTGGAATACCGCGTCTGGGCGCGATCGGCAAGGGGTCGCATGCCGCCCGGGTGAGGGGTTGACTCTCATCCATGCGCACGACACTGCGATGGCTGCTTGCGGCGGGAATGGTGTTCGCGGGACTCAGCCACCTCTTCTGGGGCAGGCGCGAGTTCCAGAACCAGGTGCCCGAGTGGGCGACCGAGATCTCGAAGATCGACAAGGACGGCATCGTCATGGTGTCGGGCGCCGTCGAGGTCATGCTGGGCGCCGCGCTCGTCGTGCTTCCGAAGGAGAAGCGCCGCATCGGCGCGATCCTCGCGGGCTTCTTCATCGCGATCTTCCCGGGCAACGTCGACCAGTGGCTGCACCACCGCAACGGGTTCGGCATGGACTCCGACGCCAAGCGCCTCGGGCGCCTGTTCATCCAGCCCCTCCTCGTCGCGGGCGCGCTCTGGTCGACCCGCCGCTGACCCGGCACGCGCGGCCGAGCGCGGGCGCGGTCGACGCGGGCGGCTGACCCGGCGGGTCAACGGCGAGACAGGGGATTCGCGTCGAAACAAGGGAGATCTTCCCCGGTCTCGACGCGAATCCCTGGTTTCGAGGCCGCGGTCGAGGATGGCGGGGCCGCGGACGAGAACGGGTCAGTCGGCGTAGCGCAGGCGGGTGTCGTCGGGGCGGCACTCGTCGCCGATGCGGATGCCCTCGGCGATCGCGCCGTCCAGTCGCAGCCGCGCCAGGTCGGCGACGGCGCGGGCGCGCAGCTCCCACGGATCGATCGTGTTGACGTAGATCTTCGTGCCGCCCTCGAAGCCCGCCGGGTTGGAGATGCGCCACTTGAGCACGATCCGCCACGGCATGGGCCACGGCGCGCCCGGCGGGCGGTAATGCCACTCCTCGTTCGTGGGCACGTGCACGCCGGTCGCGGCGTGGAGCGCGTGAACGAGGTCGGACATCGCGCGGATCTCGGCGGGCGAGTGCTCGTGCGGCAGGTTCGCCCGCGACCGCGAATAGACCTCGAACGCCGGATACCGATGGCCGACCCCCGCAAAGGCGACGGCCCCGTCGTTGGCCGCGACGACGAGCCCCTTCGCGACGGCGAGGTCGGCGATGGCGTGCTGATACAGACTGCGATCGCCCGCGAGCAGCCGCAGCTCGTGGTCGACCTGCGGTCCGTGCTCGTCGACGGCCACGAGCTGCTTGTGCAGGTGCTCGAAGGATGCCCCGGCCGGCAGCAGCCAGTTCTGGAACACCGCGACGTACTCGGCGTGGGGCTGCGATCGCGCCAGCTCGTCGAGTGAGCGCACGGTGAAGCCGAAGTACTCCGCGTGCTCGCGGGGCGACAGGACGCCGGAGGAGACGAGCTCGTCGTCGGTGGTCGCGCCGTCGACGACGTGCCGGCGCGCCACGATGACGTCGTGCGAGCCGCCCACGAGGTCGAGGGCGGCCTCTTCGCGGCTCTGTTCGGTTCCGGATGCCGCGGTCCGCACCGCGGCGAGATGCTCGATGTGCTCGCGCCCCGCCGCTTCGCCGAGGTAGTCGCGCGCCCACGCGACGACCGAGGCGGGCTGACGGAACCCGTGGTTCTCCCGCCAGTACTCGGCCGAGACGATCTCGAAGAGGTTGCCGAAGCGGCGGAACTCCGCTGTCGTGTCGAACAGCTGCGAGGCGGGGACGCGCCGGAGCTCGGTGTAGTCGGGCCCCACGAGGCGCGACTTCTCGGGCGTCGTCTCGAGGTAGCGGTCCGGGCAGAACGCGCACAGGCGCGTCGCCTCGCCGACGCCGAGCGGCTTCGGAGCGTCGCGCACCATCTCGATCGGCCGGTGCGCGCGCCCCGGCACGGTCCACACGCGGGTTCCCGTGAGCGGGCCCACCTGCTTGACCGTCCCGTCCGGAAGGCGGGTCAGCGGACTCTTCCCCGGGGCAGCGTCGCTCACCCACCCATCGTGCCACGCGCCGGCGAGGTGGGGCGCAGGCCCACTCCACGGGGCAGGCTCACGCCACGGCACAGACCCACGCCAAGGCTCAGTCCCACCCAAAGCCCAGCCCGACGCCCCGCCTGAGCCGGGCCTAGGGCAGTCGCAGCCTCACGCGCACGATGTTCGTCGACTCGTCGAGCTCGGCGATCGCCGGGTGCGCCTTGACGAAGTCCGAGAAGGACTTGTGGCCGAGCGCCTTCTCGCTGAAGGACGGGTCCATGCGCTTGAGCAGGTTCTTGACCGCCGAGAGGTGCACCCAGTCCTCGTCGGTGCGCTCCTGCTCGAGGCGCAGGGCACGCGCGAGCAGCTCTTCCGACGGGTCGGGAGCCGCCTTCTTCGAGCGTCTCGCGCGGGAGGGGGCCGCGGCATCCGTCTTCTTCGCGCCCTCGGGCGCCGTCACCCCGGGAAGCGAGTCGTACGAGTCGAACTGGTCGCACGCCGCCGCGAGCGACTTGGCCGTGGAACCGGCGACGCCCACGCCGACGACGAAGCGGCCGAGGCGCTTGCAGCGCTGCGCGAGCGGCACGTAGTCGCTGTCGCCGGCGACGATCACGACGTGCGTGAGGTCGGGGAGGCGGAACATGTCTTCGACCGTGTCGACCGCGAGCCGGATGTCGGCGCCGTTCTTGGCGTAGGCCGCGGCGGGGAACAGCTGCACGAGGTCGACGGCGCGCGCGACGAGCTGGTTGCGGTACTCCGCGTTGACCGGCGACGACCAGTCGGCGTAGGCCCGCGTGAGCACCAGGGTGCCGAACGACGCCGCGTAGTCGATGATCGCGCCGACGTCGACGGTCGCCGCCGCCAGTCGCTGCGTGATCTCGGGGTCGGCGACCTGATCGGCGATCTTCTGCCGGTCGCGGGAGTAGGAGTTGCGACCGTGCACCCGGTCGTACCACGACATCACGATGTTGTCGAAGTCGAGGTAGACCGCGACGCGCGGAGTCGAATCGGCCATGTGTCAGTCCTCCTGCGGGTAGCGGACGCCGACGATCCGGCGGAGTTCGTCGAGGGTCCCCATGATGGCGACCGTCTCGTCGAGGGGGAGGATGTCGCTGTCCAGCGTCCCGTCCGCGACGTAGCGCTCGGCGGCCAGGGCCTGGTATTGCATGCCGCGGCCCTCGTGCTGCGAGACGTAGTCCTCGACGACGTCGCCCGACGGATCGATGACGCGGAACGACGTCGGGGAGTACCAGACCCGGTCGATGTCGATGCGCGCCTCGGTGCCGAGGATGTGCGCGACGTTCGGACCCGCCGACCTCGACGCCGAGATCGTCGACGACACGGCGCCGCCCGCGTGCGTGAAGGTCGTCGCGATCTCGCTGTCGGCGCCGGTCTCGATGAGGCGCGCCGACGCCGTCATGGTGGTCGGCTCGCCCAGGATGTCCCACGCGAACGAGACGGGGTAGATCCCGAGGTCGAGGAGCGCTCCGCCGCCGAGCTCGATCGCGTTGAGGCGGTGCGCCGGGTCGGTCGAGATGCGCTGCGTGTGGTCGGCGAAGAGGGCGCGCACCTCGCCGAGCGCGCCGGACGCGACGATCTCGCGGATGCGGATCATGTGCGGCAGATAGCGCGTCCACATGGCCTCCATCGCGAGGAGGTCGTTCGCGCGAGCGACATCGCGCACGCGGGCGGCCTCGGGCTGCGTCAGGGTGAACGGCTTCTCGACGAGCACGTGCTTGCCGTGCTCGAGGGCGAGGATCGCATTCTCGGCGTGCGCGGGGTGGGGCGTCGCGATGTACAGGATGTCGACATCGGGGTCGTCGACGAGCGCTTCGTAGGAGTCGTGGGCGCGGGCGATGCCGAATTCGTCGGCGAACGCCTGCGCGGCCGGGGCGCGGCGCGAGCCCACGGCGACGAGGTCGCGCCCCGCCGTCCGGAGGTCGTGGGCGAAGGCATGGGCGATGCCGCCCGTCGCCAGGATGCCCCAGCGCAGGCCGGGGAAGTCGGGAGAGGTCATGGGTGAAGCGTAGCGAGCGCGGGTCCGCGGACGGGCGATCGGCGCCCGTCCGGCGGAAGGCCCGTGCGAAGACCAGCGGGAAGGCCCGTGGGAAGACCAGCGGGCGGGCCCGCGGAGAGGCCCGCGGGTAGGCTCGTGCGGTGGCAACCCCCGTCGAGCGCTTCCAGGAACTGCTGTGCATCCCGACCGTGTCGCACGCCGACGAGTCGGACACCGATTGGGAGGCCTTCGACCGCTTCCACGCCGCCCTCGAGCGCCTCTATCCGCTCACCCACGCACGGCTCGAGCGCGAGGTCGTCGACGGCCACTCGCTGCTCTTCCGCTGGCCGGGCGCCGGTGAGGGGCATCCGCTCGTGCTGATGGCGCACCTCGATGTCGTCCCCGTCGTCGAGGCCGAGTGGGAGCACCCGCCCTTCGCCGCGACGATCGTGGGGGAGGGGACGGATGCCGCGATCCACGCCCGCGGCGCGATCGACGACAAGGGAGCCCTCGTGGCGATCCTCGAGGCCGTCGAGGCCTCGCTGATCGAGGGCGTAAGGCCTGCGCACGATGTCTACCTCGCGTTCGGCCACAACGAGGAGACGGCCGGCGGCGGCGCCCGCGCGATCGTCGAGGCCCTCCGGTCCCGCGGCGTGCGACCGCACCTCGTGCTCGACGAGGGTGGAGCCGTCGTCGAGGGGGTCATCCCGGGCGTGCACGTGCCGACCGCGATGATCGGCGTCGCCGAGCGCGGTGTCATGACGCTCCTTCTCACCGTCCGCGAGCAGGGCGGGCACGCCTCGACGCCGCCCGCCACGCCGGCCACGGCCCGCCTCGCCCGTGCGATCGACCGGCTGCATCGGCATCCGTTCCCCCGGCGGATCGCGCCGCCCGTCCGCGCGATGCTGCAGACCCTCGCGCCCCACGCGTCGCAGCCCCTGCGCGCCATCCTGCAGCGCCTGTCGGTGACGGCGCCCGTCGTCGCGGCGGTGCTCTCGCACGGCGGACCCGAGATGAACGCCATCGTGCGGACGACCGCCGTCGCGACACAGCTGGCAGGCGCACCCGGCGAGAACGTCCTCGCGACGACGGCGCGCGCCGCGATCAACATCCGCCTCCTGCACGGCGACACCGTCGAGACGGCGACCGAGCGCGCGCGGCGCGTCATCGCCGACGACGAGGTCGAGCTCGAGGTGCGGCACGGCTCCGATCCGTCGCCGATCTCGCCCTGGCGGGGCGACGGCTGGCGGCGCCTCAGCGGCGCTGTGGTCGCGACCCTTGGCGACGACGTCGTGCCGACCCCCTACCTCCAGCTCGGCGCGAGCGACAGCCGCTGGTTCACCTCGATCAGCGACAACGTGTACCGCTTCACGCCGTTCCGCGTGTCGAGGGCGGAACGCGACGCGCTGCACTCCCACAACGAGCGCATCCGGGTCGACGTGTGGCTGCGGGGGATCGGCTTCTACCGCGCGCTCATCGCGTCGAGCTGAGCGCCTGCTCCGCCTCGGCGACGACGTCGTCCGCGAGCTCGAGCGAGCGCGCGGGATCGGTCACGAGGTCGAGCGAGCGCGCGAGATCGGCGATGACGTCGGCCGGGTCCTCCAGGCCGACCGACAGGCGGATCGTCGTCGGTGTGACGCCGGCCTCGGCGAGCTGGTCCTCGCTCAGGTGGCTGTGCGTCATCGACGCCGGGTGCGAGACGAGGCTCCGTGCATCGCCGATGTTGGCGACGAGCCGCACCACCTCGAGGGAGTCGACGAACCGCTCGACCTTCGCCCAGTCCGCATCGGCGTCTTCTGCGGCGACGAGGTCGAAGGCGAAGACGGATGCCGCGCCCCGCGGCGCGTACCGCAGGGCCAGGTCGTGCCAGGGCGACGTCTCGAGAAGAGGGTGGTGCACGCGCGCGACCGCCGGGTGGCCCGCGAGGAACCGGGCGACCTCGAGGGCGGAGTCGCTGTGGCGCGCCATCCGCAGCTGGAGGGTCTCGAGGCCCTGCAGCAGCTGGAAGGCGTTGAACGGCGAGATCGACGGGCCGAGATCGTGGACGTACTTCGACTTGACGAGGGCGACGAACGCGAGGCCGGAGGGCCCGAACCGGTCCCACAGCACGAGGTCGCGCACCCGCGCGTAGGGCTTCGTGAGCTGCGGCCAGCGGTCGGGGTCGGCGCCGAAGTCGAACGTGCCGAGGTCGACGACGATGCCGCCCATCGACGTGCCGTGGCCGCCGAGGTACTTCGTGGCCGAGTGCACGACGAAGTCGGCGCCGTGCTCGACCGGGCGGATGAGGGCCGGCGTCGCGACGGTGTTGTCGATGACGAGCGGCACACCGGCCTCGTGCGCGACGTCGGCGACGGCGCGGATGTCGAGCACCTGGGCGAGCGGGTTCGTGATGGATTCGGCGAACAGCGCTCGCGTGTTCGGCCGGACGGCGGCGCGCCAGGCGGAGATGTCGTCCTGGTCGACGAAGGTGACCTCGATGCCCCAATCGGCGAAGGTCTCCTGCAGCAGGTCGACCGTTCCGCCGTAGAGCTGCCGAGCGGCCACGATGTGCTCGCCGCTCTTGGCGAGGGCGAGGAGCGTCACGGCGACGGCCGCCTGTCCCGAGGCGACGGCGGCGCCGGCGACTCCGCCCTCGAGGGTGGTGACCCGCTCCTCGAACACGAGCTGCGTCGGGTTGGCGTTGCGGCTGTAGAGGTTGCCCGACTTCCGCAGCGCGAAGAGGTCGCGCGCGTCGGCGAGCGAGGCGAACTCGTAGGCGTTGGACTGGTAGATCGGGGGGACGGCGGTGTTCTGCGCGAGGCCCGGCTCGTACCCGGCCTGCACCTGGGCCGTCGCGAAGCCCTGGCGGCGGGGTGTGGAGGACATCCGTCAATTGTCGCGATCGACCGGCCTCAGCCCCGCGGGTGTTGCGAACTGTTGCGGAAGGCCCCGGGCGACGGCCTCCGCGCGCACTCGTGTGAGGATGCCGGTATGCCTGTCTTCCCGCTCATCTCGGCCCGCGACCTGCACGAACGGATCCAGGCGGGCGGCGGCATCCGTCTTCTCGACGTCCGCTACCGCCTCGACCAGCCGGACGGGCGCGCCGACTACCGCGCGGCCCACCTGCCGGGCGCCGTCTACGTCGACATGGACACCGAGCTCGCCACCCACGGCGCCGCGTCGGAGGGGAGGCACCCGCTCCCTTCCCGCGAGACGCTTCAGGATGCCGCGCGCCGGTGGGGTCTGGATGACGCGGACGCCGTCGTGGTCTACGACGACTACCGCTCCGTCGCCGCTGCCCGCGCCTGGTGGCTGCTGCGGCAGGCGGGCGTCGCGGATGTCCGCGTGCTCGACGGCGGCCTCTCGGCGTGGAGGGCGGCGGGGCTCCCGCTCGAACAGGGTGAGGTCGTGCCCGCGCCGGGCTCGGTGACTCTCGGCGACCCGGTGGGCGGCCTCACGATCGACGAGGCCGCCGCGTGGCCCGAGCGCGGCGTGCTGCTGGACGCGCGGGCGCCCGAGCGGTACCGCGGCGAGACCGAGCCGTACGACCCGATCGCGGGACACATCCCCGGCGCCGTGAGTCTCCCCGCCGACGCCGTCCTGAACGGCGACGCGTTCGCTTCGCCCGACGCCGTCCGGGCCGCGTTCGAGGCGGTCGGCGTCACCGACGGCACGCCGGTCGCGGCGTACTGCGGGTCGGGCCTCACGGCGGCGCACACGGCGCTCGCCGGCGCCTCGGCGGGCATCGACGTCGCGGTCTATCCCGGCTCGTGGAGCCAGTGGTCCAACACGCCGGGTCGCCCCGTGGCGACGGGGCCGGAGCCTCGCGGCGGGGTGTGACGCGGTCCGCGTGATGCGGGCGGCTGATCGGGGCGGGTGATCCGGGCGGGTGATCCCGTGGCGTGACCGGCCCGATCAGCGAGGTCGAACGTGGCCGGATCGGCGCGGCGAAGCGCCCGGGTCCGCGCAGCGAACCGCCTGGGTCCGCGTGGCGGACCGGGCGGGTCAGGGGACGAGGACGATCTTCCCGTCGCTACCCGCCTCGAGCGTCTCGTGCGCGCGGGCCGCGTCGGCGAGGGGGAACGAGGGGCCGAGCTCGACCGAGAACGCGCCCGCGGCCATGAGGGCGAGGGCGACCGGGATCGCCTCGGCCCGCCACGCGAGCTGCTGCTCGGTGAGCGCCTCGGGGCTCCCACCCGAGAAGGCGCGGATGCCGAGGCTCGCCGCGTCCCGTCCGCGCACGAGCGTCGCGATACGGCTCTTGTCGGCGAGGAGTTCGATCGACGCCGCGAGGGCGTCGTCGGTGCCGGCGGCGTCGATGACGACGGTGGGGCCGTCCGGCGCGAGCTCGCGCACGCGATCGGCCAGCCCCTCCCCGTAGGCCACCGGCACGGCGCCGAGAGCACGCACGCGGTCGAAGCGCCGCGGTGACGACGTCGCGATGACGCTCGCGCCCCACATCACCGCGAACTGGATGGCGGCCTGGCCGACGGCACCCGAGCCGGCGTGAAGCAGCAGCGTGTCGCGCGGCCCGACGTCGAGGGAGCGCAGCGCCTGATACGCCGTGCCGATCGGGATCCCGAGCGCTGCGGCCTCGGCCGCCGAGACCTGCGGCGGTCGCTGGTGCACCTGGGAGGCCCGCACGACGAGATCGGTCGCGTATGCGCCCTGCACGCCGAACGCCGCCACGGCATCGCCGACGCGGAAGCCGTCGACCCGCGCGCCGACGGCGGTCACGACACCCCCGACGTCGGCTCCCACGCGGCGCGGGGTCGTGATCGGTCCGCTCGGGCGCCGGCCCGACCGCAGCTTCGCATCGATCGGATTGACGCCCGCCGCCTCCACCCGGATCGCCAGCTCGCCCTCACCGGCGACCGGGTCGGGGACCTCTGTCACGGTGAGGACCTCGGGTCCGCCGAACTCGGAGTAGACGATCGCGTATGCCATGGTGTGACCAACCTCGTGGGGCGCGCCGGATATTCCGATGCGGTCGTGGGCGCGGCATCCGCCGTCTCGGAACATCGTGCGGCGGGCGTCGCTCAGGCCCGCTCAGGCCCGCTCAGGCCTCGCGGAGCGCCTTCTGCAGCCGCTGCAGCGAGACGGGCTCGGCGGTTCCGAGCGACTGGGCGAAGAGGCTCACGCGATACTCCTCGAGCAGCCACCTCGCGTGCACGAGGGGGGCGGACGCGTCCGTCGCGGGCGGGATGACGCCCCCCGCCTCGGCGTAGACCGCCGCTGCACGCTCGAACTCGGTGAGGCGCTGACGGTCGCGGCCGGGGTTGTCGGAGAGGGTCTTCACGCGATCGAGGGCTCCGCGCAGGTAGCGCGGCAGGTGGGCGAGCCGCGCGGTGCCCGTCCGCGACACGAAGCCCGGGTACACGAGCCCGGCGAGCTGATTCTTGACGTCGCCGAGGGCGGCCAGCATCGTCAGCGAGTTCTGCTCGCGGACGGCCCGCTCGACATCGCGGGCCGCCGTCAGGATGCGCGCGACGAGCGACACGGTCTGGAAGAGGTCGTCGACGATCGCGGCCGAGAGCGCGTCGCGTACGCGGTCGAACCCGCCGCGCGTGCGCACGACCCCGTCGGGCGCGACACGGGCGATGACGGCATCGGCCACCGCGACCCGCGCGTCTTCGATGAGTGCCTTCGCGGAAGGGTAGGGGGATGCTGCGAGCGCGAGCTTCTCGGCCGAGGTGAGGTGGTCGAGCACGTACGGGGTGGGCGAGGCGACGGCCAGCAAGGCGAGGCGCCGCACGCCCGCGCGGGTCGCGCGCGCAGCGGCCTCGGGGGTGGCCTCGATGCGCACCGCGACACTCGCGCCTTCGTCGACGATCGCGGGGTAGCCGCGCACGACGCCGCCCGCGACCCGCGTGTCGACGACTTCGGGGAGGTCGCCGAACGTCCACTCGGTGAGGCCCGTCTGCTCGGCGAACGTGCCGGCGGCGCTCGGTGCGCCGCTGCCCGCCGCGCCCGTGCTCGTGCCGGCTGCGGTTCCGCCGGATGGCACGCGACGCTCGCCCTCGCCGCGACCGCTCGACGGCCGGGGGCCGGCCGCCGGGGAGGAGGAGAGCGAGCGGCTCACCGCCGACCGCGCCCGGCCCGCGAGCCGGTCCTGCAGCGCAGTGAGATCGCGGTCCGAGCCGACCGTGCGTCCGCGCTCATCCACGGCGCGGAACGAGACGAGAAGGTGGCCCGGCACGCGCTCGAGGTCGAAGTCGGCGCTGGTCACCGGCTGGTTCGCGATCCGCTGGATGCGGGCGGCGAGCGCGGAGCGCAGCGTCGTCGGCGGAAGCCCCGTGTGGGACTCGGGGCCCTGGCCCTCGAGCTCTCCGGCGAAGGTCGCCGCCCAGTCCGCAGCGGGCACGACGTGACGGCGGATCGCCTTGGGGAGGGAGCGGATGAGACCCGCGATGAGCTCGTCGCGCATGCCCGGCACCTGCCAGTCGAACCCATCGGGGCGCAACTGCGCGAGGAGGGCGAGCGGCACGACCGCCGTCACGCCGTCGTCGGGCGCTCCGGGTTCGAACCGGTAGGCGAGCGAGAGCACCTGATCGCCCTGCCGCCAGCGCGCGGGGAAATCCCGCTCGTCGCTGCGCTGCACGTCGCCGGCGAGGTCGGCCTCGGTCATGTCGAGGAGCTTCGGCGTGCGGTTCGAGGCCTCCCGCCACCACGTCTCGAAGGAGCGCAGATCGAAGACGTCGCGCGGGATTCGCGCGTCGTAGAACGCGAAGACGGCCTCGTCGCCCGCGAGGATGTCGCGGCGGCGCTCGCGCTCCTCGATCTTCTCCAGGCGGCGGCGCAGTTCGAGGTTGCGCCGCTCGAAGGCGGTCAGGCGCTTGTCGAGTGCCGAGGCATCCCATTCCCCCTCGACGAGGGCGTGCCGCAGGAACAGCTCGCGGGCGAACGGCCGGTCGAACCGCGCGAGCTGCACGCGTCGCTTGGGGATGATCTCGACGCCGAAGAGAGTGACCTTCTCGTAGGCGGATGCCGCGCCCGCCGCCTTCGACCAGTGCGGCTCGCTCAGCGAGCGCTTGGCGAGGTCGCCGGCGAGGGGCTCCGCCCACGCGGGATCGATCGAGGCCACCGTGCGCGCGAAGAGACGCGAGGTCTCGACGAGTTCGGCGGCCATGACGGCGCTCGGAGACTTCTTGCGCAGCCCCGAGCCGGGGAAGATAGCGAACCGCGCGCCGCGCGCGCCGATGTACTCGGCGGCCGGGGCGCGGCCCTTGGGTGCGGAGCCCCCGCGGCCCTCGGGCGTGCGGCGGCGCTCGTCGAGGATGCCGAGGTGCGAGAGGAGGCCGGAGAGGATCGACTTGTGGATCGCGTCGGGGTCGGCCTCGGCATCCGTCGCCGGCTTCGGGCGCCCGAGGAGCGACGAGAGTTGCCGGTGCACGTCGACCCATTCCCGGACGCGCACGTAGTTGAGGTGCTCCGCGCGGCACAGCCGCCGGAAGGCGCTCGACCCGAGCGCGGACTGCTGCTCCTGCAGGTGGTTCCAGAGGTTGAGGAGGGTGAGGAAGTCGCTCGTCGGATCGGTGAAGCGCGCGTGCAGGCGGTCGGCCTCTTCGCGGCGCTCCTCGGGACGCTCGCGGACGTCCTGGATCGACATGCCGGCGACGATCGCCATGACATCGCGCAGCACTCCCGCCTTGCGCGCCTCGAGCAGCATCCGCGCGAACCGCGGGTCGATGGGCAGACGCGCGATCTCGCGGCCGAGGTCGGTCAGGCGCGGCCCGCGCTCGCCTGCGCGCTGGTCGCGGCCGCCCTCGGGCTGCACGGCGCCGAGCTCGACGAGGAGGTCGAGCGCCGCCTTGACGCCCCGCGAGTCGGGGGGAGTGAGGAAGGGGAACGACGAGATGTCGCCGAAGCCCAGCGAGAGCATCTGCAGGATGACGGAGGCCAGGCTCGTGCGGAGGATCTCGGGCTCGGTGAACTCGTCGCGGCGCTCGAAGTCCTCTTCGGAGTAGAGGCGGATCGCGATGCCGGGCGCGGTCCGCCCGGCACGACCGGAACGCTGCTGCGCCGACGCCTGCGAGATCGCCTCGATGGGCAGACGCTGGATCTTGCTGCGATTGCTGTACCGCGAGATGCGGGCCGTGCCGGTGTCGACGACGTAGCGGATGCCGGGGACGGTGAGGCTCGTCTCGGCGACGTTCGTCGAGAGGATGACGCGGCGGCGGACGCCGGCGACCCCGGAGCGCTCGAAGACGCGGTGCTGCTCGGCCGAGCTCAACCGCCCGTAGAGCGGCAGGACCTCGGTGGGGGCCGCATCCTTGGCGTACATGCCGCGCACGGCATCCATCGCGTCGCGGATCTCGGCCTCGCCGGGGAGGAACACGAGCACATCGCCCGCCGCTTCGCGATCGAGTTCGCGCAGTGCCGCCGTGATGCCGTCCACGTCGTCGGCGCCGTCGGCGGCTGCCGAGGCATCCGTCGCCCGATAGCGGATCTCGACCGGGTAGGTGCGTCCCGAGACCTCGATGATGGGGGCGGGCTCGTCGGGTGCGGGGCCGAAATGCTTCGCGAAGCTCTCGGGGTCGATCGTGGCCGACGTGATGACGACGCGGAGGTCGGGGCGCTGGGGCAGGATGCGCTTGAGGTAGCCCAGCAGGAAGTCGACGTTGAGGGAGCGCTCGTGCGCCTCGTCGACGATGATCGTGTCGTAGCGGCGCAGCAGCCGGTCGCGGTGGATCTCGTTGAGCAGGATGCCGTCGGTCATGAGGGCGATGCTCGTGTCGGCCGAGACCTTGTCGGTGAAGCGCACCTTGTAGCCGACGGTCGTGCCGAGCGGCACCTGCAGCTCTTCGGCGATGCGCTCGGCGATCGACCGGGCCGCGATCCTGCGGGGCTGGGTGTGGGCGATCTTCGTGCGACCGAGCTCGAGGCAGATCTTCGGCAGCTGCGTCGTCTTGCCCGACCCGGTCGCTCCCGCGACGATCACGACCTGGTTGTCGCGGATGGCGCGGGCGATCTCGTCCCGCGCCGCGCTGACGGGCAGCTCGGGCGGGTAGGCGATGACGGGGCCGGGCGCGGACATAGCCTTCCATCGTAGAACGCGGCAGGACGGCCGGGTGCCGGGGCGTCTGCCGGGAGCGATCGAGGGCGAGGTCCCGACGGAAGTGTCGAAAAAGATCTGCGCGACTGCATCCAAACCCGTCGGGCCACGGGAAGAAGTGGATATCGGATGCAACCCGCACCCCCCGACAGATGGGAAAAGTCCAATGAAGCGCATTCTCGCCACCGGATTCATCGCAGGCCTCGTCATGGCCGGCCTCGCCGGAACCGCGGCCAACGCCGCGCCCGCCGACGCCGCGTGCTTCGGCCAGGTGCACAAGACCGTCAACACGCAGGGCTTCGCCGGCTTCGAGAACGTGGGCCAGCTCGTCCAGGGTCTCGGCGGCGGCCAGGCCAAGAACGCCGCGGCCACCGGCCTCTGCGGCGGCGAGTGACGCCTCCCGCTCACTCCTCCAGGGCGGCGGCGGCTCGGATCTGCGGATCCGGGCCGCCGTCGGTGTCTCCGGGGGTTGTGTCGAGCCGCTGATCGGGTTTTTGGTGGCGGGCCCGTCTGCCCGCCCGTCTGCCCGCCCGCCCGCCCGCGCGACCGTCCGCGCGTCCGTTCGCGCGTCGGACGGGCGGCAGGGTCTCACACTCGCCCGCCGGGCGCGACCCCGAGCCCCGCAGACGGTGCGCCCATAGGCTGGACGGATGACGATCCCCACCGTGAAGCTCAATGACGGCAACGAAATCCCGCAGCTCGGCTACGGCGTCTTCCGGGTTCCTCCCGCCGACACCGAGCGGGCCGTGAGCGAGGCCCTCGAGGTCGGATACCGCCACATCGACACCGCGGCCATCTACGGCAACGAGGAGGGCGTCGGCGCGGCGATCGCGACGAGCGGCCTCGCGCGCGACGAGCTCTACATCACGACCAAGCTCTGGAACGACCGCCACGACGGCGAGGAGCCGCACGCCGCGATCCGCGAGAGCCTCGACAAGCTCGGCCTCGAGAAGGTCGACCTCTACCTCGTGCACTGGCCGACTCCCGCGGCCGACAACTACCTCCACGCGTGGCAGAAGATGATCGAGATCCGCGATGCCGGGCTCACTCGCTCGATCGGCGTCTCGAACCACCTCGTGCCGCACCTCGAGAAGATCGTGCAGGCCACGGGCGTCGTGCCCGCCGTCGACCAGATCGAGCTGCACCCCGCCTACCAGCAGCGCGACGTCACCGACTGGGCCGCCGCGCACGATGTGCGCATCGAAGCCTGGGGACCGCTCGGCCAGGGCAAGTACGACCTCTTCGGGGCTCCCGCCGTCGCCGAGGCCGCGGCCGCGCACGGCAAGACGCCCGCGCAGGCGGTCCTCCGCTGGCACATCCAGCACGGCTTCATCGTCTTCCCGAAGTCGGTGCGGCGCGAGCGGCTCGAAGAGAACCTCGACGTCTTCGACTTCGAGCTGACCGATGCCGAGGTCTCGGCCATCGACGCGATGGACACCGGCGACGGCTCCGGCCGCGTCAGCGCCCACCCCGACGAGGTCAACTGACCCGCGACGCCATGAACGAGCGTCTGGCCGCCTCCGCGAGCCCCTACCTGCGCCTCCACGCCGGCAATCCCGTCGCGTGGTATGCGTGGGGAGAAGAGGCGTTCGCGGAGGCGCGCCGGCGCGACGTGCCGGTCTTCGTCTCGATCGGGTACTCGACGTGCCACTGGTGCCATGTCATGGCCCGGGAGTCGTTCGAGGATGCCGCCACCGCCGCGATCCTCAACGACAGGTTCGTCGCGATCAAGGTCGACCGGGAGGAGCATCCCGAGGTCGACGCGGCCTACATGGCGGCGGCAGGCGCCTTCACACAGAGCCTGGGCTGGCCGCTGAGCGTCTTCACGACACCGGACGGCGGCCCCTTCTACGCCGGCACCTACTTCCCGCCCGCGCCCCGCACCGGCATGCCGTCGTTCCTGCAGGTGCTCGAGGCCGTGCACGAGGCATGGACCGAACGGCGAGAGGCCGCGATCGGCACGTCGCGCGCGATCGCGGAGGCCCTCGCCGACGTGCGGGGCTCGGGATCCGCTGCGGCGGATGCTCCGGATGCCGCCTCGGTCGCCGACGCCGCCCGGGCGGTCGCGGCTCGCGAGGACCCCGAGTACGGCGGCTTCTGGGGCGGCGCTGCGAGCGCGCCGAAGTTCCCCGTCGCGACGGCGCTGCGGTTCCTGCAGACGCGGCTCGTGCGGGAGCGGGCGGCCGAGGCATCCGTCGTCGCAGACCGCGCGCTCGCCGCAATGGCCGCCTCGGAGCTGCGCGACCCCGTCGAAGGCGGATTCTTCCGGTATGCGACACGGCGCGACTGGACCGTGCCGCACTACGAGCGCATGCTCACCGACAACGCGCAGCTGCTCGACGTCGCCCTCGATGCGGGCGATGTGGCGACGGCGCGGGGCGTCGTCGGGTTCCTCCGCGACGTGCTGCAGCAGCCCGCCGGCGGGTTCGGCGCCGCCCAGGACTCCGAGTCGTGGATCGACGACGCCCGCAGCGAGGGCGGGTACTACGCACGAGATGCCGCGACCCGCGCGGAACTCGAGCCGCCGGCCGTCGACGGCAAGGTCGTGACCGGCTGGAACGGCCTGGCGATCGGCGCCCTCGCCCGCGCCGGTGCGCGGCTGGGGGAGCCGGAGTGGATCGAGACGGCTCGGTGGGCGGCCGATGCCGTGCTGACCGCGAACGTGGGCGCCGACGGGCGGCTCGTGCGGGCCTCGCTCGACGAGATCGCCTCGCGAGCGCCCGCGACGATCGCCGACCACGGTCAGCTCGCCGAGGGGCTCATCGCGCTCGCGCTCGCCACGGGTGAGGTCGCCTACGCGGTGCGGGCGCGGTCGCTGGTCGACGCGTGCGTCGCCGAAGACGGGTCGCTGCGGGCCCCTGCCGGGATCGATCCCGTTCTGGCGGCCCAGGGCGTGCAGGCTCCGGATGCCTCGTCCGACGGCGACGAGCCCTCCGGTGTGGCCGCGATCGCAGGGGCCGCCGCGGCCTTGTGGCTCCTCGGCGGGGGAGAGGACGACCGCGCGCTCGCCGAGCGTCTCGTCGCGGAGCACGCGGCGGCGGCGCTCGCGCAGCCGCTCGCCCACGGATCGCTGCTGCGGGTCGCGGCGACGCTCTCCGCCGCGCCGCGGCAGGTCGTCGTGGTGGGCGACGCGTCGGACCCGCTCGCCGAGGCCGCGCGGGAGTACGCGGCCGATGCCGCCGCCGACGTCATCGCCGTCGTGACGCCGGCCCAGGCCTCCGCCTTCGCGGAGGCCGGCTTCACCCTCTTCGCCGACAAGACCCAGCGCGCCGGCCGCGCGACCGCCTACGACTGCCGCGACTTCGCGTGCCGGCTGCCGGTGACCGATCCGGCCGACCTCCAGCCCTGAGCTTTACGCCGGGCGGGCGTAGACCTGCGGGGGTGGCGTGGCTCGCGGCATCCGTCGTGCCCCTAGGCCCCTGGTGTCGGGTTCGTACGTACTCGCCGAGTGCACACGCTGTGCGCGCCGGTGTCGTGTGGTTTCGGCGAGTTCGTATGTTCTCGACGCGCGGGGGGTGGGTGGCGGGCGAGGGGCGGGTGACGGATGCCGCGGCCCGGCGCGCCGCGCCGCGCGGGTGCGGACCGACCTTCGAGGGGGCGTGGCTCGCGGCATCCGTCGTCGCCCCTAGGCCCCTGGTGTCGGGTTCGTACGTACTCGCCGAGAGCACACGCTATTCGCGCCGGTGTCGTGTGGTTTCGGCGACTTCGTATGTTCTCGACGCGCGGGGGGGGGGGGGGCGGATGAGGGGCGGGTGGCGGGCGAGGGGCGGGTGGCGGATGCCGCGGCCCGGCGCGCCGCGCCGCGCCCCGCCCGGATCAGCCGGCGGCGCGCTCGTCGTCGGCGACCATCGACGGGCCCGAGGCCACCTCGACGCCGAACACCGTCTCGAGGGCGCGCTCGAACTCGTCGAGGCGTCCGGCGGCGGCGAATTCGCGGGCGCGCGTGGTCGGACCGTGCGAGAGGACGCCGGCAAGGTGCCGCAGTGCCGCAGCGGCACGGTCGTCGTCGGGGCGCAGCCTGCCGAGCTCCGCATCCAGCACCGACTGCACGTGGGTGCGCCACGCGACGATCGCGGGGGCGGCGGCGCGCTCGGCGTGGAAGGTCGCGACGGCGGAGCCCACGACCTCGTGCGCCCCCGCGCCGAGCTCGGCGAGGGCCGCGTGACGGCCGATCAGCTCGAGGTCGAGGAGGTCGATGCCGGGCAGGTCGCCGACGGCCGGCTCGACGTTGCGGGGCAGGCCCAGGTCGATCACGAGGCGCGGCCGGTCGTCGGGGATGTCGGCGGGGCCGATCGTGTAGCGGGCCGTCGAGGTGATGACGATGTCGGCCGCGGCGATCGCGTCGCGGAGCTCGTGCTCGGCGCGCACGCCGTACTTGCGAGCGAAGGCGTCGGCCCGGCCCGTCGCCGAGTACACGCGCACATTGCCGGCGCCGCGGGCCTGCAGGGCCGCGATCGTCGTGGCGGCGTAGCGCCCCGTGCCCACGAGGAGCACGGGGATCGCGTCCCAATCGGTCACGCGCGAGTCGGCGAGGTCGAGGGCGAGCCGCGCGAGCGAGCGGCCGGCCGCCGCGAGATCCGCCTTGGCGCGCACCTCGCGGGTGGCACGGGCGGCGCGCTGGAAGGCCTGCTCGAGCTGCGTGCTGCTCGTGCCCGCCTCGCGCGCGGCGCGGAGGGAGCGCTGCACCTGGCCGCTGATCTCCTCCTCGCCGATGACCATCGACTCGAGCCCCGAGCTCACGGCGAACAGGTGTCGCACCACGTCGTCTCCGCTGAGGACGACCGCCGACTGGCGGAGGGCCTCGGCATCCGTCCCCGTCGACTCGGCGACCGCCTCGAGGACCGCCTCCCGCGCGAGGGCGACCCCGCCGGTGACCGGGTCGTCGAGCTCGAGGTAGGTCTCGAAGCGGTTGCACGTGGCCAGCACGACGGCGCCGCGCACGAAATCGTGTGCGGCGACTACGTCGGCTCCGGTCGAGTCCGCGGCCCTCGAAATGCGATCGAGGACATCGAAGTCGGTGTTCCGGTGGTTCGCCGTCAGGCAGAACAACATCGCGACGAGTTTAGCCTGGACGAGTGTCATCGCCTTCGAGTGCGCTCCCAGCTTCCCATCCGCTCCGCGACGGACGGACGTCCGCCTCCCCTCTCGTGCGCGCGGCGCACGGCGACCGCCCCGAGACCCTCCCCGTGTGGTTCATGCGCCAGGCAGGCAGATCCCTCCCGGAGTACCGCGCGAGCCGGGCCGGAACCGAGATGCTCGACGCGTGCCTCGACCCCGCGCTCGCGGCGGAGATCACGTTGCAGCCCGTCCGCCGCCACGGCGTCGATGCGGCCGTGTTCTTCAGCGACATCGTGGTGCCCGTCCTCCTTGCCGGCGTCGATGTGAAGATCGTGCCGGGCCGCGGCCCGGTGCTCGAGGAGCCGGTGCGCACGGCATCCGATGTCCTGCGTCTGCGCCCGCTCGAACCCGAACGGCTCGCCCCGATCTCCGAAGCCGTCTCGATCGTGGTGCGGGAGCTCGGCGGCACGCCGCTCGTCGGCTTCGGCGGCGCCCCCTACACCCTTGCGAGCTATCTCATCGAGGGCGGTCCGTCGAAGGACCAGCTGCGTGCCCGCGCCCTCATGCGCACCGATCCGCGCACCTGGGCGACGCTGCTCAACTGGTGCGCCGATGTCACCGGCGCGTTCCTCCGTGCGCAGGTCGAGGCGGGTGCGAGCGTCGTGCAGCTGTTCGACTCCTGGGCCGGATCGCTCTCGCGCAACGACTACCAGCGCCGCGTCGCGCCGCACTCGCGCCGCGCCTTCGATGCCCTGCGCGGCTTCGAGGTGCCGAAGATCCACTTCGGCCTCGGCATGAGCGAGATGCTCGATCTGCTGCCGCCCCTGGGCGCCGATGTCATCGGCATCGATTGGCGTCTCCCGCTCGACGAGGCCAACGAGCGCCTCGGCGGCCGGCTTCCGCTCCAGGGCAACATCGATGCCGCATTCCTGACCGCGCCGTGGAACCTCGTCGAGGCGCACGTGCGTGATGTCGTGGAGCGCGGCGCCGCCGCCCCCGCCCACATCGTCAACCTCGGCCACGGCGTGCCGCCCGACACCGACCCCGACGTGCTGACGCGCATCGTCGAACTCGTGCATGCCCTCTGACGTCCTGGTCGTCGGGGGCGGCGTCGGCGGCCTGGTCGTCGCCCGCCGCCTCGCCCTCGAGGGGGTGTCGGTCACCCTCTTCGAGCAGGCCGATGCCCTCGGCGGGCAGGTCGCCCGCCAGCGCATCGCGGGGATCCAGCTGGATGCCGCGGCGGAGTCCTTCGCGACGCGCGGCGGGTCCGTCGCGGCCCTCCTCGAGGAACTCGGCCTCGCCGGCGACATCGTGACGCCGAACCCCGCGCCGGCATGGCTGCAGCGCTCCGACGGCAGCGCCGTGCCGCTCCCCGCGGCGGGACTCCTCGGCATCCCGGGCGAGCCCCTCGCCGACGACGTCGTGCGCGTGATCGGGCGCGAGGCCGCCGAGCGGGCGGCTCGCGATGCAGACCTCCCGGCTTCGACGGGGACGGATGCCTCGTCCCTCGGCGAGCTCGTGCGCGCGCGCATGGGCGACGCCGTCGTCGACGGGCTCGTCGGCCCCATCGTGCGCGGCGTGCACTCGGTCAGCGCCGATGCCGTGCCCCTCGAGCGCGCCCATCCTCGGCTTCGCGCCGAGATCCTCGAGCGCGGGTCGCTCGCGGCCGCCGTCCGGGCGCTCCGGGCCGCCGCGCCGGCCGGGTCGCAGGTCGCCGGTATCCGCGGCGGGATGTTCCGGCTCGTCGACGCCCTCGCGGCGGACTGCCGACGGCTCGGCGTCGGCATCGAGCTCGGCGCGCGCGTCGAGGAGTGGGACGCGAACGGGGTCGTCGTCGGCGGGCGGCGGCGCGAAGGCGTCGTCGTGCGCGCCGGCGGAACCCGCGGCGGTGCGTCACGCCGCGTGACCCTCGTGACACTCGTCGCCGACGCGCCCGGCTGGGACGCGGCGCCGCGGGGCACGGGACTCCTCGTCGCCCCCGATGCGCCGGGCGTCGACGCGCGGGCGCTGACGCATCTCACCGCCAAGTGGGAGTGGGTCGCCGAAGCGCTCCCCGGTCGCCACGCCGTGCGGCTCTCGTACGACGGCGTGCCGGATGACGCGGTCGCGACGGCGACGCGGGATGCCGGCATCCTTCTCGGAAGCCCCCTGCGCGAGCTGCACGAAGCGACCCGGCACACGTGGGAGCGCGTGACGCCGCGGCTCGTCGACGGCGTGGTCGCGGGGGGCGATGCGCCTGCCGACATGCTGGCTGCCGGCGACGCGCTCGCTGACGACGTTCTCGCTGACGACGTGGTCGCGGTGGGCGAGACCGTGTCGGGCACGGGGCTCGCCTCCGTCGTGCCGCACGCGGAGCGGATCGCGCGGGAGATCACCGGAGCGTGACGATCCGCTCGAATCCCGACCCTCCGTTCCGCGCGGCGACCTGCGAGAACTCTCGGAGACGAGACGGATTCGCCGGGGCCTTCGAGCAGGAGAGAAGATGGAACCGTGACCGATCGGACCCACGAGCAGCAGACCGCGACGACCGACGCCTCTTCGGGAGGCACCCTCTATTTCGGACTGTGGGCCGTGTTCCGCCGCGACCCGCACCCCGCCCCCGTGCCCGACGGCGCGCCCGCCGCGGCGGAGGTCGTCGGTGACCTCGGTGACACCGTGCGCGCGATCTACGACGTGTCGGGCCTGCGCGCCGACGCCGACGTGCTCGTCTGGCTCGTCGGTGACTCCGCCGAGGAGCTCCAGTCCGCGCTCCGTGCCCTGCGTCGGTCGCGCGAGTTCGCGCCGCTCCTCCCGACGTGGAACACCCTCGGCGTGCACCGCGACGCGGAGTTCAGCCGCGACCACGCGCCCGCGTTCGCGCGCGGTCTCGCGCCGAAGGGCTGGCTCACGGTCTACCCCTTCGTCCGCAGCTACGAGTGGTACATCCTCCCCTCGGCGGAGCGCGGCCAGATGCTCGCCGATCACGGCCGTATGGGGCGCGATTTCCCGCAGGTGCAGAGCAACACCGTCGCGACCTTCGCGCTCAGCGACTACGAGTGGATCCTCGCGCTGGAGGCCGACGACGTGACCGACCTCGTCGACCTCATGCGTCACCTCCGTGCGACCGAGGCGCGGCGCCACGTGCGCGAAGAGGTCCCTTTCTTCACCGGCCGGCGCATCACGCCCGACGAGCTCGCCGAGGTCCTCTCGTGACCCAGCCCCCAGCCCTCGCCTCCGCCCTCCCGGCTGCGCTCCGCGGCGCGCCCGTCGCCCCCTCCGCGAGGCTTCACGGACGCACCGCGACACGCCGTTCCGGGGCACCGTTCGCGACGTCTCGCGAAGGACGGGTGGGCTGATGAGCCTCCGCATCGGCACCCGCGCCAGCACGCTCGCCCGGGCGCAGGCGGGCACCGTCGCCGAGGCGCTGGGCGGCGAGCTCGTCCCGATCGTCTCCGAGGGCGACCGCAGCACCGCCTCGCTCGCCTCGCTCGGCGGCACGGGCGTCTTCGCGACGGCGCTGCGCGAAGCGCTGCGCGCGGGGGAGGTGGATGCCGTGGTCCACTCCTTCAAGGATCTTCCGACCGCGCCCGCCGACGGCCTCGCGATCGGCGCCGTTCCCGTGCGCGCGGACGCGCGCGACGTCGTCTGCTCGCGCTCCGGCGCGGGCCTCGACGACCTCCCCGAGGGCGCGCGCGTCGGCACCGGGTCGCCCCGCCGCCGAGCGCAGCTGGCCTCGCGCCGGCCCGACCTCGTGCTCGTCGACATCCGAGGCAACATCGACTCGCGCCTGGAGCGCCTGACCACCGACGATCCCGAGCGCGCGCTCGATGCCGTCGTGCTCGCCGCGGCGGGCCTGGACCGCATCGGCCGCCTCGACGCCGTGGCGGAGTACCTCTCGCTCGACCGCTGGCCGACGGCGCCGGCACAGGGTGCCCTGGCGGTCGAGACCCGCTCGGGCGACGAGCACCTCGTCGCGCGCCTTGACCACACCCCGACGCGTCTCGCCGCCGAGGCGGAGCGGGGAGTGCTGGCGCTCCTCGACGCCGGGTGCGCGGCCCCCATCGGAGCGCGCGCGTTCGTCGACGACGGGCTCCTCTTCCTCACGGCGCGCGTCTACCGTCCCGACGGCGGCGCCTCCGTCACGAGCTCCCACGCGATGCCGCCCGACGCCGAGGCGCCCGCCGACATCGCTCGCCTCGTCGCCGACGAGCTGCTCGCGCAGGGCGCAGCCGAACTCGCGCCCCTCAACCCCTGACCGGAGCATCCATGTCCCTCTCCGACGCCGCGTTCCCCGCGGCCCGTCCGCGGCGCCTCCGGGCGACCCCCGCCTGGCGCCGCCTCGTCGCCGAGAGCCGCGTGCACCCCTCGCAGCTCGTCCTCCCGCTCTTCGTCGCGGAGGGGGTGTCCGAGCCCGTGCCGATCGGTTCGATGCCGGGCGTCGTCCAGCACACGACCGAATCGCTCAAGGCGGAGCTCCAGCGTGCGGCCGCCGCCGGCATCGGCGGCGTCATGCTCTTCGGCGTCCCACAGCACAAGGACGCGGACGGCTCCGGGGCGACCGATCCCGACGGCATCCTCAATGCGGCCACGCGGATCGCGGTGGCCGAGGCGGGCGATGCGCTGGTCGTGCAGACCGACCTGTGCCTCGACGAGTTCACCGACCACGGCCACTGCGGCGTGCTCGACGCCGACGGGCGCGTCGACAACGATGCGACCCTCGACCGCTACCGCGAGATGGGCCTTGCGCAGGCCGAGGCGGGCTCGGCCCTCCTGGGACTGTCGGGCATGATGGACGGCCAGGTCGCGGCGGTCCGCGGCGCGCTCGACGACGCCGGCCGCGGCGACGTCGCGCTCCTCGGCTACGCCGCGAAGTACGCCTCGGCGTTCTACGGACCCTTCCGCGAGGCCGTGCAGTCCTCGCTGCAGGGCGATCGCCGCACGTATCAGCTCGACGCCGCGAACCGCCGCGAGGGGCTCCGCGAAGTCGCCCTCGACATCGCCGAGGGCGCGGACATCGTCATGGTCAAGCCCGCGATGTCGTACCTCGACGTCCTGGCCGGCACCGCCGCCGTCTCGCCGGTACCGGTGTGGGCGTACCAGGTGAGCGGCGAGTACGCGATGGTCGAAGCCGCCGCCGCGAACGGCTGGATCGACCGCGAGCGCACGATCGACGAGACCCTCACGAGCATCGTGCGCGCGGGCGCCGACGCCGTGCTGACGTACTGGGCGATCGAAGCGGCGGAGCGGTGGGCGCGCGGATGAACGCGACGACGAATGCGGATGCCGCGGCCCGCGCCCGCGCCGTGATCCCGGGCGGGGTCAACTCGCCGGTGCGAGCCTTCGGCTCGGTCGGCGGCACGCCGCTGTCGATCGTCTCGGCGCGCGGGCCGCTCGTCACCGACGTGACCGGCCGCGAGTATGTCGACCTCGTCGCGTCGTGGGGACCGGCCCTCCTCGGGCACGCCCAGCCCGACGTCGTCGCGGCCGTGCAGGCGGCCGCCGCGCGAGGACTCTCGTTCGGCGCCTCGACGCCGGGGGAGACCGACCTCGCCGAGCACGTCATCGAGCGCCTCCGCGTCGGCGGCACCGCCGGCATCGAGAAGCTCCGCCTCGTCTCGACGGGCACCGAGGCCACGATGACGGCGATCCGCATCGCCCGCGGTGCGACCGGTCGCGATGTCATCGTGAAGTTCGCCGGCCACTACCACGGCCACTCCGACGGGCTGCTGGCCGAGTCGGGCTCGGGTGTCGCGACCCTCGGCCTCCCCGGATCGGCGGGGGTCCCCGCCGCCATCGCGGGGCTCACGCTCGTCCTCCCGTACAACGATCGCGACGCGGTCCTCGCCGCGTTCGCGGCGCACCCCGGCCGCATCGCGGCCATCATCGCGGAGGCCGCCGGCGCGAACGCGGGCGTCCTCGCCCCCGACGAGGGCTTCAACCGCTTCCTCATCGAGACGGCGCACGCGCACGGCGCGCTGTTCCTCCTCGACGAGGTGCTCACCGGGTTCCGCGTCGGCCCCGCCGGCTGGTGGGGTCTCGAGCAGGCCGCGGGCCAGTCCTGGGTTCCCGACCTCGTGACCTTCGGCAAGGTCATCGGCGGCGGCATGCCGCTCGCCGCGATCGGCGGCCGCGCCGACCTCCTCGACCTCCTCGCCCCGCTCGGGCCCGTCTATCAGGCCGGCACCCTGAGCGGCAATCCGCTCGCGGTCGCGGCGGGGCTCGCCACGCTGCGTCTGGCGGACGCCGAGGTGTACGGGCGGGTGGATGCCGCGGCATCCGTCGTCTCGAACGCCCTCGACGACGCGCTCACCGCGGAAGGCGTCGCGCACGCTGTCTCGTGGGCGGGCAGCCTTTTCTCGGTCGCGTTCCGCGAGGGAGCCGTGCGCGACTACGCGGACGCGCGCGACCAGGAGGCGTGGCGGTATCCGGCGTTCTTCCACGCGATGCTCGACGCGGGGGTCTCGCTCCCGCCGAGCGTCTTCGAGGCATGGTTCCTCACGGCGGCGCACGACGAGGCGGCGCTCGGACGCATCCTCGACGCGCTGCCGGCCGCGGCGCGCGCGGCCGCTGCGGCCACGCCCGGCTGAGCGGCTGCCGCCCCGGGCGGCTGCTAGATCCAGCCGGCCCGGTTGAAGTGCAGGTACCAGAAGTCGTACGGCACCTTCATCGCCGTCCAGACGGGGTAGTACCACACCGAGACGAGCAGCACCGCGACGATGAGGATCCCCGCCGCCCACCGGCCCAGCGTGAAGCCGCGTCGCGTCTTCAACCGCGCGAGATCGCGCAGCGTCGTCGTGAGCGCGAGCAGCATGAACGGCAGGATGACGATCGTGTAGAACTGGAAGATCGTCCGCTCCGGGTAGAGCAGCCACGGCACGTACGTCGCGACGACGCCCGTCAGGACGAGCCAGTCCCGGCCGTCGCGCTTGGCGATGCAGCGCCACACCAGGTAGATGACGGCGATGACCGCCGCCCACCACAGCAGCGGGTTGGCGATGCTCGTGATGCCCTCCGAGCAGCCGCTGCCCCCGGCGGTGCAGCCCTCGACGCCGGTCGCGGTGCCCGAGTAGTACATCGACGTCGGACGCAGCATGAGCGGCCACTGCCACGCGGGGCTGGCGTAGTTGTGAGGCGTGGAGAGGTTGACGTTCGAGCCGTAGATCGACTGGTGATAATGCCAGAGGTTCTGGAGGGGGAGCGGGACCCATGCCCACAGGCCGGTCGCGGGGTGGTCGTCGACGGAGTGCCGGTCGTACCCGCCGTCGGTGACGAGCCAGCCGGTCCACGACGCGAGGTAGACGACGAGGGCGACCGGCACGAAGAGGACGAAGGCGACGACGCCCTGGCGGAGCGCGTCGGCCGGCCAGAAGAGGACCCCGGCCTTCCGGCGGGCGAGGGCGTCGTCGACGACGAGATAGACGCCCAGGCCAGCGAGCACCCAGAGCCCCGACCACTTGACGGCCGTCGCGGCACCGATCGCCGCGCCGGCCGCGAGGATCCACGGGCGGTTCCAGAACACCGGTCCCCACGACGGGGGGAGGCCGTCGTCGCGCGCGGCGATGGCGGCCTCGAGCCGTTCCCGATGTCGTCTTCGGTCCAGCGCGACGAACCAGAAGGCCAGCACGACGAAGAACGTGAGGATGCCGTCGAGGATGCCCACGCGGCTGAGCACGATGCCGAGTCCGTCGACGGCGAGGAACAGCGCCGTCACCGTCGCCGAGACGATCGAGCCGCCGAGCGCCCGGGCGAGGAAGTACAGCACGAGCACCGTCGCGGTGCCGAACACGGCGACCGAGAAGCGCCACCCGACCGAGGAGTCGGGGCCGAAGAGGGCCATGCCCACTCCGATGATCCACTTGCCCAGCGGCGGATGCACGACGTAGGCGGGGCTCGTCGTGAACACGTCGGTCGCGCCGTCCGCGAAGGCGAAATCGGGGTTCTTCGGCCACGTGGCGGGGTAGCCGAGGTGCCACTGGCTCCAGGCATCCTTCACGTAGTACGTCTCGTCGAAGACGATCTCGTGCGGCTGGCCGAGGTTCCAGAACCGCAGGAGTGCGGCCAGGAGCGTCACGAGCAGCGGCGCCAGCCAGCTGCACAGCCGATGCACGCGCGGGTCGGTCTCAAGGCGCAGGCGCCAGCGCTCGTAGAAGGTCGGACGCACCTCGGGCAGGAGCGGCTGCGGGAGCAGCGGCTCGGAGGTGGCAGTCACGCCGACAAGCCTAGGCTGGAACCTGTGATCATCCTGGCCGCGACCCCCATCGGCAACCTGGGGGACGCCTCGCGCCGCCTGGTCGAGGCATTGGAGGCCGCGACGGTCGTCGCCGCGGAGGACACCCGCACGACGCTCCGGCTCCTCTCCGCCCTCGGGATCGCGAACCGCCCGCGCCTGATCGCCCTGCACGACCACAACGAGAAGCAGCGGGCGACGGAGCTCGTCGACCTCGCGCGCGACGGCGACGTGCTGCTGCTGTCGGACGCCGGCATGCCGACCGTGAGCGACCCGGGCTACGGCGTCGTCGCGGCGGCCGCGGCGGCCGGAGTCGTCGTGACGGCGATCCCGGGGCCGAGCGCCGTCATCACCGCGCTCGCCGTGGCGGGCCTGCCCACCGACCGCTTCACGTTCGAAGGCTTCCTGCCGCGCAAGCCCGGAGAGCGCCGTGCCGCGCTCGCGGCGCTGTCACGCGAGCCTCGCACCATGGTCTTCTTCGAATCGCCCGCGCGGGTCGCGGCATCCCTCTCCGACATGGCCGCAGCCTTCGGCAACGACCGCCGCGCCGCCGTCTGCCGCGAGCTGACGAAGCTGCACGAGGAGGTCGTGCGGGCCCCCCTCGCCGAGCTCGCGACGTGGGCCGCCGACGGCGTGCGCGGCGAGATCGTCGTGGTGGTCGAGGGTGCGGCGCGCGCCGAGGTCGCCTTCGACGAGGCGGTGGCGCAGGTGCAGGCGCTCGTGGCGGGCGGAACGCGATTGAAGGATGCCGCGGCCGAGGTCTCGGGCCACACCGGCCATTCCTCGCGCGAGCTCTACCAGGCGGCGCTGGCCGCGCGGGGCTGACCGGCTCGTCACAGTGAGGCCGCGGCATCCGGGTCGAAATAGACTCTCCTGGTGACTTCCGGCCGTTCCTTCTACATCACGACGCCGATCTACTATCCGAGCGACGTCCCCCACATCGGCCACGGCTATACGACCGTGGCGGTCGACACCCTCGCGCGCTGGCACCGCCAGGCCGGGGATGACACCTGGATGCTGACGGGGACCGACGAGCACGGCCAGAAGATGATGCGCGCCGCGTCGGCGAACGGCGCGACGCCGCAGGAGTGGGTCGACAAGCTCGTGAGCGAGTCGTGGTTCCCCCTGCTCGAGACGCTCGACGTCGCCAACGACGACTTCATCCGCACGACGCAGCCGCGCCACGAGGAGCGCGTCAAGCAGTTCGTGCAGGCGATCTACGACCGCGGCTACATCTACGCGGGCGAGTTCGAGGCGCTGTACTGCGTGGGCTGCGAGGAGTTCAAGACCGAGTCCGAGATCGTCGACGGCGAGGGCCCGTTCGAGGGACTCAAGGTCTGCGCGATCCACTCCAAGCCGCTGGAGCTCCTGCAGGAGAAGAACTACTTCTTCAAGCTCAGCGAGTTCCAGGACCGCCTGCTCGAGCTGTACTCGTCGGTGCCGGACTTCATCCGCCCGGAGTCGGCGCGCAACGAGGTCGTGTCGTTCGTCAAGAACGGCCTGAAAGACCTCTCGATCTCGCGGTCGACCTTCGACTGGGGCATCACGGTGCCGTGGGACGAGTCGCACGTCATCTACGTGTGGGTCGACGCGCTGCTGAACTATGCGACGGCGGTCGGCTACGGCAGCGACCTGGAGGAGTTCGCGCGCCGCTGGCCGGCGTACCACGTCGTGGGCAAAGACATCCTGCGCTTCCACGCCGTCATCTGGCCCGCCATGCTGATGGCCGCCGGCGTCGAGGTGCCACGCGGCGTCTTCGCGCACGGCTGGCTGCTCGTCGGCGGCGAGAAGATGTCGAAGTCGAAGCTCACCGGCATCGCGCCGAGCGAGATCACCGACGTCTTCGGCTCCGACGCCTACCGGTTCTACTTCCTCTCGGCGATCGCGTTCGGGCAGGACGGCTCGTTCTCCTGGGAAGACCTCTCGGCTCGCTACCAGGCCGAGCTCGCCAACGGGTTCGGCAATCTCGCCTCCCGCACGACGGCGATGATCGACCGCTACTTCGAAGGCATCGTGCCGCCGGCCTCCGATTACTCGGAGGTCGATCTCGGCATCCAGAAGACGGTCCAGGATGCCGCGGCCGCCGCCGACGCCGCGATCGAGCGGTTCCGCATCGACGAGGCGATCGCCTCGATCTGGACGATCGTCGACGCCCTCAACCTCTACATCACCGAGAACGAGCCCTGGGCCCTCGCCAAGGACGAGGCTCAGCGCGAGCGCCTCGGGACCGTCCTCTACACGGCGGCGGAGGGCCTCCGCGCACTCGCGGTGCTGCTGTCGCCGGTCACGCCGATCGCGACCGAGAAGCTGTGGGTCGCCCTCGGCGCCGCCGACACGCTCGGAAGGCTCGAGGATCAGCCGATCCGCGAGGCGGGGCGCTGGGGCATCCTTCCCGCCGGTGCCGTCGTCAACGCCCTCGCGCCGCTGTTCCCGCGCGTCGAGCAGACGGTCTGATGGCCGAACCCGCCGTGCCGTACCCCGTCGAGGGGGCGGATCCGTCGCAATACGTCCGCGTGCGCGAGAAGGGCTCGCGGGATGTCTCGTACCCCGACGCGCCCGAACCGCTCGCCGTGCCGGTCTACGACAACCACGCCCACCTCGAGATCGAGGACGGCGTCGGGCTCTCGCTGGACGAGCAGCTCGCCCGCGCGGGATCGGTCGGCGTCGCCGGGGTCGTGCAGGCGGGCGGTGACATCGAGTCGAGCCGCTGGTCGGCGTGGGCCGCGGCATCCCACCCGCGCGTTCTCGCGGCGGTCGCGATCCACCCCAACGAGGCGCCGGCGTATGCCGCGGCGGGCCGGCTCGGCGAGGCGATCGACGTCATCGACGAGCTCGCTGTGCAGCCCCGCGTACGGGCGATCGGCGAGACGGGGCTCGACTTCTTCCGCACCGGCGAGGAGGGGCTTGCGGCCCAGTTCGAGAGCTTCGAGGCGCACATCGCGCTCGCGAAGAAGCACGGCATCGCGATGCAGATCCACGATCGCGACGCGCACGACGCGGTGCTCGAGACCCTCGAGCGGGTCGGCGCGCCCGACCGCACGGTGTTCCACTGCTTCTCGGGCGACGCCGATATGGCCCGGATCGCGGGCGAGCGCGGCTACTACCTCAGCTTCGCCGGCAACGTCACGTTCAAGAACGCGCAGAACCTGCGCGATGCGCTCGCCGTGATCCCGCGGGATCGGATCCTGGTCGAGACGGATGCCCCGTTCCTCACGCCGGTCCCGCACCGCGGCCGCCCGAACGCGCCCTACCTCGTCCCGGTCACCGTGCGGTTCATGGCCGCCGAGCTCGGCGTGGACGTCGACGAGCTGTGCGCGCAGATCGCCACGACGACGCTCGAGGTCTACGGCTCCTTCGACGACTGAGTCCCGCCGCGCGCGGCGGCTGTGCCGTGCCTCTGGCCCCGGCCGCTGCGTCGTGCCTCTGTGTCCGGCTGCTGCGTCCGGCTGCTGTGATGCGCTGACGGCTGCGCGCTGACGGCGGGGACGGATGCCGCGGCAGGGCGCTCTCGTCGAGCCCGCCGCACCGACGGCGGGGACGGATGCCGAGACAAGGCATTCTCGTCGAGACCGGGGTCGTCGACCCTTGGTTCGACGAGAATCCCTTGTCTCGCGGCGCGGGGCCGGGCGCGCGCACGGCCCGCGCGGGTCATCCGCCGAGGCGGGCGGCGGTGCCCGGCGGGATCGACAGCAGCACGTCGCCGAGGCCGCTCCAGAAGGCGCGACGGCGGGCGCGACGGTAGCGCCGAAGCGTGAGTCTCGCCTCCTCGACGTGCTCCACGAGCTCCCGTTCGTCGGCCTGGGTCGTCTGCACACTCATGCTGTCCCGCTCTCGTCCGGGGCGGGTCGGGTGACTCGCCCTCACCTCGGCTACGAACAGCGGAGTCCGAATTCGACAGCATCCGCCGCCACCGTGGACTTTTCTTCTGCCGCGATGTCGAATCGGGGCGATCCCGTTCGTTGACCAAGTGAGAGCCGCCCTCGGCGATCGGAATGACGAAGGAGCCCGACATGACCTCGGACGTCGCCGCCGCGATCTCCCGCGTCCACCGCGAGGAGTGGGCCCGGGTCGTCGCGGGTCTCGCCCGGCGGTTCGGGGATCTCGACCTCGCCGAGGAGATGTCGGCCGAGGCCTTCGCCACCGCCGTCGAGCGATGGCCCGCCGACGGTGTCCCGCCGAATCCCGGCGCCTGGATCACGACGACGGCGTACCGGAAGGCGATCGACCGGCTCCGGCGCGAAGCGCGCCGGGGTGAGCTGCACCAGGAGGCCTTCATGCTCGCCGACGCCGGGGCCCCCGACGAGACCGGGGCCATCGAGGACGACCGGCTCCGGCTCGTGTTCACGTGCTGCCACCCTGCGCTTCCGATGGATGCCCGGGTGGCCCTCACCCTGAGGGTCGTCGGAGGCCTCACGGTCGCCGAGATCGCGCACGCGTTCCTCGTACAGGAGACGACGATGGGCCAGCGCCTGAGCCGGGCGAAGGCGAGGATCAGGTCTGCGGGCATCCCGTTCGCGCTGCCGCAGCAGGAAGACCTCCCGGATCGTGCCGACGGGGTCCTCGCTGTGCTCTACCTGATCTTCAACGAGGGATACCTCGCGTCCGGCAGTGCGTCCGACCCGCTGCGCCCCGATCTCACGGGTGAGGCGATCCGTCTCACCCGGCTGGTGCGCGACCTCCTGCCGGCAGGTTCGCGCGAGCGGGCCGAAGCGACGGGGCTGCTGGCGCTCATGCTGCTCACGGAGGCCCGGGCCGGTGCGCGCGTCTCTTCCGACGGAGCCCTCGTGCGGCTCGATGAGCAGGATCGGGCCGCGTGGGACCGCGCTCTCATCGACGAGGGCCTCTCCCTCGTCCGGTCGAGTGTCGAAGCGGTCGACCGCGGCGAGGGCGCGCTGGACCGCTACCAGATCCTCTCGGCCATCAACGCCGTCCATGCCTCGGCCGCCCGTCCCCGCGACACCGACTGGGCGCGCATCATCGCGCTCTACAGCGACCTCGAGCGCCTCGACGGGAACCCCCTCGTCACGCTGGCCAAGGCGATCGCCGTCTCGGAGCTCGAGTCGGCGGAGGCAGGGCTCGCGATCGTCGCGACCCTCGCGGACCGGCTCGACGGGCATCACGCCTTCCACACCAGCCGGGCAGAGCTCCTGTCGCGTATCGGCCGTTCCGACGAGGCCCGCACCGCCTACGACCGGGCGATCGAGCTGGCGGGCAACACCGCCGAGATCGCCCACCTCGTCCTGCGTCGCGGGCGGCTCGCGGCATCCGTCCCCTCCGACCCCGCCACCGGAGTCAAACCATCCGACCGACCCACCCGACCCATCACCCAAGGAGAACCCTCATGACCACTCAGCAGTACCTCGTGATCCACATGACCGACGCGTCCGCCACGACCCAGCTCGCACAGGACGAGGACCGGCACATGCTCGAGTCCTGGGCGAAGGAGGGCGACGACGCCGGGGCGCTCGGCCCCGGGGCGTGCGTCGCCGGCCGCGACCGGGCGAAGTCGATCGTCGTGCGCGACGGCAAGACGATCGTCACCGACGGCCCGTTCCCCGAGTTCAAGGAGTGGTTCGCCGGCTTCGACGTGCTCGAGGCCGAGTCGATGGAGGAGGCGGCCTCGTTCATGGCGAAGCACCCCAGCGCCGTGCTCGGGCGCATCCTCATCCTGCCCACGATCGAGCTGCCGTGGGACCGCGAGGAGTGACCCGCGGCGCTCGCTGAGAGCGGGACGGATGCCGAGACAGGGGATTCTCGTCGAAACCGGGGTCGTCGACCCTTGGTTCGACGAGAATCCCTTGTCTCGAGGGGCGTGGGCGTGGGGCGCGGACGGGCGCAGCGCGGGGCCGGGGCGCGGACGGGGACCGGGCGCGCCCGGACCGGGCCCAGGCCGGTCAGTCGGGGAGCGGCATCCCGCCGGCGCCCGGCTCGTCCTCCTCGGCGACCTGCGCGGCCTCCTCGGCGTCGAGCACGGGCTTCGCTGCGGCGATGTGCGAGATCGACCGCCACACCAGGGCGAGCGTGATCGCCGAGCCGGCGAAGGCGAACCACCACGGCGCCGTGAGGCCCCAGGCCTGCGCGAGGACGCCGCCGATGAACTGCCCGATCACGAGGCCGGCGAAGACGCCCACCATGTTGACCGACGCGATGCGCCCCTGCAGCTCGAGGGGGACCAGCCGCTGCCGGACGGTCGTCGAGATCGTGGCCCACACGAAGGCGTACAGGCCGAAGCCGAACATGATGACGAACGCGACCACGGGCGAGGTCGTGAGCGCGAAGCTCAAGTGCATCACCACCTCGAGCGACAGGCACACGCGCATGAGCGTCGCGAACGACACGCGCTTCTCGAGCCACCCGAAGCCGAAGACGGCGATGATGCCGCCCAGCGCCGACGCCGTCGTGAGCGCTCCGTACCCCACAGGCCCCATCCCGAGGTGTTCGGTCGCGTAGAGCACGAGCACGCCCCAGGGCGCGGCCCACGTGATGTTGAAGACCAGGATGATCAGGACGAGCGTGCGCACCGGCGCGTTGTGGCGGAGCCACCGCAGACCCGCGCGGATGGCGTGCGTCGTCGTCTCCCTGGACGATTCAGGATGCTGCGGCACCGGCGTCCGCGCGATGCGCGAGATGAGCAGCACGGCCAGCGACACGCACAGCACCTGCAGCAGGAACGGCCAGAACGAGCCGACCGCGAAGAGGAAGGCGCCCAGCGGCGGCCCCGCCAGCTGATTCGCCACGAGGTAGCCCGCCTGCATGCGGGCGTTCCCGATCCCGAGGTCGGCGGGCTTGACGAGCATCGGCAGGAGCGTGCTGCCGGCAGAGTCGGCGAACACCTCCGCGGTGCCGTAGAGGAACGACGTCGCGAGCACCATCCAGACGCTCGCCTGGCCGGTGACGAGGAACGCCACGAGGGCGAGCACGATCACGGCGCGGAGGCCATCCGCGATCATGACGAGCCGTCGGCGGTCGTGACGGTCGGCGACGGCGCCGGCGAGCAGCCCGAACAGCAGCCACGGGAGGAACTGCATCATCGCGCCGGCTGCGACGAGGATCGGCGACGGGGTGAGCGAGGCGATCAGGAGGGGCGCGGCGGCCAGTGCGATGCCGTCGCCCAGGTTGCTCGTCCATGACGAGGCGAGCAGCCACCGGAAGTCCCGTCCGAGACGACGCGGTGCGACGAGGTCGCCGAGGGAGGGCATCCGCCAATCCTACGAGGGCCCCCGGACACCGTGAGCGCGCGCTCGCCTCACGCGACCGCGCGCGGAATCAGACGGTGCCGGCTGCCCGCGCGTCCTTGCGGGTGAAGAGCGTCTCGGTCTGCTCGATGTCCATGCCTTTCGTCTCGGGCACGCGCCAGGCGACGTAGACGAAGGAGAGAGCGGCGAACAGGGCGTACATGCCGTAGGTGGCCGGCAGCGACCAGTCGCTCATCGCGGGGAAGCTCACCGTGATGAGGAAGTTCGCGATCCACTGCGCGCCGGCCGCGACGCCGAGCGCCTTGCCGCGGATGCGGCTCGGGAAGATCTCGCCGAGGAGCACCCAGACGAGCGGGCCCCACGACGCGCCGAAGCCGATCACGAACAGATTGGCCGCGACGAGGGCGATCGGCCCCCACGGCGCGGGGAGTGTCACGGCGCCCTCGGAGTCGGTCGTCGAGAAGAGGAACGCGATCGCCATCGCGCCCAGCGACAGCGTCATCATCACCGAGCCGGTGAGGAGGATGGGCTTTCGGCCGACGCGGTCGACCAGGAAGATCGCGACGAGCGTCACGAGCACGTTCGTGATCGAGGTGACGACGCTGATCGTGAACGAGTTGCTCTCGTCGAAGCCGACCGAGTTCCACAGGCTCGTCGAGTAGTAGAAGATCACGTTGATTCCGACGAACTGCTGGAACACCGACAGGATGATGCCGACCCACACGATCCGCTGAAGGCCCAGCACCGGGCCGCGGATCGACACGCCCGCGTTCTTGCGATCGGTCTCGATCGTCGTCTGCAGGTCTTTCATCGTCTGGTCGAGGTCGGCCGCCGGCACGAGGCGCTCGAAGATCGCTCGCGCCTCGTCGTACCGGCCCTTCGCGATGAGGTAGCGGGGAGACTCCGGAAGAGTGAAGGCCAGGATGCCGTACACGGCCGACGGGATCACGCCGACGAGGAACATCCACCGCCACGCTTCGAGCCCGAGCCACAGCACCTCGTCGGCGCCGCCCGCGGCGTTCTGCAGCAGCGCGTCGCTGAGCAATGCCGCGAAGATGCCGAGCGTGATCGCGAGCTGCTGGAGTGAGGCGAGACCGCCGCGGATCTGCCGCGGCGCGATCTCGGCGATGTAGGCGGGCGCGATGACGGAGGCGATGCCGATGCCGAGACCGCCGATGACCCGCCACAGCGCGAGGTCCCACACCGAGAAGGCGAGCCCCGCGCCGAGCGAGGAGATGAAGAACATCACGGCGCCCAGGAACATGACGCGCAGGCGCCCCCAGCGGTCGGAGAGGCTGCCGGCGACGATGGCGCCCACGGCGCAGCCGAGGAGCGCGATGGCGACGACGAACCCCGTGACGACGGCGTTGAGCCCGAAGTCCTGCTGTATCGAGTCGACGGCGCCGTTGATGACGGAGGAGTCGAAGCCGAAGAGGAATCCGCCGACCGCGGCCGCGACGGAGAGGCCGACCGCGCGGCGGCCGTAGGGGCTGCGGAACGAGAACGCGTCCGCCGGAATCGAGCCCGTAGTGTTCATAGCCCGACGCTAGCGGCGCGGCGGAGCCCGGTCGAGTCAGCCACGCTGGACCGTGGCTACTGTAATGAGCATGCCCGTCAGTCTCCTCGGTGCCGCCGAGATCCGCGCCCTCGCGGCCGAGCTCGATGTCACGCCCACCAAGAAGCTGGGTCAGAACTTCGTCGTCGACGCCAACTCCGTCCGCAAGATCGTCCACGTCGCGCGCGTCGAGCCGGGCGACCGCGTCGTCGAGGTCGGGCCGGGACTCGGGTCGCTCACCCTCGCGATCCTCGAGGCCGGGGCATCCGTCACCGCCGTCGAGATCGACCACCGACTCGCCGAGAAGCTCCCCGCGACCGCGGCCGCCCACGGCGTGCCCGACGGCGCCCTCACCGTCGTGGACGCCGACGCCCTGCGGGTCACCGAGCTGCCCGGCGACCCGACGGTGCTCGTGGCGAACCTGCCGTACAACGTCAGCGTGCCGGTGCTCCTGCACTTCCTCGAGACCTTCCCTCACCTGGACCGCGGAGTCGTCATGGTGCAGGCCGAGGTGGGGGAGCGCCTCGCCGCCCCGCCGGGCTCCAAGGTCTACGGCGCCCCGAGCGTCAAGGCCGCGTGGTACGGCCCGTGGCGCCTCGCGGGCACCGTCTCGCGGCAGGTGTTCTGGCCCGTGCCGAATGTCGACAGCGTCCTGGTGGCCTTCGAGCGCGACGCCACGCCGCGCGGCGACGAGGAGGAGCGGCGGCGGACGTTCGCGATCGTGGATGCCGCGTTCCAGCAGCGCCGCAAGATGCTGCGGCAGGCGCTGTCCGCCGTGCTGGGCGGCTCGGCGGCCGAGGCATCCGCGGTCCTGGAGAAGGCCGGCGTCGCACCGACTGCACGCGGCGAGCAGCTCTCGATCGAGGACTTCGTCCGCATCGCGCGCGTCTGAGCGTTCATGATGGGTTCGCCCGACATTCCCGATATGTACCCGGGTTGCGCCGAATCGTGCGGGTAGCATTTCGCGCAACGTCGACCTACGGCGTCCGCGGAGATGCCTCCGCGCCCGACGGAAGAGAAGGCGATGCGCACCGCGGAGTATCCGGCGCCCGAGCGGATCCTGCTACACCTCAGTGACACGCACCTGCGTGCCGCGGGATCCCGATTGTTCGACCGGGTCGATTCGACGGACCGCCTCTCGCGCGCGCTCGCCGCGATCGAGGCATCCGGTGTCCGCCCCGATGCGCTCGTCTTCACGGGCGATCTCGCCGACCTCGGCGAGGCCGAGGCCTATGAGGCGATCCGCGAGCTCGTGGAGCCGTTCGCCGCCCGCCTCGACGCGCGCTTCTTCTGGGTCATGGGCAACCACGACGACCGCACCGCCCTGCGCGCGGAGCTGCTCGACCAGCCCTCGAGCGACCCGCTCGCGCCGTACGACCGCGTCGACGAGCTCGACGGTCTGCGGCTCGTGACGCTGGACTCGACCGTTCCGGGGGAGCACCACGGCGAGCTGCGCGACGCGCAGCTGGAATGGCTCCGCGACGTGCTCGCGACGCCGGCGCCCCTCGGGACGATCCTCGCGATGCACCACCCGCCGGTTCCGAGCGTGCTCCCGCTCGCGGCGAGCGTCGAGCTGCGCGATCAGTCTCGCCTGGCGGCGGTGCTCCGCGACGGCGACGTGCGCGCGATCATCGCGGGGCACCTGCACTACTCGACGTTCGCGACGTTCGCGGGGATCCCCGTGTCGGTCGCCTCGGCGACGTGCTACACGCAGGACCTCACGGTGCCGGTGGGCGGCTCGAGGCCGCAGGACGGCGCCCAGTCGTTCAACCTCGTGCACGTGTACGACCAGACCGTCGTCCACTCGGTCGTCCCCGTCGAGGCGCCGGTGCCGCTGGAGCACATCGATGCCCTCGAAGCGCGGCGCAGGCTCGTCCTCGCGGGCATCGAGCCGCCCGCGCCCCGCGTGCCGGCGGGAGTCGAGCCGCCCGCGTCCCGGATGCCCGCGACGTTCAGTGACGTGCGGAAGGATGCGCCGACCGAGCCGCTGCCTGTTCTTCGGTGAGCTCGGCGCGCTCCCACGGCGCCCGCACCGGGAACATCCTCTCGAGCGCGTCGCGCAGCGCCGCGACGCGGACCTCTTCGGGGATCTCGGTCTCGCCGCCGTCGTTGAGGCAGAACATGTCGACGTCGCGTCGTTCCGCGAGGGTCTCCATGCGCCGCAGCGACTTGGCCATCGTCGTCTGCACGTAGCGCACGCGAGGGCGGTGCGTCGCGATCGCGCGCCCCGTCATGAGCGCGTAGTAGTGGTACAGGCAGTTCGTCACCGAGATGTCGGTCGACGAGCGGAAGCGCGACGCGGCCGTGCGGGCGAAGTCCTCCGGGAAGGCTCGCTCGAGCTCCTCGACGACGCTGCGCCGCAGAGGGGCCGCGCAGTGCTCGAGATCGCGCACGATCGTGCGGCCGAAGCGCTCGCGCAGCAGATCGCGGTTGACGCGCAGGGCGTTGTCGTGACCGCTGCGGTGGCTTGCGGTCGGCCCCGCTCCGATCCGCACCTCGCACTCGACGAACTGGCTGATGCCGGCGGGCGTGAAGAACATCTCCGGTTCGACGGGGCGTCCGAAGAACATGTCGTCGTTGGAGTAGAGGAAATGCTCGGCGAGCCCCTCGATGCGGTGCAGCTGCGCTTCGACGGCGTGCGAGTTGTGGGTCGGGAGCACGGAGGGGTCGGCGAAGAACTCCTCGCTGCGCACGACCGTGACCCGAGGGTGCTCGAGCAGCCACGCCGGAGCGGGGGAGTCTGTCGCGATGAAGATGCGGCGCACCCACGGCGCGTACATGTGGACGCTCCGAAGCGCGTAGCGGAGCTCGTCGACGTGCCGGAAGCGCGCGGGGCCGTCGTCGCCCTCGCCCACGACGTAGCCGGCCATGCGCGCGGCGCGCTGGCGCTGGAACTCCGTCGACGAGCCGTCGACCCACGAGAAGACGATGTCGACCGGCTCGGTGAACTCGTCCGGAAGCGGGTCGAACATGCCGGCGATCGTGCGCCACGAGCGGCCATGCCGGGTGACCGTCTCGAACTCGATGTCTTCGGCCGCGGTCGTCTTGCGCAGGAGCACGTTCTCGGCGGGCGCCTCCACGGCGTCGTCGCCGAATCGCCAGAACTCCACCCGTGCCGCGAGCGACGAGCCGTACCGGAGGCCCCCCGAACGCGTGACGCGGGGGCGGTACACACGCCACGCCGACGGATCGGCGCCGGGTGCGGCGGCATCGACGGCGAGCGTGGCCTGGCCGCGGGGCTTCTTGACGTAGAGCGGCTCATGGCTTCCGAGCGTGCGGAGCGCCTCGAACGCGGCATCCCGAGCCGTCACGTCGACGACGAGCGCGGGGATCCGGCGGTCGTGGCGGATGAGGAGCACGTCGACGCCGGCGTTCTCGAGGGCCGACGCGACGAGGAGCAGGTCCTCCGTCTGGGCTTCGAGGGGAGCGGTGGAGTCGTGAACGAGATGAAGGATGCCGCGTTCCAGGACGACGTCGGGGCGGCCGAGCAGGCTCGACCAGGTGTGCTGCTCGATGGGCAGACCGGACAGCGGGGCGATGGCGGGCATCGCGGGCAGCGCAGACATGGCGTCCTCCTTTTCGGCGAGGGATGGACGTGGCGAGGGGCGAGGGCAGGGGTGAAGGGAGGCTTCACTGCCACCCTACGCACATGTTGTTACAGGACCGTTTCCCGGGCCACCCCTTGACATTCGGCGGGGGAGCCCTACGGCCGTCGGGCGTGTGCCACGCGCGTCCCCACGCGCGTCCCCACGCGCGTGGTCGCGCGTGCTTCGCGGGTGCTCCGCGTCGCCGCGCCGCGCCTCCGTCCGCGCGCTAGCCTCGAACAGTGACCGACCAATCGCGCTGCCGTTCCTGTGGGGACCACCACTCGTGACCGACGCCGCCGTCGCCGACCGCGTCCACGTCCGCGCTCCGGGGAAGATCAACCTCTTCTTCGAGGTGGGCGACGTGCAGGACGACGGGTACCACGACGTCGCGTCGGCGTACCAGGCCGTCTCGCTCTACGAGGACATGTGGGCGACACCCGCCGACGACTTCACGATCCGCGTGAGCGGCACGGTGGATGTCTCGGGTGTGCCCGCCGACGACCGCAACCTCGCGCTTCGCGCCGCGCGAATGCTCGCGCAGCGCGCAGGCTACGAGGGCGGCGTCCACCTCGAGATCGTCAAGCACGTGCCGGTCGCGGGAGGCATGGGGGGCGGGTCTGCGGATGCCGCGGCCGCGCTCGTCGCCTGCGATCTGCTGTGGGGCACCGACCTCGGCATGCAGGAGCTGCAGCGGCTGGCCGCGCGGCTCGGCGCCGACGTGCCCTTCGCGCTGATGGGCGGCACCGCGATCGGCACGGGCCGGGGCGATCAGCTGAGCCAGGCTCTCGCGAAGGGACGCTTCGACTGGGTGCTCCTGACGTCGGAGGACGAGGGCCTGTCGACCCCCGAGGTCTACTCCCACCTCGACCGCATGCGCGCCGACCGCGCGCCCGACATCGCTCCGCCGCGCCGCACTCCCGCCGTCGAGCCGGGAGTGCTCCAGGCGCTTCGGGCGGGGGATGCCGCGGCCCTCTCCGTGCGCGTGAGAAACGACCTGCAGCCGGCAGCCCTGTCGTTGCGTCCGGCCCTGCGCGAAGCGCTCGAGCTCGGAGAGCGCTCGGGCGCCCTGGCCGGGCTCGTCTCGGGCTCGGGCCCGACCCTCGCCTTCCTCGCCGAAGGCCCCGAGGCGGCGCTCGAACTGCAGGTCACGCTCGCGGCGGCCGGGTACCCGGCCCTGCATGTGCACGGACCGGTCGCCGGAGCGCGCGCGCTCTGAGCCGCGGCATCCGTCATCGATTCACCCGCTGACGACCCGTTCCCGCCCTCGATCCACCCGCCGACGACCCGTTTCCGCTCTCGATCCACCCGCCGACGACCCGTTTCCGCCCTCGATCCACCCGCCGCCCGCCGCTTCAGCCCCTTCCGTCCCCGACCTCTGGAGGAACGACATGTCGACCGATCTCGCCGCGCAGCAGCACGACGGCCCGATCGACGACGTCGCCCGTGCGGCGCTCGCCGAGCAGGGCCTCGACCTGCGGGTCGTCCCCAACACCGATCCGGAGGGCTTCCGCGCGTGGCATCAGGCCGTCGCGCGCGGGTTCCTCGACGGCGAGCGCAACGACGTCCAGCTCCAGTCGGGCTTCGACCGCCTCGGGCAGCGCCGGCTCGTCGGCGTGTTCGACGAGGCGGCTCCCGAGCCCGAGCGTCCCGTCGCGACCTTCGCCTCGTGGGTCACCGACCTGTCGGTCCCGGGCGGCGGCGGCATCCCGTCGGTCGCGATCAGCTCCGTGACGGTCGCCCCGACGCACCGGCGCCGCGGGATCCTCCGCTCGATGATGGCGGGGGAGCTCAGCCGCGCGGACGAGCTCGGCATCCCGGTCGCCGTCCTGACTGTCAGCGAGTCCGCGATCTACGGACGGTTCGGCTTCGCCCCCGGCGCGATGAGCGGGCACCTGCGCATCGACGTGCCCCGTGCGCACTGGACCGGGCCGAGACCCGACGGGCGCGTCGACTTCGTGTCGCGCGAGCGGTTCCGCGAGATCGCGCCGGAGCTGCACGACGCGGTGCGCCGGCGTTTCGCGGGCGAGATCGCGATGCCCGACGGCCACTGGGATCATTTCGCCGGGACGCGGCCCGATGCCGAGCACCCCGAGAAGCTCCGCGCCATCCAGTACGCCGACGCCGGCGGTGCCGTCCGCGGCGTCGCGCTGTACGCGTACCACGAGAACCACGACGACTTCGCCCGCTCGAAGGTGACGGTGCACCGGCTCATCTCGCAGACGTCCGACGCGTACGCGGCGCTGTGGCGGTTCCTCCTCGAGCTCGACCTCGTGGGCGAGCTCACCGCGTCGGAGCTCGCGATCGACGAGCCCGTGCTGTGGATGATCGCCGACCGCCGCGCCGCGACCCTCACCGTGCAGGACCACCAGTACGTGCGGCTGCTCGATGTGCCCGCCGCCCTCGCGGCGCGGCGCTACGCCGCTCCCGGCGAGCTCGCGCTCGAGGTGTCGGATCCGCTCGGATTCGGCGAGGGCCGATGGATGCTGCGGGTCGACGCCGACGGAACGGGCTCGGTGCGGCCGTGGGACGGCGCGGAGCCCGGCGTGCCGGGCGCGCCGGACGCGCGGAGCGGGCCGGACGTGCGGGACGCGCGGGACGCGGCGGTCGTGCGGGACGCACCTGTTGTGCCGGTCGTGCGGGACGCGCCGGTCGCGGCGATCGGGCGGGACGCGGCGGTCGTGTGGGACGCACCTGTTGTGCCGGTCGTGCGGCTGGGGGTCGCCGAGCTCGCCGCGCTCTACCTGGGGTCGGTCTCGCTCACGACGCTCGTCGCGGCTGGGCGGGTCGAGGCATCCGACCCCCTCGCGGCCGCTCGCATCTTCGCGTGGCCCGAGACGGCCCGCCTGAGCTTCTGGTACTGAGCCCGGACGACGCGCTGCGGGGCTGTCGCTCGGCTGGGCTTTGCTCGGCTCTTGCAACGTCGAGTACGTACGAAGTCGTCGAGACCACACGTTGTTCGCGCGGCGATCGTGTGTTCTCGGCGAGATCGTACGTACTCGTCGCGGCCGGTGGGGACGACTGCCGGGGCCGGGGCGGGGGAGGGGCGGGGGCGGGGAGACGGTGGGAGGGCGACGGCACCAGGACGGCTGCCGCGGGCGAGGTGCGGGGGAGGGGGACGGCACCAGGACGGCTGCCGCGGGCGAGGTGCGGGGAGGGGACGGCACCAGGACGGCTGCCGCGGCGAGGTGCGGGGAAGAGGGACGGATGCCGCGGCGCGGCATCCGCGCGGGTCAGGCCTCGAGCGACTCGCTGAGCTCGAGCCAGCGCTCCTCGAGCTCGCCGACCTCGTCGGTCAGCGCCGTGCGGCGGGTCTGCAGGTCGAGCAGGGCCTCGTAGTCGTCGTGACTGTCGGCCAGGCGCACGTCGATCGCGTCGAGGTCTCGCTGCAGGCGCTCCAGGCGGCGGTCGATCGCAGAGAGCTCCTTCTGCGCCGTACGGCGGTCGGCGCCGGAGAGGGCGTCGACGTGCGGCGTCGAGGGCGTCTGGCCGCCAGTGGGGCGCGGGGGCGCGGCATCCGCCTTCGCCTTCTGCACTTTGCGCAGGCGCAGGTATTCGTCGACTCCGCCCGGGAGGTGGCGGAGGTGGCCGTCGAAGAGGGCGTACTGCTGGTCGGTCACGCGTTCTATGAAGTAGCGGTCGTGCGAGACGACGATGAGCGTGCCGGGCCACGAGTCGAGGAGGTCTTCGAGTGCCGCGAGCATGTCGGTGTCGAGGTCGTTCGTGGGCTCGTCGAGGATGAGGACGTTCGGCTGCTCGAGGAGGATGAGCAGGAGCTGCAGACGGCGCTGCTGTCCGCCCGAGAGGTCTTTGACGGGGGTGGAGAGCTGTGCCGACTGGAAGCCCATGCGCTCCAGGAGCTGCCCCGGGGTGAGCTCTTGGGCCTTCGGTCCCATGCCGAACGTGTAGCTCGTGCGGAGCCGCTCGATGACGAGCCGCACCGGCTCGTCGAGGTGCTGCTCGAGCACGTCGAGGCGCTGCGTGAGCGTCGCGACCTGCACGGTCTTGCCGCGCTTGACGCGCCCCGAGGTCGGATCGACGGTGCCGGCGATGAGGCCGAGGAGCGTCGACTTGCCTGCACCGTTCACCCCGAGGATGCCGGTGCGCTCCCCGGGGGCGAGACGCCATTCGACGTCGCGGAGCACCCGCTTCTCGCCGCCCGTCTCGGCGGGGTACGCGACGGAGACGTCGAGGAGGTCGACGACGTCTTTGCCGAGGCGCGACACCGCGAGGGACTGCAGCGCGACCGGGTCGCGAAGCTCGGGCACGTCGGCGATGAGGGCATTGGCGGCGTCGATGCGGAACTTCGGCTTCGATGTGCGCGCCGGCGCGCCGCGCCGCAGCCACGCGAGCTCCTTGCGGGCGAGGTTCTGGCGCCGCGCCTCGATGGAGGCGGCCTGCCGGTCGCGTTCGACACGCTGGAGGATGTATGCCGCGTAGCCGCCGTCGAAGGGCTCGACGAGCCGGTCGTGCACTTCCCACGTCGTCGTGCAGACCTCGTCGAGGAACCACCGGTCGTGCGTCACGACCAGAAGAGCCCCCGCACCGCGGGACCAGCGGGACTTCAGGTGCTCGGCGAGCCAGGCGATGGCCTCGACGTCGAGGTGGTTGGTGGGCTCGTCGAGCGCGAGCACGTCCCAATCGCCGACGAGGAGCTTCGCGAGGGCGACGCGGCGGCGCTGGCCGCCCGAGAGCGGTACGACCGAGCCGTCCCAGTCGAGGTCGGCGAGGAGGCCCGCGATGACGTCGCGCACGCGGGATTCGCCTGCCCACTCGTGGGCGGCGGCGTCGCCGACGACGGCTTCGCGGATGGTGTGGCTGTCGTCGAGGGTGTCGCCCTGGTCGAGCACGCCCACGCGCACGCCGCCGCGCACCGTGACGCGGCCGCCGTCGGGGTCGAGGCGCCCGGCGAGCATCGCGAGCAGGCTCGACTTGCCGTCGCCGTTGCGGCCGACGATGCCGATGCGGTCGCCCTCGTCGACGCCGAGCGACACCGAGTCGAACACCTCTTTCGTCGGGAACTCGAGGTGGAGGGCTTCGGCGCCCAGGAGGTGCGCCATTACGGGGTCTCTTTCGTCGGGAACTCGAGGTGGAGCGCTTCGGCGCCCAGGAGGTGCGCCATTACGGGGTCTCTTTCGTCGGGAACTCGAGGTGGAGGGCTTCGGCGCCCAGGAGGTGCGCCATTACGGGGTCTCTTTCGTCGGGAACTCGAGGTGGAGGGCTTCGGCGCCCAGGAGGTGCGCCATTACGGGGTCTCTTTCGTCGGGAACTCGAGGTGGAGGGCTTCGGCGCCCAGGAGGTGCGCCATTACGGGGTCTCTTTCGTCGGGAACTCGAGGTGGAGGGCTTCGGCGCCCAGGAGGTGCGCGCGCGCCATCAGAGCGCGCCGCTCGTGTCGAACCCGAGGCTCAGCTTCCGCAGAAGACCCGCGATCCGCTCGCGGTCGCCGCGCGAGAGGCCGGCCAGCATCAGCGCCTCGGCGTCGACGAGTCGCGTGATCGCGGCATCCACTCTCGTGCGTCCGTCTTCGGTGAGGATCACGAGGATGCTGCGGCCGTCGTCCGGGTCCTGCTCGCGTCGCACGAGCCGGCGACCGACGAGCCGGTCGATGCGGTTGGTCATCGTGCCGCTCGAGACGAGGGTCTGCTGCAGGAGCTGCTTGGGGCTCAGCTGAAAGGGCTCGCCCGCGCGGCGGAGCGCCGAGAGCACATCCCATTCCCACGGCTCGAGGTCGCTGCGGCGGAAGGCGTCGCGGCGCGCGCGGTCGAGGTGTCGCGAGAGCCGGTCGACGCGCGAGAGCACCTCGAGCGGCGAGAAGTCGAGGTCGGGGCGCTGTGCGATCCACGCCTCGACGATCCGATCGACCTCGTCCGCCTCCTGTGCCATCCCTCCATTATCGAGCCGCGCGTGCCGCGCCCGTGCCCGCAGACCGCGCGCCCGTGCCCGCAGGCCGCGCGCCCGCGCCCGCAAGGCCGCGCGCCCGCCCCCGCGCAGTGCCCCGCATCGCCCGGTCGAGCCCCCGGCGCAGCCCGATCGACCCCCCACCGCGCCCCCGATCGACTGCCCGCCTCCGCGCGCCGCACCGCGGCGCGTCCCTGACCGCGTGCCGGGGCTGGCAGACTTGTCGAGGCTTCGGACGCCCGCGTCCGGGCCGGTCCGCCGTGGTGTAATGGCAGCACGACAGCCTTTGGAGCTGTGAGGTCTAGGTTCGAATCCTGGCGGCGGAGCATGTCAGAGACCATCGCCGACACCCCGCTCGCTGTCATCGTCCTCGCCGCCGGGCAGGGGACGCGGATGAAGTCCTCGCTCCCCAAGGTGCTGCACAGCATCGGCGGGCGCCCGCTCGTCGGCCACGTGCTCGCCACGGCCCGAAGCCTCGCACCCACGAGCATCCTCGTCGTCGTGCGCCACGAGCGCGACCTCGTCGCGTCCGCCGTGGCCGAGGCCGCGCCCGACGCGCTCGTCGTCGACCAGGACGAGGTGCCGGGCACGGGCCGCGCCGTCGAGATCGCGCTCGCGCAGCTCGGCGACTTCGCGGGCGACGTGCTGGTGCTGAGCGGCGACGTGCCCCTCCTCGACGGCGACTCCCTCGCCGCCCTCGTGAGCACACATCGCGGCTCCGGCGCCGCCGTCACGGTCATGAGCGCTGTCGTCGACGATGCGACCGGCTACGGCCGCGTCATCCGCGGGGCCTCCGGCGATCTCGAGCGCATCGTCGAGCAGAAGGATGCGACGGCGGACGAGGCATCGGTCACCGAGATCAATGTCGGCGTCTACGTCTTCCGCGCGCCCGAGCTGCGCACCCACATCGCGCGCATCGGCACCGCCAACGCGCAGGGCGAGAAGTACCTCACCGACGTCGTCGGGCTCCTGCACGACGCGAGCCTGCCCGTGGCGGTGTCGACGGCGGCGGATGCCTCGGCAGCCCTCGGCGTCAACGACCGCGTGCAGCTCTCCGAGGCGGCCCGCACGCTCAACGCCCGCACGGTGCGGGAGTGGCAGGTGGCCGGCGTCACGGTGCTCGACCCCGCGACGACGTGGATCGACGTCACCGCGACGCTCGCGCCCGATGTGACGATCCTCCCCAACACGCACATCCTCCGCGCGACGGTCGTCGGCGCCGGCGCCACGATCGGCCCCGACACGAGCCTCGTCGACTGCGAGGTGGGCGAGAACGCGGTCGTCCGGCGCAGCGACGCGACGCTGTCGGTCATCGGGGCCGGGGCGAACGTCGGCCCGTTCGCCTACCTCCGCCCCAACACCGTGCTCGGTGCGAAGGGCAAGATCGGCACCTTCGTCGAGACGAAGAACTCCACGATCGGCGACGGCAGCAAGGTTCCGCACCTCTCGTACATCGGCGACACGAACATCGGCCGCGGGGTCAACCTCGGAGCGGGAGCGATCACGGCGAACTACGACGACCTCACGAAGCACCGCACCGAGATCGGCGACGAGGTGCACACCGGTTCGCACAACGTCTTCGTCGCGCCCGTTAGGATCGGAGACGGTGCCAAGACCGGTGCCGGCGCAGTCATCCGCAAGGACGTGCCCGCCGGAGCCCTGGCATTGAGCGTCGCCCCTCAGCGCAACGTCGAGGGGTGGGTCGAGAAGAATCGACCGGGGACGGGCGCGGCGGAAGTCGCCGCCCGGGCTCGGTCCGCACAGGAAGCGGGCGATGGCGCGTAAGAAGAAGACGGTCGATCTCGACCGCGATAACGACATCGCTCCCGGCCTCGTCGCCAAGACGAAGAAGCGGCTCGTCGTCGCGTCCGGTCGCTCGCATCCGGCGCTCTCCGCCGACGTCGCGTCCTCCCTCGGCACCGAGCTCGTGCCGACGGAGTACCGCACCTTCGCGTCGGGCGAGATCCTGACGCGGTTCGAGGTGTCGATCCGCGGCTGCGACTTCTTCCTCATCCAGAGCTTCGGGCCTCCCGTCAACGAGTGGCTCATGGAGACGCTCATCATGCTCGACGCCGCCAAGCGCGCGTCGGCCAAGCGCATCACCGTCGTGGCCCCGTACTACCCGTACTCCCGTCAGGACAAGAAGGGCCGTGGCCGCGAGCCGATCAGCGCGCGCCTCGTCGCCGACCTGCTGCGCACGGCCGGTGCCGACCGCGTCATGAGCGTCGACCTGCACGCTGCGCAGATCCAGGGCTTCTTCGACGGCCCCGTCGACCATCTCTTCGCCAAGCCCGTGCTGCTGGAGTACTTCGAGCGCACGCTGACCGGCGAGGACCGCGCGAGGCTCACGGTGGTCTCGCCCGACACCGGCCGCGTCCGCGTCGCCGACACGTGGTCCGACAGCCTCGGTGCGCCGCTCGCGATCATCCACAAGCGCCGCGACCCGAACGTCGCCAACCAGGTGACGGTCAACGAGATCGTGGGCGCGGTGAGCGGCCGAGTCTGCCTCCTCGTCGACGACATGATCGACACCGGCGGCACGATCGTGAAGGCCGCCGAGGCGCTCAAGGCCAACGGTGCCGAGCGGGTCATCGTCGCTGCGACCCATGCGATCTTCAGCGACCCCGCCGTCCAGCGCCTGCAGAGCGCCGCGATCGACGAGGTCGTCGTGACCGACACGGTCCCGATCCCCGACGAGAAGCGGTTCCCGAGCCTCACGATCCTCCCGATCGCGCCGCTCCTGGCGCGCGCGATCCACGAGGTCTTCGAAGACGGTTCGGTCACCAGCATGTTCGACGGCGCGGCGTAGCCCGACCTGCCTTAGCCTGACCCTGTCGAAGGGGTCGTCATGACAGCACAGGTCACCGAGGCGGAGCTCGTCGTCGCACGGCCGTTCGCCCTCGAGGTCGATGAGGTCGTGCGCGAGCTGCACGCGGACCGCGCGGGATTGACGGCGACGGATGCCGAGGCCCGCCTCGCCGTCGCAGGGCGCAACGAGCTTCCCGAACCCGCGCGCAAGCCCGCGATCCTGAGGTTCCTCGCGCACTTCAACGACACGCTCATCTACATCCTGCTCGGCGCCGCGGTCATCAAGGCCGTCATGGGCGACTGGCTGGACTTCTGGGTCATCATGGCGGTCGCGATCATCAACGCCGTCGTCGGCTACATCCAGGAGGGCCGTGCTGAGCGGGCGCTCGCGGGGATCCGCGGGATGCTGTCGGCGGATGCCTCGGCCCGCCGCGACGGCGGCTGGATCACGGTGCCGGCGGCAGAGCTCGTGCCGGGCGATGTCGTCCGCCTCATGCCGGGCGACAAGGTGCCCGCCGACGTGCGGCTCTTCCAGGCCTTCCAGCTGCGCGTCGACGAATCGGCCCTCACCGGGGAATCCGTGCCGTCGTCGAAGCAGATCGACCCGGTCGCGCCCGACGCGGGGGTCGGCGACCGCAGCTCCATGGCGTTCTCGGGGACGATCGTGTCTGCGGGACAGGCGCGCGGGATCGTCACGGCGACCGGCGCCGACACCGAGATCGGCAAGATCCAGAGCCTCGCCGACGAGGCCGGCGCCCTCGCGACGCCGCTGACCAAACAGCTCGACGGCTTCGGCCGCGTCCTCACGGTCGTGATCCTGGGCATGGCCGCCGTGATGCTGCTCATCGGCAGGTTCCTCCACCAGATGCCGATCGACGATCTCGTCTCGGCGGCCATCGGCTTCGCCGTGGCGGCCATCCCCGAGGGCCTCCCGGCGCTCGTGACCATCACGCTGGCGATCGGCGTGCAGCAGATGGCCAGGCGCAACGCCATCACCCGCAAGCTCCCGGCCGTCGAGGCGCTCGGCTCGGTCACGACGGTGTGCTCCGACAAGACCGGCACCCTGACGAAGAACGAGATGACGGTGCGGCGCATCGTGACGCCTCTCGCCCCGTACGAGGTGACGGGGCTGGGGTACGACCCCGTGGGCGAGATCCGGCCCGTCGACGGCGCGCGGGCGCGCGGCGACCTCACCGCCGTGCTCGCCGTCGCCTCACTGTGCAACGACGCCCACGTCGTGCGCGATGCGGACGGGCGCTGGCAGCTCGTGGGGGAGCCGACGGAGGGCGCCCTCAAGGTCGTCGCGATGAAGGGCCGCCTCGATCCGGGGGCCGGCTCGCGGCTCGCGGTCATCCCCTTCGACTCCGCGAACAAGTTCATGGCGACTCTCAACCAGGGCGCGGACGGGTCGCGTGCCATCCTCGTCAAAGGCGCCCCCGACCGTCTGCTCGAGCGCTCCCTCACTCAGCGCGGCGAGGCGGGCGCCGAGCCCCTCGACGTCGTGCGGTGGGCGGCCGTGATCGACGAGCTGAGCGGCGAAGGGCTGCGCGTGCTCGCCGCTGCCCGCAAGCCCATCCGCTCCGACATCGAGACGATCGAGATCGACGACCTGCAGGACCTGGAGTTCCTCGGCGTCTGGGGGATCGTCGATCCGCCCCGCCCCGAGGCCGTCGAGGCGATCGCCGACTGCCACGCTGCCGGCATCGCGGTGAAGATGATCACGGGCGACCACGCGGGCACCGCCCTCGCGATCGGTCGGGAGATGGGCCTCGTGTCGGGCGACGATGTGCGCGTCCTCACCGGGACGGAGCTCGAAGCGCTCACGCAGGAGCAGCTCAAAGAGGTCGTGCGCGACGTCGACATCTACGCGCGGACGAGCCCCGAGCACAAGATCCGCATCGTCCGCGCCCTGCAGTCCCACGGCGAGGTCGTGGCGATGACGGGCGACGGCGTCAACGACGCGCCCGCGCTGACACGCGCCAACGTCGGCATCGCGATGGGCATCAAGGGCACCGAGGCGACGAAGGAGGCGGCGGAGTTCGTCCTCGCCGACGACAACTTCGCGACGATCCGCAGCGCCATCGCCGAGGGCCGGCGGATCTACGACAACCTCCGCAAGTCGATCGTCTTCCTCCTCCCCACCAACGGCGCGCAGTCCCTCGTCATCCTCATCGCGGTCGTCTTCGGACTCACTCTCCCGCTCACGTCGGTGCAGGTGCTGTGGGTCAACATGGTCACCGCCGTGACGCTCTCGCTCGCACTCGCCTATGAGCCGGCCGAGGTCGGGATCATGGCGCGCCCACCGCGCCGCACCGGCGGCTCGATCATCAGCGGCAGCGAGCTCGCCTTCGTCCTCATCGTCTCGGCCCTCATCGGCGGTGCCGCGATGGGGGTCTTCTACGGCGCCGCGGCAGCGGGCACCGACGTCGCGTACGCCCGCACGGAAGCCGTGCTCATGCTGGCGCTCGGGCAGCTCGCCTTCCTCCTCAATTGCCGCTTCATGTCGCGCTCGAGCATCACGGTCGACGTCTTCCGCGGCAACCGCGTGGTCTGGATCTCGGCGGCCGCCCTCATCTTCCTGCAGTTGCTCTTCACCTACCTGCCCGTGATGAACACGCTGTTCGAGTCGGAGCCGCTGGCCGCGGCATCCTGGATCGTCCCGATCGTCCTCTCGGTCGCGATCTTCTTCGCCGTCGAGATCCTCAAGGCCGTCTTCCGCCGTCGCTGAGCCGGATGCATTCATCTGCATTCGAAGGATCCTCATAGCGTGAACGGAATGGGCGGCTCGGTCGTGTCACTTAGCGTGGGAGGAGACCCCCCGCGACGCACGACTGAGAGGACCGCCATGATCCCCACCGCCGCCGTATCCCGCCCGCTCCGCGCGAGCGCCGCCGTCGTCGGCGTTGCGGGCATGCTCGCGCTGGCCGGCTGTGCGACGACGGGCACTGCACCCCGCGCCGACACCGCCGACGCGGGAACGACCGACACCGGCACGGGGGCCGGCGCCGACGCGCAGGCGTCCGACACCGACTCGGGCGCGACCTCCACCTACGTCGACGGCACATACACGGCCGAGGGGTCGTATGCGACGCCCGAATCCGTCGAGCAGATCAGTGTGACGGTGACCTTGAACAACGACGTCGTCACCGACGTCGAGGTGAGCGGGAATCCGACCAAGCGCGAATCGCAGGAGTATCAGGCCAAGTTCATCGGCGGCATCGCCGACGTCGTCGTCGGGCAGGACATCGACGCGCTCTCCGTCAGCCGGGTCGCGGGCTCGTCGCTCACGAGCGGTGGTTTCACCCAGGCCATCGAGCAGATCAAGGCCGAGGCTGCGGGCTGAGGGATGACCGGCGGCGCGGTCTGGAGATTCGACGCGATCGGCACGGTGTGGGAGGTCGAGACGCGGCATCCGCTCACCGACGCCGCCCGCGCGGAGGTCGCGGCCCGCATCGACGACTTCGACGCGGTGTGGTCGCGCTTCCGGCCCGACTCGGTCGTCTCGCGGCTCGCGTACGAGGGCGGTGCGATGCCCGCCCCGGCGGACGCCGTGGCCATGCTCGACGCCTACGCCGAGCTGTCCCGGGCGACGGAGGGTGCGGTCAATCCCCTCGTGGGGGAATCCCTCGCCCGCCGCGGCTACGACGCGACGTACTCGTTCGTCGATCGAGGTGCCGCGCCGGCCCCGGGCGAGTGGCGTGAGATCGTGCGGTGGTCCGACACCGCCCTCGAGGTGCGGACGCCGGCGCTCCTCGACGTCGGCGCGCTCGGGAAGGGCCGTCTCGTCGACCTCGTGGCCGAGACGCTCACCCCGTGGGCGGGTGACGGCCTCGTGGTCGACGCGGGCGGCGACCTCTTCGTGCGCGGCGCACCGCAGCGGGTGGGGCTCGAGCATCCCTACGATCCACGGCGAGCGATCGGGATCGTGGAGGTGACGGATGCCGCGCTCTGCGCGTCGGCGACGAACCGACGCGCGTGGGCCGACGGCCTGCACCATGTGCTCGACGCCCGGACGGGCGAACCGGTGCGCTCGATCGTCGCGACGTGGGCGATCGCTCCCACCGCGATGCGCGCCGACGCCGCCGCGACGGCGCTCTTCTTCGACGGCGGTCCGGCGCTGGCCCACGAATGGGGCGCGGAGTGGGTGCGGATGACGAGCGACGGCCGCGTCGAATGGTCGCCCGGCAGTGAGGCAGAGTTGTTCACGTGATCGGATCCCTCACAGCACTGTGGAACCGCGTGTTCGCGGTGCTCGGACGCGTCTCGATGTACCGGCTCGCCTTCCTCTGCCTCATGGCGCTGGCCGGCATCGCCCTGGTGGTGTCGTTCACGGGCCTCATCGCCCCGACGGCGCTCGAGCTGCTCGCGACGTTCGCCGTGCTCGCGGTCGTGTGCGGTGCGACGGATGCCGCGGCACAGTCGGTGCTGAAGCTCCCGTGGCGCATCGAGTCGTCGCTCATCACCGCCGGCATCCTCCTCTTCGTGCTGCGCCCGACGATCGACCTCGTCGCGCTCGCCGGGATCGCCGTCGCCGGGCTCGTGGCATCCCTCTCGAAGTACGTGCTCGCGTGGCGCGGGCGTCACATCTTCAACCCGGCCGCGGTCGGTGCGACGGCGCTCACCGTGCTGAGCATCTGGCTGCCGTCCCTCGGCGCCTCGTCGTGGTGGGTCGGCACGCCCGCGCTCGCCGGCCCCGTGCTCGTGCTGGGCCTCCTCGTGCTCCTGCGCACCGAGAAGGTGCGGGTCGTCACGGTCTTCCTCGTCATCGCCGTCGCGGTCGGCGTCGCGCGCGTGTCGTCGCTGTACCAGTCGCTCGGCACCCCGTTCGATGCGTGGGACGTGTTCTGGCAGATGCTGCTGTCGTCGCCGTTCCTCTTCCTCGGCGCCTTCATGCTGTCGGAGCCCCTGACGATGCCGCCACGGCGGTGGCAGCAGTTCACCGTCGCCGCTGTCGTGGGCGTTCTCGCGGGCTGGCCGATCGCCGTCGGAGAGGTAAGCCTCGGCCAGGAGCGGGCGCTCCTCATAGGGAACCTCGTCGCGTTCGCCTTCGCCTTCTCGCAGCGCTCGGCGGTCCGCCTGACCCTGCAGTCGCGAGACGAGCTCACTCCGACCGTCACGCAGCTGACCTTCCGCACGCACAGCCGCCTCGCGTTCACGCCGGGGCAGTACCTCGAGCTGGAGGTGCCGCACCGGCACCCCGACGCGCGCGGCACGCGCCGGGAGTTCAGCATCGCCTCGGCGCCGGAGGATCTCCCCGAGCTGCGCGTCGCGTTCCGCGAGGCGCAGGGCGCCGGGGCCAAGCCGCAGTCGTCGTACAAGAAGGCGCTGGCCGCGGTGCAGCCCGGCGGCGTCCTCGCCGTGACCGGCGTGTGGGGCGACTTCGTCCTCCCGAAGCGCTCGTCGAGCCCCATCCTCATGGTCGCGGCGGGCATCGGCGTGACGCCGTTCATCTCGCAGCTGCGCCACCAGCAGCTCGCCGGCGACGACCGCGACGTCGTCCTGGTGTACGTCGCGTCGGAGGCGTCGGAGCTCGCCTTCCGGGCCGAGCTCGAGGCATCCGGGGTCCCGGTCGTCGTCTTCACGCGCGACGAGCCGAAGGACCTGCCGCGCAACTGGGTGTGGGCACGCGGCGTGCGCCTCGACGCCGACGGCCTGCTGCGCGTGGTGCCCGACATCGCCGCCCGGCACGCGTACATCTCGGGGCCGTCGGGCCTCATCGCCGAGCTCGCGCCGGCGCTCGAGAAGGCCCGGTCGATCGCGACTGACGCGTTCTCGGGGTACTGATCCTTCGACGGATGCCGCGGGCCGGCGGCGCTCGTCGGCTGGCGGTCGGCCCAGCATCACGGATGACGTGGCGGGAGTTCTACCCCGCGGGGGGATCGGCGGGGCGTGCCGGCAGGCGCACCTCGAAGGTCGTGTCGCCGGGCTCGCTGCGGACGCTGATCGAGCCGCCGTGAGCCGCCACGATCGCCTTCGCGATGGAGAGGCCGAGGCCCGTCCCGCCCGTCTTGCGGGCGCGTGAGCGATCGGCGCGCGCGAAGCGCTCGAACAGCTCGGCCTTTATGGCCGGGTCGACACCGGGTCCGTCGTCGTGGACGCGGAGCACGGCATCCTTCCCCTCGCGCACCACGGTCGTCGTGACGGTGGTGCCCGCGGGTGTGTGGGCGCGCGCATTGGCCAGGAGGTTCGCGGCGACCTGGTGGAGGCGACCGGTGTCGCCGGCGATGACGACGGGCTCCTCGCCGACCTCGAGCACCCACTCGTGGTCGGGCCCGGCGGGACGGGCGTCTTCGACGGCCTCGATCGCGAGCTTGGTGAGATCGACCGAGCCGTAGACGAGCTCCTGTCCCTCGTCGAGACGTGCGAGGAGCAGCAGATCCTCGACGAGCGTCGTCATGCGCAGCGACTGGGCCTGTATCCGCTCGAGCGACTGTCCGGTCGTCTCCACGACCATGGCGTCAGGACCACCGGATGCCTCGGACTGCCGCAGCGCCCGCAGCGACAGCTCGCTGTAGCCGCGGATGGAGGCGAGGGGCGTGCGCAGCTCGTGGCTCGCGTCGGCGACGAAGCGCCGCATGCGCTCCTCGTTGCGCTGCCGGTCATCGAGCGACGCGTCGACGTGGTCGAGGAGGGTGTTGAGGGCGTGGCCGACGCGGCCGATCTCGGTGCGGTCGTCGGCTTCGCGCGCCGGCACGCGCTCGTCGATCGAGACCGATCCCTCCGACATCGGCAGCGCCGCGACGCGCGTCGCCGTGTCGGCGACGGCGCGCAGCGGCTTGAGGCCCGCGCGCACGATGAAGGCGATCGCGATGCCGAGCAGCACGAGCCCCGCCGCCGTGACGACGAGGATCGCCGTGAACAGCTGCGTGATGGTCTTCTGCACCTCGCTGAGGGGCAGGCCGACGACCGCGACCGTCTGATTGGGCATCTGGTACGTGTAGAGGCGGTACTCGCCGAGCCCGTCGATCGTGACGGACTCGAGCCCGGGATGACGGATGCCGCCGGTGACGTTCTCGACCTGCTCTTCGGTGAGCGTCTTGACCGTGTTACCCGAGGAGACGACGGCGCCGGTGGCGGCGGCGTCGCCGAGCTGGCTCATGACGAGGAGGACCCCCTCCTCCTGACGGCCGGCGCTGAGGACGTCGTAGGCCGTGAGCGGCTCGCCGGTCTGCGGGCCGCGCTGCAGCTGCACGATGGTCGACACCGTGGCCCCTGCCGTCTCCTGGACCTTCGCGTTGAGGTTCTCCTGGAGGATCTGGCCGAGGAAGGCGCTGATCGCCAGCGCGACGCCCACGAGGATGAGGGCCACGATGGCCGTGATCGTCACCATGAGCCGCGTCTGCAGGCTCCACGGGCGGCGGCCGCGCGACGGCGCAGACGACCCGGTCGGTGCTCCCGACGCGCCCGGCACGGGGGGCGCCGGCGGCACGGGCGGCGGCGCGACCGGCACCGCGCCCGCCCCGGCGACGGCCTCCTCGGGGAGGGGAGCGGCGGTCGGGGGCTGGGTCACTGCGGGGCTTTGATCATGTAGCCGACGCCGCGCACGGTGTGGATGAGCGGTTCGCGGTTCTGGTCGATCTTCTTGCGGAGGTACGAGATGTAGAGCTCGACGACACTGGAGCGGCCGCCGAAGTCGTAGTTCCACACGCGGTCGAGGATCTGCGCCTTCGACACGACGCGGCGCTGGTTGCGCATGAGGTAGCGCAGGAGCTCGAACTCCGTCGCCGTGAGCTCGATCTGGTCGCCGGAGCGCTCCACCTCGTGGCTGTCCTCGTTGAGGGAGAGGTCGCCCACGCGGAGGATCGGCTCGGCGTCGCTCGCCAGCGCCGTCCCGGCGCGGCGCATGAGCCCGCGCAGCCGCGCGACGACCTCTTCGAGGCTGAACGGCTTCGTGACGTAGTCGTCGCCGCCGGCGGTGAGTCCTGCGACCCGGTCGCTCACGGCATCCTTCGCCGTCAGGAACAGCACGGGCACGTCGTTGCCCGACTGGCGCAGGCGCTGCAGCACCGCCATGCCGTCGAGGTCGGGCATCATGACGTCGAGCACCATGGCGTCGGGGTCGAAGTCGCGGGCGGCCTGGAGCGCCTGGAACCCGGACGCGGCGGTGCGCACCTCCCAGCCCTCCATGCGCAGCGCCATCGAGAGGAGGTCGGTGAGCATCTGCTCGTCGTCGACCACGAGGACGCGAAGGGCCGAGCCATCGGGCCGGCGCAAGGCGGGAGCGGGAGCTGTCACGGTCATGCCACCATCCTGAGTCGCGTACCTTTGCGGCTCCTATGGGGGAGCCTATGCGTTCGCTGTGAAAGAGCGCACCCCGGGCAGTGCGGGAGTGCCGCGATGGGGCAGGCGCGGTGTGGAGCGGAGCGTCGAGGGGGACGGATGCCGCGCCCCCGGCGCTCATGAGGGTCTCATAGCGGGTGCTTCACGGTCGCATCAGTGCGCTTTCTACCGTCGTCGTCGAGACGGCCGGCACGATGCCCGCCGAGAGGAGACCCATGTATTGGACGTACCTGCGGCGGGAACTGGCCGGCCGCAAGAAGCAGACGATCATCGTGGCGGCGGGGCTCGCCGTCGCGATCGCCCTCGTCATCGTCGTCAACGCGCTGTCGGCCGGTGTGCGCGACGCCCAGACCGAGGCGTTGCAGTCGGTCTACGGCGTCGGCACAGACCTCACGGTGACGGGCGCCCAGGTGCAGCCGGGCGACGGGGCCGGCGGCCCGCGGTTCGAGTTCGGGCAGGACGGCGGCACGACGTCGGAGGACGGAACGACCAACCTCAGCCAGTCGCGCCTCATGGCCGATGTCATGCGCGGCACGTTCGACGCCTCGACCGTCGGCACTGTTGCGAGCGCCGACGGGGTGGCCGCGGCATCCGGAGCCCTCTCGCTCACCAATACGACCTTCGACGGCGAGCTGCCCCAGCCGCCCTCCGACAGCGGCACGACCGGCACGGACTCGTCGCAGCAGCCGTCGCAAGGCCGGCAGGCGCCCGGCGGCGGGGGCGGCTTCGGCGGCGGGTCGTTCGATGTCGACTCGTTCACCGTGCTCGGAATCGACGCGTCCGCTGCCGGCGTGGGGCCGCTCTCGGCGGTCTCGGTCGTCGAAGGCCGGGCTCTCGCGGCGAGCGACAAGGGACAGGACGTCGCGGTGCTCGACCAGACGTACGCGACGACGAACGACCTTTCGGTCGGCGGGACGATCGACGTCGGCGGCGCCGAGATGCAGATCGTCGGCATCGTCGCGTCGACCTCGAGCTCGGCCGACACCGCCGCGAACGTGTACATCCCGCTCGACGTCGCGCAGACGCTCTCGGGGGTCGGCGAGGTCGTCTCGACCGTCTACGTGCAGGCGGGGTCCGCCGCCGACATCACCGCGGTGCAGGCGGCGCTCGAGTCGGCGCTTCCCGATGCGACGGTGAGCTCGCAGTCCGACCTCGCGTCGAATGTCTCCGGCTCGCTCTCGTCGGCGACGTCGCTCATCACGAACCTCGGCACGTGGCTGTCGATCCTCGTGCTCGCCGTGGCCGTCGTCCTCGCCGTGCTCTTCACGATCTCGGGCGTCTCCCGCCGCACGCGGGAGTTCGGCACCCTCAAGGCGATCGGCTGGTCGAACAGCCGGGTCGTCGGCCAGGTCGCGGGGGAGTCGGTCGTGCAGGGTCTCCTCGGCGGAGCCGCGGGGCTCGTCCTCGGCCTCGCGGGGATCTGGGCGATCAACCTCATCTCGCCGACGATCTCGAGCGCTCCGGCGGCGTCGCAAGGTGCCCCGGGCGGAGCGCCGGGCGGAGCGCCGGGATTCGCGCGCGACCTCGCAGCCACCACGACCGACATCGTGCTCTCGGCGCCCGTGACGATCTGGGTCGTCGTGGCGGCCATCGGTCTCGCGGTCGCGGGCGGTCTCATCGCGGGCGCGTTCGGCGGCTGGCGCGCGGCTCGGCTGAGCCCCGCCGAGGCATTGCGCTCGGTGGGCTGAGCCGATGGACGCTCACACCGTCGCAGGGCGAGGCGCGCCGGTCTCTCCGGCCGCGTCCGCCGAGACGGCTTCTGCCGACGACGCGGCCGGTCCCGGCATCCGGAACACCCCTTACACGACACCGACAGGAGAAGACATGATCATCATCGACCCCTCGCCCGCATCCACGCCCGAGGTGCTCGTACCGTCACCGCTCTACCGCCTCGCCGGCGTGACGCGGACGTACACGCAGAAGGACCGGTTCGTGAGGGCGCTCGCGGGCGTCGACCTCGAGATCGAGGCGGGCGACTTCGTGACGATCCAGGGCCCGACGGGAGGCGGCAAGTCGACGCTGCTGCAGCTTCTGGGGGCGCTCGACCGGCCCTCATCGGGGTCTGTGATCCTGGGAGAGACGGATGCCGCGACCGCACCGCACGCGCAGCTCGGCCGCCTGCGGGCCCAGGAGATCGGGTTCGTCTTCCAGGGCTTCAACCTCATCCCGACCCTCACGGCGCACGAGAACGTCGACATGGCCCTCGAGCCGCTCGGGCTGCCCCGCGCGGAGCGCGCGACGCGCGTCACCGAGGCGTTGACGCACGTCGGCCTCGCCGACCGCGCCGATCACCGCCCCGGCGAGCTGTCGGGCGGCCAGCAGCAGCGCGTCGCGATCGCCCGCGCGATCGTCAAGCGCCCGCGCGTGCTCCTCGCCGACGAGCCGACCGGCAACCTCGACGAGAGCATGCGCGACGAGATCCTCACGGTGCTCGAGGGGCTCAACGCCGAGGGGCTGACGCTCATCGTCGTGACGCACGACTCGGCCGTCGCGCGCCGTGCGCGCCGGCGCCTGCGTCTCGAGAACGGTGCAGTGACCGACATCACGCGGGGCTGAGGCATCCGTGTGCACCTCCCTCGGTGCCTGGCTCCCTCCTCCCTCCCGCGAGACTTCACGAACGGCTGCGCCGCACAGCGTGTCGGCCACCGTCTGTGAAGTCTCGCGGGGCCCGGGGGCGGCGCCAGCGACCTAGGGTTGCAGCATGGCTCTCCTGGACTGCGCGGTATACGTCGACGGCCGGCGCGTCGCCGGGGGCCATGAGGCCGAGGGGCGAGGCGACCCAGAGACCGTCATCCGCGAGGCGCGCGCTCGGGGCGGGCTCGCCTGGATCTCGCTCAGCCGCACCGGCGACGGCGAGCTGCAGCGCATCGCCGAGCTCCTGGATCTGAATCCGCTCGCCGTGCGCGACTGCCTGACCGGCCACCAGCGCAGCAAGCTCGAGCGCTACGGAGACGTGACGTTCGTCGTCCTGCAGCCCGCGCGCTACTTCGACGACCGCGAGACGGTCGAGTGCTCCGAGGTCGACCTGTTCATCGGCCCCGACTTCGTCCTGACCGTCGACAGCGACGACTGGATCGATGACGAGTTCGTGCGCCGCAAGCTCGACGCCGATCCGGAGATCCTCGCCAAGGGACCCTTCGCCGTGCTCTGGGCGATGTTCGAGCACCTCCTCGCTGCCTACCGTCCCGTGCTCGAGGGCGTGGAGAACGACATCGACGAGATCGAGGAGCAGCTCTTCTCGCGAGACGAGGGCGTCTCGCGCCGCATCTTCAAGCTGCAGCGCGAGGTCATCGACATGCAGCACGCGACGGCGGCGCTGCCCGACATGCTCGAACGCATCCAGGAGATCGTCGCCGGATCGTCGCAGCCGGCGGTCGCGCCCGCGTTCCACGACATCGAGGACTCCGTCCGCCACCTGACCGACCGGGTCGACGCCTTCCGGCACACGCTCGGGTCGGCCCTCGGGGTGCACGCGACGCTCGTGGAGCAGGCCAACAGCGAGGCGATGCGCCGCATGACGGAATTCAGCATCACGCAGAACGACCAGGTCAAGAAGGTGTCGTCGTGGGCGGCGATCCTCTTCGCGCCGACCCTGGTCGGCACGATCTACGGCATGAACTTCCACTTCATGCCCGAGCTCTCCTGGACCTGGGGCTACCCGATGGCGCTCGGGCTCATGGTCGCGACGAGCGTCACGCTCTACTTCCTCTTCAAGCGCCGCGGCTGGCTGTAGCGCGCCGCGGACAGAAGTCCCGGGTCCAGGATGCCGGGGCCCGGCCGGGTGCGTCGGGCTGAGCCGGTTCTCGCCGGTGTCGGCGGGGGGCGATAAGGTGCCCGGTATGGACATCGCACCGCTGCGTGACGCCGTATCCGGATCCGTTCTCAGCGCCGAAGACCAGGGGTGGGACGCGGCGCGCGTCTCGCACGCGGGCCTCGGCCGTCCCGACATCATCGTGCGCGTCGGCTCCGTCGACGACGTGAGCGAGGCCGTGCGCTTCACCGCGGCGGGCCGCCACGAGGTCGTCGTCCGCGCGGGCGGGCACAGCGCCTGGTGCACGCTCGACAACGGCGTGCTCATCGATCTGACGGCGCTCGACACAGTCGAGATCGTCGCCGACCCCGAGGGCGGCGCGCTCGTCCGCATCGGCGGGGGAGCGCGGTGGGGCGACGTCGCGCGCGCCCTCGCCGAGCACGGCCTCGGCATCAGCTCGGGCGACACGGCCTCGGTGGGCGTCGGCGGGCTGACCCTCGGCGGCGGCATCGGCTGGATGGTGCGGGCGTGGGGCCTCGCCGCCGATCAGCTCGTGGGCGCCCAGCTCGTCACGGCTGAGGGTGAGGTCGTGGAGGTGACGGATGCCTCGCACCCCGACCTCCTCTGGGGCCTCCGCGGCGGCGGCGGCAACTTCGGCGTCGTGACGCGCTTCGACTTCCGCGCCCACGACCTGCCGGGAGTGGTCCTCGCCCAGCTGGGCGTGTCGGGCGACGCGCGCCGCATTCTCGCGGCGCTGCGCGACACCCTCGCGACGGCTCCGCGCGAGCTAACCGTGACGTACATGGACGTGCCCGCGATGGACCCCAGTGCGCCCGCCGGCGCCTCGATCATGGCCGTCTGGGCGGGCACCGACGAAGCCGCCCTGCGTGCCGCGATCGCGCCGCTCCTCGCGCTCGAGGGCGTCGTCGAGAACGACCTGGGAGTGCGGGAGTACCCCGAGATCCTCCTCGACCACCCGCTCCCGCCGCCCGACCAGCAGATGCCGGGCTTCATCGGCGGCAACACGCTCGTGCCGTCTCTCGACGACGACATCATCGACAGCCTCGTCGCGTTCCGCGAGAGCGCGCCCGCGTCGGTCCTGTTCCTGCGTTCCCTCGGCGGCGCCTTCGGCGACGTCCCGCAGGAGGCGACACCCTTCCCCGCGCGCAACGCCACCTGGTTCGCGATGGCCGGCGCCTTCGACATCCCCGGCCTCGTCGACGACGCGGAGCGCGCGCGTCTCGCGGCGGAGTGGGAGGCGATCGAGGCGCGGGGGGCCGGCGTCTACGGCAACTTCTCCACCACGACCGATCCCGCGTTCGCGCACCGCATGTACTCGGCGGAGTCGATGGCCGAGCTCGCCGCGATCAAGGCGAAGTGGGACCCCCGCAATCTCTTCTCCCGCAACCACAACGTCGTTCCGGCGGTGTGATCGGCGCCCGACGGCCACGACGACGATCCTGCGCGGCCCGCGTATCGCGGGAAGCCCCCGTGAGTGGCGAAGGCCCCCGCCGTCCCGGAATCCCGGAATCGGCGAGGGCCCTCGTCGTGAGGCTCGGTCTCAGTGCGTGTCTTCGGCCTCGATCTCGGTGCGGTCGCCCGACCAGAGGGTGTGGAAGGTTCCGGGCTTGTCGATGCGCTTGTAGGTGTGCGCGCCGAAGAAGTCGCGCTGGCCCTGGATGAGGGCGGCGGGCAGGCGCTCGGCGCGCAGACCGTCGTAGTACGCGATCGACGACGAGAAGGCGGGCGCGGGGATACCGGCGGTCGCCGCGATCGTGACGATCCGGCGCCACGCGTCCTGCGCACGCTGCAGGGCCTCGACGAAGTACGGCGCCGTGAGCAGCACCGCGAGGTCGGGCTCGGCGGCGTACGCGTCGGCGATGCGGTTGAGGAACTGGGCGCGGATGATGCAGCCGGCGCGCCAGATCTTCGAGACGGCGCCGAGGTCGATCGTCCAGTCGTACTCGGCGGCGCCCGCGCGGATCTCGTCGAAGCCCTGCGAGTAGGCGACGATCTTCGATGCGAACAGGGCCAGGCGCACGTCCTCGATGAACGCGTCCTGGTCGTCGACGTCGAGGTGCACGTCGGGACCGGGGAGCCCACGCGAGATCGAGCGCTGCTCGGGGTGGCTGGAAAGCGAGCGGGCGAACGTCGCCTCGGCGATGCCCGAGACGGGAACGCCCAGGTCGAGGGCCGTCTGCACGGTCCACGCCCCGGTGCCCTTCGCGCCGGCCTGGTCGACGATGACGTCGACGAGCGGCTTGCCGGTCTCGCCGTCGATCTGGCGGAGCACCTCGGCGGTGATCTCGATGAGATACGACTCGAGCTCGCCGGTGTTCCACTCGGCGAAGACGTCGGCGATCTCGGCGGGGGACTTGCCCGTGCCGCGGCGGATGAGGTCGTATGCCTCCGCGATGAGCTGCATGTCGGCGTACTCGATGCCGTTATGCACCATCTTCACGAAGTGGCCCGCGCCGTCGTGGCCGATGTGCGTGACGCAGGGCTCGCCCTCGGCGACCGCGGCGATCGAGCGGAGGATCGGGCCGAGGGTCACCCACGACTCGTCGGGGCCGCCGGGCATCAGCGAGGGGCCGTTGAGGGCTCCCTCCTCGCCGCCCGAGACGCCCATGCCGACGAAGTTGACGCCCGTCTCGCGGACGGCCTTCTCGCGACGGATCGTGTCGGTGAACAGCGCGTTGCCGCCGTCGACGATGATGTCGCCGGGCTCGAAGACCTCGAGGAGGGAGTCGATGACGGCGTCGGTGGGGCGGCCGGCCTTGACCATGATGACCGCGGTGCGCGGCGTGCTGAGGCTCGCGGCGAACTCCTCGTAGGAGAACGCGGGAACGAACTCGGCCTCGGGGTGCGCGGCCAGCAGCTCGTCGGTCTTGGAACGGCTGCGGTTGAACACCGCCACCGTGTTGCCCTCGCGGCTGGCGAGGTTGCGGGCGAGGTTCGAGCCCATCACCGCGAGTCCGACGACGCCGATGTTGGCGGTCGCGGAGGCACCGGCATCCGTCCCCTCCGGAGCGGGAGCGGGGCGTTCGACGTCTTCGATGCGGGGAGCACCCTCGTGCTCGACGGCCGCCTCCTGGGGCGACTGGTCGTCATCGGTCGAGATGTTCAGCGGGGCCGACGGGTCATTCTGCGACACGGATACTCCTCAAGAAAGCGTGGGGATTCGATCTCCAGCCTAGAGTCTGGCCGCGTCGCATTACGCGCGTGTGGCGTCGCACTCACCGGGCGGGGGAGAGTGCCGTGAGGCCTACGCTCACTTGTCGCGGTATGCCGCGCGACCCATCGACCAGAAGGCGAGGACGGTGCCGACCAGGCCGATGGCGGCGATCGCGCCGACCACCCAGAGCATGATGTGCGAGGCGAAGCCGTAGTCCATGGGGTCCTCCGAGGCAGTGGGGAGCGGGCGCTCTTCATCGTAGCCGGGCGTCCCGGCCGCCCGCATTCGCGCGCGCCCCCGCCCTGGTAGACTTCAGGACTGTACTTCGGCGAGGGATGCCTCGTTACCCGCCACGCGGGTTTCGACATCCGTGATCGACGCGGTGATCAAGGCTCACGGCTTTCCTCACGCGCTCGCGTTCGAGTCGAATCCAGACCCCCATACGCCAGGCTCCGCGCCTGAACACGAACGGGCGCGTGCGCCCGCCAAGGAGAACCCCATGGTCACCGAGACCGACACCAAGGTCCAGGCCGAGCTTCGCGAGAACTTCGGCAAGGGCTTCGCCCGCCGCCTGCGCGCCGCCGGCAAGATCCCCGCCGTCATCTACGGCCACGGCACCGACCCCGTGCACGTCGCCCTCCCGGGCCACCAGGTCGCGCTGATCATCCGCCGCGCCAACGCCGTGCTCGAGCTCGAGCTCAACGGCACGCAGCAGCTGACGCTGGTCAAGGACGTCCAGAAGGACCCCGTGCACCAGATCATCGAGCACATCGACCTCATCGTCGTGAAGAAGGGCGAGAAGATCCAGGTCGACGTGCCCGTTCTCGTCCTCGGCGAGCCGTTCCCCGGCACCATCGTGAACCTCGACGCCACGAGCGTCGCGCTCGAGGTCGAGGCGACCCACATCCCCGAGCACATCGAGGTCGACGTCGAGGGCCTCGAGGACGGCACGCACATCACCGCCTCGCAGCTCACGCTCCCCAAGGGCGCGTCGCTCATCGCCGACCCCGACCTGCTCGTGGTCGCCGTCTCGGTCCCCGCGGCGACGCTCGCCGCCGCCGACGAGATCGAGGCTGCCGACGAGGCCACCGCCGAGGGTCAGTCGGACGAGTCCGAGTCCTCGCAGGCGCCGTCCGAGTAAGGACAGCCACCTGCGGTCGCGCTGCGGCGCGACCGAAGATCGACAGCGAGGGGGTGCGGATGCCGCGCCCCCTCGCTTCTCTTCTGCCCTGGCGCCGTGCGCGCTCGGCGTCCGGAAGGATGGAAGACATGGCGGAGACCTGGCTGGTCGTGGGCCTCGGAAACCCCGGACCCCGGTACGAGCAGACGCGCCACAACGTCGGGCAGCTCGTCGTCGACGAGCTCGCCGCGCGGCGCGGTGAGACCTTCCGGCAGCACAAGGCCAATGCGCGGACCGCCGAGACGTGGCTGCGTCCGGGTGGCGCGAAGATCGTGCTCGCCAAGCCCAACTCGTTCATGAACGTCTCGGGCGGACCCGTGGCGGGGCTGGCGAAGTTCTACGGCGTCGACGCTGAGCGCATCGTCGTCGTGCACGACGAGCTCGACATCCCGTTCGACACCATCAAGCTCAAGACCGGCGGCGGCCACGGCGGGCACAACGGCGTCCGCGACGTCGCGAAGGCCCTCGGGACGCCGGAGTTCCCGCGCGTGCGCGTCGGGATCGGCCGCCCCGTGGGCCGCCAGGACCCCGCCGACTGGGTGCTCGATCCGTTCAGCGGTGCGGAGCGGCAGAACCTCGGCATCCTCGTGGGCGACGCGGCCGACGCCGTCGAGCAGCTCATCGCCGACGGCCTCGTCGCGGCGCAGCAGCGGCATCACGCCCCGAAGGCCTGACCTCGGGCTCGACCCCGGGACTCCGGGTCTCTCGAGCGTGCGGGTGTCAGCCGCCGACGCCGGCGCCGGCGGCGAAGCCCATCGAGAGGAAGACGTTCGCGGCGATCGCGAATGCGATCGGCCCGATGGCGGCGCAGACGATCGCGCCGACACCGGCTCCGCGACCGCGGTGCTTCACGACCGCGACGATCCCCTGCACGAGGGCCCAGATGCCGAGCGCCGTGCCGACCCAGAACGCGGCTTCGCCGAGGAGCACCCAGTCGCGCACGGGGGTGAGGATGCTCCAGTCGAACTCGCTCGGCAGCGGACGGCTCGCGAGCTCCTTGCCCGCGCCGAGTCCGATCTGGAACGCCGCGACCGAGACCGCGATGACCGAGCCCACGACGGCGATGAGCCCCACGACGAGCGCGACGACTCCGAGCGCTCCGGTGCGGGCGGGCGGGGCGAGCGGGCCGCCGTAAGCGGGCTCGGCCTGCGGCGCGGCGTAGCCGGAGGGGGCTGCGTATTCAGACGGTGCCGGGTACCCGGAGGACGTCGGGTATCCCGAGGGTGACGGGTATCCCGCGGGTGCCGGGTATCCCGCGGGTGCTGCGTAGTCCGACGGCGTCGGATACCCGGAGGGCGCGGGGTATCCGGCGGGCGCCGTGTACGGCGTTGCGGGGGAGGCCCCGCCGGGTCGGGGATACGGACCGGGTGGGTTCGAGGGCGAGCCGTACGCCGGCTGACCGTACTGCTGCGGGGAGCCCGACTGCTGACCCGGCTGCGCGCCGTACGTCGGCTGCGCGTACGGCTGCGGATACCCCGGCGGGTAGGCCGCGGTCCCCTCGCGATACCAGGGCTGCGGGGGAGCGGCCGGCGCCTGCGGGTACGCCGACGGCGGCGGCGACGCCTGCTGCGCGGGCGCGGCCTGTGCGGGTGCCGCGGGCGCGCCGGGCCGAGCGGCGTCCGCAGGAAGAACGGGCCGGGGGACGCGGCATCCGTCGACGCGGCCTGGTTCTGAGGCGGCAGGGGCGGACGCGGCGGTATGGGGTCGGTCACGGCATCATCCTAGGAGCGCGCGGCCCTGCGCATCAGTCGGCCGCGCGGCCCCGCGCCTCGGTCGAGCGCGCGGCCGGTGTCGGCGGGTCGCCGTAGACTCTTTCGGTGACAGTTCCCGGGATCGTGCGCGCCCTCGAGCAGGCTGAATCGTTCCGGGATGCCGTGGATGCGGCATCCGTCGACGCGGAATTCTCCCTTGCCGACGGTCTGGACGCCCCGCTCCTGGCCGCCCTCGTCGAACGCCGGCGCGCGAACGGCCGTCCCGGAGTCCTCCTCGCGATCGCCCCGACCGGCCGCCGCGCCGAGTCGCTCGGCGCGGCACTGGAGTGCCTGCTGCCCGGCGCCGAGATCCTGCACTTCCCCGCGTGGGAGACGCTTCCCCACGAGCGCCTCAGCCCGAGCGCCGAGACGGTCGGTCGTCGTCTCGAGGTCCTGCGGCGCGTCGCGGGCTGGTCGGGCACGACGCCGCTCGTCGTGACGGCATCGGTGCGCGCGGCGCTCCAGCCGCTCGCGGGCGGCCTGGCGGAGGTCGAGCCCGTCGTCCTCGCGACAGGCGGCCGCGGTCACGACCTCGACCAGGTCTCTTCGAGACTCGTCGAACTCGCCTACCACCGCGTCGACATGGTCTCGCGGCGCGGCGAGTTCGCGGTGCGCGGCGGAATCCTCGACGTGTTCCCACCCGTGGCCGACCACCCCTTCCGCATCGAGTTCTTCGGCGACGAGGTCGACCAGATCCGCGCCTTCTCCGTCGCCGACCAGCGCTCGCTCCCCGGCGAGGTAAGCGAGGTCGCGCTCGTCCCGAGCCGCGAGCTGCTGCTCACCGAGAGCGTCCGCGAGCGCGCCCGCGGACTCATGGCCGGATTCCCCGCGATCCGGGGGATGCTCGAGAAGATGGCCGAGGGCATCCCGGTCGAGGGCATGGAGTCGCTGACTCCCGCCGTCGTCGACGGCGTCGTGCCGCTCGTCGACTACCTCCCCGAAGGGTCGGCGGTCGCGCTCGCCGATCCCGAGCGCTCGGTCGCGCGCGCCATCACGCTCGGCGACACGAACCGCGAGTTCCTCGACGCCGCGTGGAGTGCGGCGACCTCGGGCGCCGACACGCCGATCGACCTCGGCGCGGGCGACTTCCTGACGATCCCGCGGCTGCGCGAGGCGGCGTCGGCGCGTGGCGACGTGTGGTGGACGCTCTCCGGATTCGATTCGGGAGCAGCGGATGCCGCGGCCGAAGGTCTCATCGACGAAGACATCGACGTCGCGCTGGAGGCCTCCGCGGTGATCCGCGTCCCCGGCGTCGGTGTACCGTCCTTCCACGGCAACGTCGACGGCGCGACCGAGCACGTCGGGCAGCTCCTGGCCGACGGCTGGCGGGTCGTGGTCGCGGCATCCGGAACCGGACTCGTCGAACGCGCACGCGACGTGCTCGGCGAGCGGGGCATCGCCGCGCGCAAGGTCGACGAGGTGTTCCAGGCTCCCGAGCCCGGCGTCGCGCACATCGTGCTCGCGGCGCTCGAGCGCGGTTTCGAGGCCCCCGACGCGAAGATCGCGGTGCTCACCGAGACCGAGTTCTACGGCCGCACGATCGGCGGCGACAGCCGGGTCGTCAAGAAGCTCGCGTCGAAGCGGCGCAACGTCGTCGACCCGCTGCAGCTGAAGACCGGCGACTACGTCGTGCACGCGACGCACGGCATCGGCAGGTTCGTCGAGCTCACGCAGCGCGAGGTCTCCAGCGGCGGCCGCAACGCCGTCAAGAGCGTGCGCGAGTACCTCGTGCTCGAGTACGCGCCCTCCAAGCGCGGGTATCCGGGCGACAAGCTGTTCGTGCCGACCGACCAGCTCGACCTCCTCTCGAAATACGTCGGGGGCGAAGCGCCGACCCTGTCGAAGATGGGCGGAAGCGACTGGGCGGCGGCCAAGGGCCGCGCCCGCAAGGCGGTGCGCGACATCGCCGTCGAGCTGGTGAAGCTCTACTCGGCGCGGATGGCGTCGAAGGGCCACGCGTTCGATCCCGACACCCCGTGGCAGCGCGAGCTCGAAGAGGCCTTCCCGTTCGCCGAGACCCCCGACCAGCTGCAGACGATCGACGAGATCAAGGCCGACATGGAGAAGCCGATCCCGATGGACCGGCTGCTGTCGGGAGACGTCGGCTTCGGCAAGACCGAGGTCGCTGTGCGGGCCGCCTTCAAGGCGATCCAGGACGGCAAGCAGGTCGCGATGCTCGTCCCCACGACCCTGCTCGTCAAGCAGCACATCGAGACGTTCACCGAGCGCTTCGCGGGCTTCCCCGTGAAGGTGCGGCCGCTCTCGCGGTTCCAGACCGACAAGCAGGCGCGCGAGACGCTCGACGGACTCACCGACGGCACGGTCGACATGGTCATCGGCACGCACCGCATCCTCACCGAGAAGGTCGTCTTCAAAGACCTCGGGCTCATGATCATCGACGAGGAGCAGCGCTTCGGCGTCGAGCACAAGGATCAGCTCAAGAAGCTCAAGACGAACGTCGACATCCTCGCGATGAGCGCGACGCCGATCCCGCGCACGCTCGAGATGGCCGTCACCGGGATCCGCGAGATGTCGACGCTGCAGACCCCGCCGGAGGACCGGCATCCGATCCTGTCGTATGTCGGCCCGCGCAACGACAAGCAGATCGCCGCCGCGATCCGCCGGGAGCTGCTGCGCGAGGGCCAGGTCTTCTACGTCCACAACCGCGTGCAGTCGATCCAGCGGGTCGCCGCCGAGCTCGCGGAGCTCGTCCCCGAGGCGCGCGTCGCCGTCGCGCACGGGCAGATGGGTGAGCACGCCCTCGAGCAGGTCGTCGACGACTTCTGGGAGCGCCGCGCCGACGTGCTCGTGTGCACGACGATCGTCGAGACGGGCCTGGACATCACGAACGCCAACACGATCATCATCGACCGCGCCGACAAGTACGGCCTCTCGCAGCTGCACCAGCTGCGGGGTCGTGTCGGGCGAGCGCGCGAGCGCGCGTACGCCTACTTCCTCTACGACGACCAGAAGCCGCTCTCCGAGACGGCCGCCGACCGGCTCGAGACGATCGCGGTCAACAACGACCTCGGCAGCGGCATGCAGGTCGCGCTGAAAGACCTCGAGCTGCGCGGCGCCGGCAACCTCCTCGGCGCCGAGCAGGCGGGCCACATCGCGGGTGTCGGCTTCGACCTCTATCTCCGCATGATCGGAGAGGCGGTCTCCGCCTTCCGAGGCGAGGAGAACGAGGGGCCGACCGAGCTCCGCCTCGAGCTGCCGGTGCAGGCGCGGATCCCCGAGTCGTACATCGACAGCGAGCGGCTGCGGCTCGAGGCCTACCAGAAGCTCTCGGCGGCGGCATCCGTCACCGCGAAGGCCGACTCGATCGACCTCGTCATCGACGAGCTGCGCGACCGGTACGGCGAGCCGCCGGCCGAGGTCGAGGGTCTCGTCGCCGTCGCGCGCCTGCGCCGCCGGGCCGCGCAGGCCGGGCTCGCCGACGTCGTCGCGATGGGGCCGAACCTGCGCGTGGCGCCGGCGAACCTCCCCGACTCGATGCGCGTGCGCCTGCAGCGCCTGCACCCCAAGGCCAAGCTGCTCTCGGGCGGCGAGGCACTCGTGGTGCCGCTCCCGACGGCGGGCGGTCAGGCGATGACGGATGCCGAGCTCATCGCCTGGGCCCGTCAGCTCATCGATCAGCTCTGGCCGGCCCCGGTCGCCGAGGTCGACGAGGCGAAGACCTCGGCGTCGGGCTAAGCGCCGACGCCGCAGGCCTCGACCACGCCGCGACGCCGGGCTCAGCCGAGCCCGGCTTCCGCGCCGAGAGGCGGGAGGGGTCAGATCACGCCCTGCGCGAGCATCGCGTGGGCGACGCGCTCGAACCCGGCGGAGTTCGCCCCGACGACGTAGTCGCCCGGGGAGTCGTAGCGCGCGGCGGCGTCGAAGGCCGAGTCGTGGACGTCCTTCATGATCGAGCGGAGCTTGGCCTCGCTGTCGTGGAACGTCCAGCGCTGACGCGCAGCGTTCTGGCTCATCTCGAGCGCCGACGTCGCGACGCCTCCCGCGTTGGCCGCCTTTCCCGGTCCGAAGAGCACGCCGGCGCGCTGGAACTCTGCGACGGCTCCCGGCGTCGAGGGCATGTTGGCGCCCTCAGCGACGGCGCGCACCCCGTTGGCGATGAGAGTGCGGGCGTCGTCCTCGTCGATCTCATTCTGCGTCGCGGAGGGGATCGCGATGTCGACCGCGACCTCCCACGGCCGCGCGCCTTCGACGAAGCGTGCTGACGGACGGCGTGCCGCGTATTCGCTGATCCGCGCGCGATCGACTTCCTTCACCTGGCGGAGCAGGTCGACGTCGATGCCGGCGTCGTCGACGATGTAGCCCGAGGAGTCCGAGGCGGTGACGGGGGTCGCCCCGAGCTGCCAGGCCTTCGCGGTGGCGTAGATCGCGACGTTGCCCGAGCCGGAGATCGCGACGCGCTTGCCCTCGAGCGATTCGCCGTGCACGCCGAGCATCTCGTCGACGAAGAACACGGCGCCGTAGCCGGTGGCCTCGGTGCGCACCTCGGCGCCGCCCCACTGCACGCCCTTGCCGGTGAACATGCCGGACTCGTGGCGGTTGGTGATCTTGCGGTATTGGCCGAAGAGGTAGCCGATCTCGCGGGCGCCGACGCCGATGTCGCCGGCGGGAACGTCGGTGTGCTCGCCGAGGTGGCGGTACAGCTCGTTCATGAACGACTGGCAGAAGCGCATGACCTCGCTGTCGGAGCGGCCGTGGGGGTCGAAGTCGCTGCCGCCCTTCGCGCCGCCGATGCCCTGACCCGTGAGCGCGTTCTTGAAGATCTGCTCGAAGCCCAGGAACTTGATGATCGACAGGTTGACCGAGGGGTGGAAGCGCAGGCCCCCCTTGTAGGGCCCCAGCACCGAGGAGAACTGCACGCGGAAGCCGCGGTTTACCTGCAGGCGGCCGGCGTCGTCGACCCACGGCACGCGGAACATGATCTGCCGCTCCGGCTCGACCAGCCGCTCGACGATGCCGCCGTCGACGAACTGCGGGTGCGCCTCGAGCACGGGCGAGATGGAGTCGAGCACCTCGTGCACGGCCTGCTGGAACTCGGGCTCGTGGGGGTTGCGCTCCAGGACCGTGTCGTAGACATCGCGCACGATCGGGGGCAGGGCAAGCAGGGTCTCGGTCACGGTGGAGCTTTCTGTGGGACGGATGCCTCGGGGTGGCCGTTCTCCACCCTAGAACCCCCCGTCGGCAACGGCGTACGACGTTACACCGCCTCCCGGGGCCCCGAGAAGGGGCGGTTCGCCCCGTGCGGTTCAACGGTTTCGTCGGTTCATCGCTGATTTGGCGGGTCTCGGCATCCGTTCTTCCGAAAACTCCGAAAACCCTTGCGGGACGCAATCTGTTACCGATAACGTCCGAGGCAGGCGATCGCTCACGGGCGAGCGACGCCCGAGAGGACAGACGACGTGGACTGGAAGACCCCCCGCCATGGAGCGCGCTCCGCGGTCGCCGTCATCGGCGCCGCAGCGGTCATAGGCAGCTGCTTTCTCGCCGTGCCGGCGAACGCGGCCAACAGCGACATCGGCTACCCGACGTTCTCGGGGAGCCCCACCCCGGTCCCGGCGACGGGGGTGGCCTACACACCGGGCAACCAGCTGCAGGCGATCTTCGACGCCGACGTGGCGGCGGGGGCGGGAGTCTCGCCGTCGAAGGACTTCTGGATCGACGCGATGCTCGCGCGCACCGGCACGGCCGGCAGCTTCGACGACACGAACCAGTGGCTGTTCAGCCGCGGCCGGGCCGCCTTCATGAAGACCCACACGCCCGGCACCCTGGGCTTCCAGGGCCAGCTGGCGTACTGGGAGTCGATCGACAACCGCGGCGGCTACACGATCACGGCGCAGGTCGGCGGGGCGAACGTGGCTCTCACGGAGGACACGACGCAGCGCAAGCAGACCCCGAGCTACTGGCGGAGCGTGCACCGCAACGCCGCATCGGGCCTGGAGATCGTCCAGACGAAGTTCATCACCGACGCGAACGTGCTCGTGACCGACCTCGAGGTCAAGGCGACCGGCGCCGCCCAGACGGTGACGCTGCGCGCGGCATCCCCGTATGCGACCACCGTCGCGGGAGACGAGCTGACCGGCGTCGTCAGCGCCCTCAACAACCTCACCACGATCTTCCCGCGCTTCTCGGGCGACGGGTTCGTCCCGGACGGTACGCAGCTGACGCGCACGCTCTCGGTGCCGGCGGGCGGGAGCGTCTCGACGAAGGTGCAGCTCGGTCTCGTGACGACCGAGATCCCGGCGTCGCGCACCGACTACGACGCCTACCGTGCCGCGACGCCGGCGGCGGCGTTCGCGACCCACGTCACGGCGTACAACCAGTGGTGGGCCGACAACGTGCCCTACCTCGACACGCCCGAAGACAACATCGACAAGACGCTTTTCTACCGGTGGTGGCTCATGAGGTTCAACTACCTCGACGCCGACATCCCCGGAAACGACTACCAGTTCCCGACCTCGATGGAGGGCGTGCTGGGGTACAACAACGCGATCGTGCTCACGGCGGGCATGTTCATCGACGACCTGAAGTACTTCCGCGACCCGATCTACTCCTACGGACCGTGGGTGTCGGCGGGCGAGACCTCCAAGAGCTACAAGTACGTCGACAACCCGGGTGACCCCGCGAACTGGTCGAACAGCTACACGCAGTACATCTCGGAGGCCGCGTGGCGCTCCTACCAGCTGCACGGCGGCCCCGCCGGCATCGCCGGCAACCTCGCCGAGTACGCGGAGTACGACGTCAAGGGCCTGCAGGACGCGTACGACCAGAACGGCAACGGCCTCATCGAGTACAACTGGGGCGCGATGACCGGCAACGACGCCGACGCGGTGTCGTTCGACTGGCGCTCGGGCAACATGGACCGCACCGAGAACGCGTACCTCTACTCCAACGCCAAGGCGTCGGCCGACGCGTACCGCGTCGCGGGCAACACGGCGAAGGCCGATGAGATGGACGCGAAGGCGGCCTCGATCAAGAAGGCCGTCATCGACGTGCTGTGGAACCCCGACCACAAGCTCCTCGAGCACCGCATGGCCACGGGCGACCGCGCGTTCAACCCGTGGAAGGAGATCAACAACTACTACCCCTTCTCGGTCGGCCTCATGCCCAAGCCGGGTGACGCGGACTACAACGACGACTACGTCGAGGCGCTGCGTCTGTGGGCGGACGACAAGCAGTACCCGATCTTCCCCTTCTACACAGCGAACCAGGCCGACAAGGCCGAGGCCGCGGCGCAGGGCGACGCGGGCAGCAACAACTTCTCGGTCATCAACTCCACCGTGACCTTCCGGATGCTCAGCCGCGTGCTGCGCGACTATCCGACCGACGCGATCGACGCGCAGTGGTACAAGAAGCTCCTCTACTGGAACGCCTGGGCGCATTACCAGAACGGCGGTGACAACCGCCTGCCCGACCAGAACGAGTTCTGGGCCGACGGCTCGGCCGATCCGCAGAAGATCGGGTACCGCTCCTGGATCCACCACACGATCCTCGGTGCGACGAACTTCACGATGATCGAGGACGCGATGGGCCTGCGCCCGCGCAGCGACGCCAAGATCGAGCTCGACCCGATCGACATCGATTGGGACCACTTCACGGCGAACAACATCCGCTACCGCGACCGCGACCTCACGATCACGTGGGACGCACCCGGCGGCGAGCGCCACTACGGCGACGCCGTGCCGGAGGGCTACTCCGTCTTCCTCGACGGCGAGCTCGCCTTCACCGTCGACGGCCTCGGCAAGGTCGTCTACGACCCCGCGACCGGCACGGTCGAAGCCGAGGACGGCCTTCAGGTGACGACGGCCAACACGTCGTCGGTCGACACGCCGCAGCAGGTCTCGTTCGGTGACGACGCCCGCGTCGTCGACCTCTTCGCGAAGGCCGGCACCGACATCTCGGCGCAGAGCGGCGGCAGCGCCAACCTCGCGCAGGGCAAGACCGTCGCGGCGACGTTCTCGGCATCGGGCCGCGCACCCGCGGCGGCCGTGAACGGCACGACGATCAACGAGCCCTTCTGGGGCACGGCGGGCTCGCCCAATGCGAAGGACTCCATCACGGTCGAGCTCGGGTCGGACCGGACCTTCGACGATGTGCGCGTGTACTTCTACCGCACCTCATCGTCGGCCACCGTCGCGGGCTACTCCGAGCCGTCGATGTACGCGGTCGAGTACCGCTCCGGCGGTCAGTGGAAGCCCGTGCCCTCACAGGCGCGCACCCCGTCGACGCCTCGCGGCAACCTCAACCAGGTGCAGTTCCCCGAGGTGACCGGCGACGCCGTGCGCGTCACGGCGACGCACGCGGCAGGGTTCAAGACGGGCGTCAAGGAGGTCCAGGTCTTCCACACCGGCGTCCAAGCGCCGCCGAGCACGAACGCCGCGCCGCAGGTCGACGCGTGGGTCAAGCCGGGCGTCGCGGTTCCCGGCCAGGTCGACCTCGTCGGCACCACGAAGGACGACGGCCTGCCCACCGGCACGCTGACCTCGTCGTGGAGCGTCGTCTCGGCACCTGCCGGCGGACTCGCGCTGTTCGACTCGCCGTCCTCCGCATCGACGATCGCGCGCTTCACGACCGCCGGGCAGTATGTCCTCCGCCTCACGGCGACCGACGGCGAGCTGACCAGCACGGTCGACGTCACGGTCGAGGGCTCCACGCCCACGCAGGGCACGAACGTCGCACCCGCTGCGACGCCGACGGCCGAGTACACGGCCGGCTGGAACAACGTCAACGCGGTCAACGACGGCAAGGTCCTCCACTCGGGCGGTCAGCAGACCGATCTGTGGGGCACGTGGTCGGGCTCGCGCCCGGCGACGCGCTGGCTGCAATACACGTGGGCGAATCCCGTGCGGGTGAACGGCACCGAGGTCGCGTTCTGGGCGGACCAGACCAACCCCGCCTCGGGTGCCGGCGTCAACGTGCCGAAGTCGTGGAAGGCGCAGTACTGGACGGGCTCGGCATGGGCTGACGTCACCGGCGCCGGCACGTACGGAGTGGCCCGCACTTCGCCGAACGCGACATCGTTCGACTCCGTGACGACGACCCGCCTCCGGCTCGTCTTCAACGCGGCGGGCCCCGGCACCGGCACCGACCCCTACGCCGGGATCGGTGTGAGCGAGTGGCGCGTGTTCGCCGAGGCTCCGACCGCGATCGAGCCCATCGACGTGCGGACCGCGGTCGGGACGATCCCGACGCTGCCCGAACGGGTGGACGCGATCTACTCCGACGGGAGCCGCAGCGCGGAGCTCGTCGCGTGGGGTCCGATCACGGACGAGCAGGTCGCGACCGAGGGCGGCTTCGACGTCGTCGGGATCGTGGCGGGATCGGCTGTGCCGGCGAAGGCATCGGTCTGGGTGCGGGCGACCGCTCCGGGGCAGATCAACCTCGTCGACGCCGTCGCGGTGAAGACCGCGGCAGGAGTCGCGCCGCAGCTTCCCGCCACGGTGGGCGTGCTCTACAACGACGGCTCGCGTGAGGACCTTCCGGTCACGTGGGAGCCGATCGATGCGAGCAAGTACGCGACCGACGGACAGTTCACGGCCCCGGGCACGGTGCAGACGAGCATCGCCGGCACCAAGGCGGCGACGGCGACCGTCACGGTCGGAACGGGCGGGTCGACCGGTGCGGACACGACCGCGCCCGTGGCATCCGTCTCCGTCTCTCCGGCAGCCTCGGCGAGCGGCTGGCACACGGGCTCCGTGCAGGTGACGGCGACCGCGACCGACAACCGCGACACCGCGCCGGCGATCGAGGTCTCGGTGGACGACGGGGCATGGGCGGCCTACACGGCACCCGTGTCGGTGACGGCCGACGGCGCGCACACGGTGAAGGCCCGGGCCACCGATCAGGCCGGCAACGTGTCGCAGATCGTGTCGGCGGAGTTCCGCATCGATGCGACCGCACCCGTGGTCGTCCCGACGTCGGATCCGGTCGCCCGCACCGTCAAGGCCGCGGCGACGGATGCCGGCTCCGGGCTCGACAAGATCGAGTACCGCGTCGGCGACGGCGAGTGGGCGGCCTACGACGGCACGATCCTCGTCGGCCTCGAGGAGGTGACCGTGCAGCTGCGGGCACGCGACAAGGCGGGCAACACCTCCCAGGCGACGGACGTCGTGGTCGCGGCATCCGACGGGAACCACCGTCGCAACGTCGCGCTCATCGCCGACCCGACCGCCTCGTACACGGCGGGCTGGAACACCGCCGACGGCCTGAAGGACGATGTCGAGCCGACCTCGTCGGGCGACGTCAACCCCAACGACAACGCGTTCGTATGGGGAGCCTGGCCGCAGATCAGCGACCAGTGGGTGCGCTACGACTGGACGGAGGCGGTGACGGTCGACGAGCTGGAGGTCTACTTCGTCGACAACATCGACGCCAACGGCGCGGGCATCGCGGTGCCGAAGCAGTGGAAGGCGCAGTACCTCGATGCGAACGGCGAGTGGGTCGACGTCGTCGCAGCCGGGGAGTACGGGGTCGCACCCGACACCTTCAACTCGGTGTCGTTCGAGCCCGTCACGACGAAGGCGCTCCGCCTCGCGCTCACCGCGCAGGGAACGACGGAGGGTCAGGGCAGCCTCGGCATCAAAGAGTGGCGCGTCTTCGAGACGAGCGGCACGCCGAGCCCCTTCGACGTCGAGGTCGCGGTCACCGACCGCTGTGTCGCCGGCAAGTCGGTGCTCGTGACGAGCGTCAAGAACGCCGGTGACGTGCCTCTGAAGATCGAGGTGCAGACCCCGTACGGGTCGAAGACGGTGGCCGCGCTCGCGCCGGGCAAGTCGTCGTCGCAGACGTTCACGACGCGCCTGAAGGAGCTCCCCGCGGGGAGCGTGACGGTGCTGGTGAGCGGTCAGGTCGACGGCAAGACCGTGACCGACGAGCACGAGGTGTCGTACCCCGCGGACGGCTGCTGATGCTCGAGGGGGCGCTCGCCGCTGCGGCGGGCGCCCCCTCGGATCCGCCCCCCACCGAACACCTCGAACACCTCGCACACCCCGCAGCCTCACACGCCTCGCACACCTCCACCGAGGAGACGACATGAGTCGCACCCAGCTCGCGCGGTTCGCCGCCGGCACCATCATCGCCGCGTCGCTCGCGGCCTTCGGCCCCGCAGCCGCCGCGTCGGCGGTCGCCCCGGGGACAGGAGCACACATCCAGACGGGTCTTCGGATTCAGACGACGGATGCCGCGTCCCCCGCCGCGCTCTACGCCGGCGTCCGCCAGGCCGCCGTGGGGCAGGAGTTCCCCGTCGCGGTCGTCGGCGCCGCCGAGGGCAGCGTGTGGGAGATCCGCCTCGCAGACAGCGCTGAGGCGGCGGGCACCCTGACGGTCGGCCCCGACGGCACCGGCACGACGCTCGTGCGCGTGCCGGTCGGAACCGCGGGCGGCACGATGCCGGTGACAGCCGTCTCGGGCGCGGGCGAGCTCTCCACGACCGTGTCGGTCGCGGGTGCCCCCGCTGCCGACGGCGGAGCGCCGGCCCTGGTCGCCGACGAGGCCGCCGACGAGACCGCCGCCACGCCTCCGATCCCGACCCTCGTGGTCGCGGGCGCCGGAGTGCTCGTCCTCGCGGGGGCTGCCGTCGCGGTGCCCATCGCGATCCGGCGCCGTCGCGGGCAGGCCGCGGCGTGAGCGACACGGCCGAGCAGTCAAAGCGCGTGAGCATCTACGACGTCGCCCGGCTCGCCGGGGTCTCGCACACGACCGTCTCGCGGGTGCTGCACGACCATCCCCGCACGCGCGAGTCGACCAGGCGTCGCGTCCTCGCGGCGATCGAGCAGACGAGCTACACGCCGAGCCTGATCGCGCGGGCTCTCGCGACCCAGCGGACGATGCGCATGGGCGTCCTCGTCGACAGCCCCGTCGAGTACGGGCCCAACACGACGCTCCGGGCGTTCGAGGCGGCCGCGCGCCGCGCCGGCTACGCGATCGGCCAGTTCTCGGTGACCGACGACGAGCACGCGGGGATGGATGACGCGATCGTCGATCTCGTGACGCAGGGCGTCGACGGGCTGTGCGTCATCGCGCCGCGTGAGGCGTCGCTCGACGCCCTCCGGCGCCAGGTGCCCGACATCCCCGCCGTCGTCATCACGTCGGAGCCGCGCGACGGCTTCCGCGCCGCGGGGATCGACCAGCGCGAGGGCGCGCGGCGCGCCGTCACGCATCTCGTCGAGCTCGGGCACCGACGCATCCTCCATCTCGCAGGACCCGACAGCTGGTTCGACGCGCGCGCACGGCGCCAGGGCTGGGAGGACGCCCTCACGGCGGCCGGGCTCGAGCCGATCGCCGCCGCCCAGGGCGACTGGACGTCGGACGCCGGCTACGCGTTCGGCCGGCTCTTCGAACCGGGCGGCGCGACCGCCGTCTTCGCGGCGAACGACCAGATGGCCCTCGGCGTCGTCCGGGGGCTGAGCGAGCAGGGGCTGCGCGTGCCCGACGACGTCAGCGTCGTGGGCTTCGACGATCTTCCGGACGCGAAGCACTTCCTTCCGCCGCTGACGACCGTGCGTCAGGACTTCGCCGAGCTCGGCGCGCTCGCCGTCGAGCTCCTGCTCGGGGCGATCGAGCGCGACGTGGGCGTCACGCGCGCCGCCATCGAGCCCCGCCTCGTCGTGCGCGACTCGACAGGACCCGCGCCGCGCTGAACCACCGAGCCGGACTCCCCGCTCCCACCGACCCGACAAGACTCCCCGCACACCAGAAGACTCACCGCACACCAACCAGAGAGGACATCGTGGTCTCCAGATCAAGAAGCAGGTATGGCAGAGCCATAGCCGCGGGCGTCGTGGCGGCGCTCATCGCGGCGCTCGTGCCCGCGACGACGGCGTCGGCCGCGACGCAGAACCCGATCATCGGCGACGGCTCGGTCTATTCGGCCGACCCGACGCTGCTCGCCGTCGACGACACGCTCTACATCCACGCGGGCCGCGACGAGGCGGGCCCCACGACGAACGACTTCATCATGAACGAGTGGCAGGCGTTCTCGACGAAGGACGTCGACGGCGGGCAGTGGGAGCACCACCCGTCGCTCATGCGCCCCGAGGGCGTCTTCAGCTGGGCGACGTCGGGCCGCGCGTACGCGGGTCAGGTCGTGAAGGGCCTCGACGGCCGCTACTACTGGTACGTCCCGGTCAACGAGAAGAACTCGACGGCCGCCGACAAGTTCGGCATCGGCGTCGCGGTCTCCGACACGCCACTCGGCCCCTGGACCGACCACGCGGGCGGCCCGATCGTCTCGCAGACGATCCTCGGCAACGACGCCCACAACATCGACCCGACCGTCATGGTCGACAACGGCCGCGTGTGGATGTACTGGGGGAGCTTCGGCCGGCTCATGGCGATCGAGCTCGGCGCCGACATGAAGACCCGCATCGGCACACCGACCACCATCACGTCGGGCGTCACCGGGTTCTTCGAGGCGGCGTGGCTCTTCCAGCGCAACGGCACGTACTACCTCGCGTACGCCGCGAACAACGCCGGACCCACGAGCAGCTGCACGCCCGCCAACTACCACGCGTGCATCGCCTACTCCACGGCCTCGAGCCCGCTCGGACCCTGGACGTTCCGCGGCCGCATCCTCGCGCCGGTCTCGTCGACGACGAGCCACCCGGCGATCGCGGAGTTCAAGGGCCAGTGGTACATCGCGTACCACACGGCCGACGCCGTCGGCGGCAACCACTTCCGCCGCTCGGTCGCGATCGACCACCTGGAATGGGACGACACGCAGACCCCCGCGCGCATCAAGCCCGTCGTCATGACGCCCGAGAAGACCGCGAACCTGACACCCCGGTCGAACGTCGCGCCGTGGGCGAAGGCATCCGCGTCCAATGAGCCGATCCCGACGCAGTACTGGATCAAGTCGCTCAACGACGAGATCATCCGCCCGAACCCGCTCCCGCCGGACATGTGGGGCAGCTGGTCGGCTACGCGTCCCGCGCAGCAGTGGATCCAGTACGAGTGGGACACCCCGGTCCGCGTCGACAAGGCCCGCATCAAGTTCTGGCGCGACACGCCTCCCGGCACCGGCAACGGCGTCTCGGACCCCTCCTCGTGGGTTCTGCAGTATTGGGACGCGGGCGAGTGGAAGAACGTGCCGAACCCCAGCGGCTACCCGACCACGACGACCGCCGTCCACACGGTGACCTTCGACGACGTCACGACGTCGCGCCTGCGCGCCGTCCTCAACGCCTCGCCCAACGCGGCCAACCCGCCGCAGTACTCGGCACTCGCCGTCGAGGAGTGGGAGGTGCACCAGGCCCAGCCCGACGCCGCGGCGGAGGTCGCCGTCGTCACCGACGCCGGCATCGCCCCGGAGCTGCCCGAGACGGTCGGCCTCATCTACGGCGCCGACACGGTGCCCACCGCCGTGCGGTGGGACGCGGTGGATGCCGCCGACTACGCCACCGCGGGCACCTTCACCGTGAGCGGGTTCGTCGAGGGCTATGCGGCCGGTCGCGTCTCGGCCACCGTCACGGTGCGCGGAGACGACGCCTGGCGGACGAACCTCGCGCTCACGGGCACCCCCGAAGCGCAGGGCACGGCAGCCGGTGCGAGCCTCGCGGCGCTCAACGACGAGGAGATCGCCTACACGGGCGACGCCTCGCCCGTCTGGACGACGGCGGCCGAGGCATCCGCTCCGACAGCGGGGTACACGTGGGGCGCGCCCGTGCGCGTCGACGGCGTGACGGCGCACTTCTGGACGGGCGACGGCGTCACCCTTCCCGCGGCAGCCACGGTGCAGGCCCGCGTCGACGGGGTATGGACGGATGTCGCGGACGGGCCGGCCGTCAAGGCCGGCGAGCCGAGCGCCATCGAGTTCGAGCCGGTCGTGGCGACCGGCATCCGACTCTTCCTTGCCACCTCGGGAGCGGGAGCCGTCGTCGGCCTCAGCGAGCTCGAGGTGTTCGGCGAGCCGCTCGACACGGTCGCTCCGACCGTCGCACTGACGACCTCGGGCGTCGCCGGGGCCTCGGACTGGTTCGTCTCGCCGGTCACCGTCCGCGCGACGGCCGCCGACGATCGCGACCTGCGCACGCGCATCGACCTCGCGGTCGACGCGGGTGCGTGGCAGTCCACCGAGAACGTGCGCTTCGCCGAGACGACCGTCTCCGCCGACGGCGTGCACTCGGTCAAGGCACGGGCGACGGATGCCGCGGGCAACACCTCCGACGAGGAGTCGATCACCGTGCGCATCGACACGGCGAAGCCGACCGTCAGCGGCACCCTCGACGTCGCGGCTCGCGCCGTGGCGGCCACGGCTGCCGACGCCGGCTCGGGTGTCGCCGTGATCGAGTACGCGATCGACGCGCCGATCGGCTGGGCCGCCTACACGGCTCCCGTGACGGTCGACGATCAGCGTCACGTCGTGTACCTGCGGGCGAAGGATGCCGCGGGGAACGTCTCTACCACGGCATCCGTCAGCGTGCCGCTCTCGCCGAACGCCCCGCTGTCGGGCAACATCGCCCCGATCGCGACTCCCACGGCGTCGTACACGTCGTCGTGGAACAGCGTCACGGCCGTCAACGACGGCGCGCTCACCGGCGCGTCGTGGGGCACGTGGCCGAACGTCGGCGAGCAGTGGGTTCAGCTGGAGTGGGATCGCATCGTGACGGTCGACAAGGCCGGCGTGCTGTTCTTCCGCGACTCGCCCGACACCGCCAACGTCGGGATGATCCCGCCGCGCGAATGGAAGCTGCAGTACGCCGATCTCGCCACCGGGCAGTGGAAGGACGTCGAGACCTCCGGGTCCTACGGCCGCTCCTCGACCGCGATCAACGAGGTGACGTTCACGCCGGTCACGACGACCAAGCTGCGCGCGCTCATGCAGGCGTGGGGCACGGCCAGCGCCGGCGGATCCAGCGGCATCCTCGAGTTCGAGGCGTGGGCGGCCGAGCCTCCCGCGCCGTCGTTCGATGTCGCGTTCACGGCGGTCACGCGCTGCGTCGCGGGCAAGGCGACGCTCATCGTGGCGGTGGGCAACTCGGGTGACGCTCCGGTCACGGTCGGCCTGCAGACGCCGTTCGGCGCCCGCACGCTCACCGACCTGGGCGCCGACACGAAGTCGAGCCAGGCGTTCTCGACGCGCCTGGGCGCGCTGCCGGCGGGGAGCTACACGGCGACCCTCTCGGGCACGGTCGACGGCAAGACGGTGACCGAGGAGCGCACGCTCGAGTACGACGCGCGCACATGCTGACCCCCGCTCCTCGGTGATCAGCCGGTGCCCCGCCCCACCCAGGGGGCGGGGCACCGTGCGTGGGGGCGTGCGCTGTGTGCTGCCGCCTTCTGGATCGGGGGCGGCTCCCCGAGACGACCGTCGCCCGCTACGCTGGCGCTGACCGAGGAGGGCCCGTGCAGTTCGAGCATCTCGGGGCCAGCCCCCGCATCCATCCCGAGGCCGTCGTCGCGCCGACGGCCGTCATCAGCGGCGACGTCACGATCGGGCCGGGGAGCCAAGTGCTGCACGGCGCGGTCATCACGGCCGAGGGCGGTGCCATCACGCTCGGCGAGAACGTCATCGTGATGGAGAACGCGCTCATCCGCGCGACGGCCGTCAACCCCGTCCACATCGGATCGCACGTGCTGGTCGGCCCGATGGCGAGCATCAGCGGCGCGACCGTCGCCGACGAGGTGTTCCTCGCGACGGGCACGCGCATCTTCAACGGCGCCCGCATCGGCACGCGCAGCGAAGTGCGCATCAACGCGGTCGTGCATCTGCGCACGACCCTCGCGCCCGACTCGGTCGTGCCGATCGGCTGGGTCGCCGTCGGCGACCCCGTCCAGCTCCTGCCGCCCGAGCGCCACGAGGAGATCTGGGCGGCGCAGCGCGAGCTCGACTTCCCCGGCTACGTCTTCGGCCTCGACCGTGACACGCCCGATCTCATGGTGCAGCTCACAGAGCGCTACGGCCGAGGGCTCTCCCGCCACGCCTACGACAGACGACTGGAATGATCCGGATGCCGGGGCCCCCGGCATCCGTCAGTTCCAGTGCGATCCGCAATCCCGGCAGGCGAACTCGACCTCGAACACCGCCGGTGCGCGCAGCTCGGCGCGCTCGAGCTCGACGACGAACCACTCCGGTTCGACGACCCTGACCTGCAGCGAGGAACAGATCGGGCACACCTCGACGGCGACCGTGCCGTCCTCCCATGTCCTGACCATGGCGCCACGGTACGCCCGCACCGGCGAGGGCGCGGGAGCGACCCGCGATCAGCCGGTGTTCTGCAGTCCCGCCGCGACGCCGCTGACCGACAGGAGCAGCAGGCGCTGCTGATCGGGGTCGGCGGGGGCGCCGGCGGTCGCTGCGTCCCGCAGCGCGCGCAGGGCGCGCAGCTGCAGCAGCGAGAGCGCGTCGACGTAGGGGCTGCGGAGCTTGACGGCGCGCTGCAGGATCGGGCGGTTCTGGAGCAGCTCCCCGCCGCCCGCGACGCGCACGACCCACGAGCGGGTGAGCTCGAGCTCGTCCATGACGATCGCGGCGAGGTCGTCGCGGTCGCCGAGATCCAGATAGCGGCGCGCGATGCGGCTGTCGGCCTTCGCGAGGCTCATCGCCACGTTGTCGATGAGGGTGCGAAACAGCGGCCACTCGTCGTACGCGCGGCGCAGCAGCTCGACGTCGCCGACGGCGTCGAGGGCCGACCCCAGGCCGAACCAGCCGGCGAGGTTGATGCGCGCCTGCGTCCACGCGAAGACCCACGGGATGGCGCGGAGGTCTTCGAGCGACTCGACCGAGAGGCCGCGCCTGGCCGGGCGCGAGCCCAGCGCCAGGAGCCCGATCTCCTCCATCGGCGTCACCTGGGCGAACCACGGCGCGAAGCCCGGTGCCTTGACGAGCGAGAAGAAGCGCTCCCGCGACGCGATGTCCATCGTCGCGGCGGTCTCGGCGAAGCGCTCGGCGGCGGCGCGGTTGCGCTCTTCGATGGAGGGCGCGGAGGCCAGCAGCACGGCGGCGGCGACCTGATCGATGTGGCGCATCGCGATGGCCGGCTCGCCGTAGCGGGCGAAGATGACCTCGCCCTGCTCGGTCAGCTTGAACCGGCCGTCGACGGAGTGCGGCGGCTGCCCGAGGATCGCCGTGTTCGCGGGCCCGCCGCCGCGGCCGAGCGCGCCGCCGCGGCCGTGGAAGAGGGTGAGCTCGATGCCGTTGTCGTCGGCCCACGCGGCGATGCGCGCCTGCGCCTCGTAGAGCGCGAGGGTCGCGGCGACCGGGCCGACGTCCTTCGACGAGTCCGAGTAGCCGAGCATGACCTCGAGCCGCCGGCCGGTCGCCTCCAGGCGACCGGCGAACTCGGGGTGCTCGACGATCTCGGCGAGGATGCCGGGGGCGGCCTGCAGGTCGGCGAACGTCTCGAACAGCGGGATGACGTCGAGGACGGGACGCTCCCCGCCGTCGGCCGCGGCGTACTCGGCGAGGCGGTGGACGTTCGCGAGGTCCTGCGCGGACTGCGTGAACGACACGATGTAGCGGCCGGCGGCACGGGGGCCGAGGCGGCGCTGGATCGCGGCGACGCTGCGGAAGACCGCCAGCACCTCCTCGGTCATCTCGCTGCGCGCGCCGCCGGCATCGAGCTCGGCGAGGGCCTTCGCGTGGACGGCGGAGTGCTGGCGCACCTCGAGCTCGGTCAGGTGGAAGCCGAACGTCTCGACCTGCCAGATGAGCTGCTGGAGGTGGCCGAAGGCCTGGCGCGGTGCGGGCGCCTGGACGAGCGAGTCCTGCACGATCCGCAGGTCGGCGAGGAAGTCCTCGGGGTCGGTGTAGGCCAGCCGCGCATCGCGGCGGGCGGTCGCGGCGATCCGGCGCGCCAGCAGCAGGAGCGTGCGCCGGTGCGGCTCGTTGGGTGAGCGCTTGGCGATCTCGACCGCCGCCTCCTCATCCTCGTTCACCAGGCGCTGCAGGAGCGCCGTGAGTGCGGGGCTCGGGGGAGTGGTCGCGGCATCGAGCGTGAGGGTGCGCCCGATGCGGGTGGTCGTGCGCTCTAGGCCCAGCAGGATGTGCTGGCTGGCGATCTTCGCCGCCTTGCGGGTGACGGATGCCGTGACGAAGGGGTTGCCGTCCCGGTCGCCGCCGACCCACGAGCCCACCCGCACGAAGGGCCGCACGATGGGGGCCCGCGAGCCCGCCGCCGGCCCCTGCAGGGCGTCGTCGACGCGACGGTAGACGTGCGGGATCGACGTGTAGAGCGTCTCGTCGAAGACCTCCATGACCGAGCGCACCTCGTCGGTGGGCGAGGGCTTCTCGGGTCGCAGGGGAGCCGTGCGCCAGAGCGTGTCGATCTCTTCGACCATGCGGCGCTCGGCGCGGCGCTCGTCGGCACCGTTGCGGAGCATCGCATCGTGTTCGTCGAGCAGCGTCGCCAGGCGACGGATGCTGCGCGAGATGGCGCTGCGCCGAGCCTCGGTCGGGTGGGCCGTGAACACGGGGTGGAACCGCATCGCCTGCAGGCGCTTGAGCGCCGTGTCGTCGCCCACCTCGGCGGCCAGGCGCACGAAGGCTGCCGCCACGGAGTCGGTCGCGTCCTCCTTCTCGGGACGCCCGTCGCGCTCGCGCAGGACGCGCACGCGCTGGTGCTCCTCGACGAGGTTGGCGAGGTGGAAGTACACCGTGAACGCCCGGGCGACCTCGTCGGCGCGCTCGGTCGTGAAGGAGTCGGCGATGCGGGCGGCGCGTTCGAAGGCTTCGGGGGTCTCGTCGGTGTAGGCCTGGATCGTCGCGGCGCGCAGGCGCTCGACATCCTCGTACAGTCCCGGCGAGCCGCTCTCGCGCAGCACGCGACCCAGGAGCGCGCCGAGCATGCGCACGTCCGCGCGCATCCGCTCGGGGATCTCCTGGCCCGCTTCGTAACGGCCGACGAGGTCGATGGCCTCGGTCCTGGTCAGTTCGGGCATGATCTCCACGCTATCGCCGTCTCGTTTCGGTCTTGTCACGTGTGACGCCCCCGCGGGGTGGTCGACGGTCCGGAACGCGCGGGGTCGCGGAGCCGGTCGGCAGGCACTGGCTAACATGGATGCCGGTGCGCCGGGAAGTCTGGTCGGCTCGTCCTCGCCGCTGCCCGGCGCCGCCCGGCAGACGGCTCTTCCCGTCCGGAGGTCCCGTGAAAATTCTCCGCTCCGCCCGCTTCCCCGCCATCCTGCTGCTCGTCGCGGCCGGTGCCGGCCTCATCATCGCGAACTCGCCCATCGGCCCCGCCGTCATCGAGTTCTCGCACGCCCACCTGGCCGTCCCCGCCACCGCGATCGATCTGTCGCTGACCCACTGGGTGTCCGACGGCCTGCTCGTCTTCTTCTTCTTCATGGTCTCGATCGAGCTGCAGTACGAGCTCACCCGCGGAGAGCTGCGCAGCGCCCGCCGCGCCGTACAGCCCGCGCTGGCCGCGGCAGGCGGCGTCATCGTGCCGATCGTGATCTACCTGATCATCACGGCGGGGAGCGGCTTCCAGGAGGGCTGGCCGATCCCGACGGCGACCGACATCGCCTTCGCGCTCGGCGTGCTCGCGGTGTTCGGACGCGGGCTGCCCTCGGGCGTGCGCGTCTTCCTCCTCGCGCTCGCGATCATCGACGACGTCGTGGGGATCGTCTTCATCGCCGTGCTCTTCGCCACCGACCTGAACTTCGGCATGCTGGCGGCGGGCCTTCTCACCACGGTGCTGTTCGGCATCCTGAGCCGCATGCTCTACGGCCGCCTGCAGTGGCTCGTGATCGCGGGGCTCGTCGTGCTCGCGGGGCTGACCTGGGCGTTCATCCTGCTGTCGGGGGTGCACGCGACGATCGCCGGCGTGCTCCTCGGCCTCGCGATGGCTCAGACGCCGGCGCTCGTGACGCGCCATGCGCTGGAGCCGTGGGTCAACGCGGTCATCCTGCCGCTCTTCGCCTTCACCGCGGCCCTCGTGCCGATCCCCGACTTCGGGGGCCCGGGCGAGGCTGTGTTCTGGGGCACGCTCATCGCGCTGCCGGTGGGCAAGCTCATCGGGATCGCCGGGATGGGATGGCTCGGCCAGCGCTTCCTCGCAACGCCCGACCACCCCAAGATCGCGACGGGAGACCTCATCGCCGTCGGCGCGCTGGGCGGCATCGGGTTCACGGTGTCGCTCCTCCTCGCCAACCTCGCGTTCGCGTCGGAGCCCGTCGTGCGCGACAAGGCCGTGCTCGGCGTCCTCGCCGGCTCGGTCATCTCGATGTTCGTCGCGGCGGCGCTGCTCATCCTGCGCGTCCGCCATCACCGGCGGGAAGGCACCGCCGTCCAGGAGGAGGCAGCATGACCGGCCCCGATCGCGACAGTCACCCGATGATCCCCGCGGCGGATCCGCTGCGCGAAGCCGCCGAGACGATGCGCGCCGTGCGGGATCGCTGCGTCTGGACGCAGCAGATCGACCATCGCGCGCTCGTGCCGTACCTCGTGGAGGAGAGCGCCGAGCTCATCGACGCCGTCGAGGACGGCACGCGCGACGACCTCCGCGAAGAGCTCGGCGACCTCCTTTGGCAGGTGCTGTTCCACGCCGAGATCGCCTCCCGCGATCCTGACGACCCGTTCGACATCGACGACGTCGCACGGGGGCTCACCGAGAAGATGGTGCGCAGGCACCCGCATGTCTTCGCCGGCGCCGTCGCGAACACGCCCGAAGAGGTGCTCGTGCACTGGAACGCCGCGAAGGCCGCCGAGAAGGGGGCGCGGACCAGCGTGCTGGACGGCGTCTCCGCGCACATGCCCTCGCTCGCCCTCGCGCAGAAGCTGCTCGGCAAGGCCGGATCGGTCGGTCTCGAAACGTCGAACCAGGGGATTCTCGTCGAGACAGGGGACGCCGACCCTGGTCTCGACGAGAATGCCCTGGTTGGCGGAATCGCGACCGAGGCCGCGCTCGGCGAGGCGCTCCTCGCCCTCGTCGCGACGGCCCGCGCGAACGGCTGGGACGCCGAGCGGGCGCTCCGCGAGCGCCTGCGGACGCTCGAGCACGACATCCGCCGGCGCGAAGCCGGCGATCCGACCTGAAAAGATGGTGCCGTGGCATCCGTCAATCCGCCGCGCGGCATGCGCGACTTCCTCCCTGCAGACAAGGCCCGGCGCGAGCGCGTGCTCGCCGTCATCCGCGAGCGCTATCGCGCGCACGGGTTCGACGAGATCGAGACCCCCGTCGTCGAGGAGTACGCGCGCCTGCACGCCGGCATCGGCGGTGACAACGAGAAGCTCGCCTTCAACATCCTCAAGCGCGGACTGGATGCCGAGGCCGTCCGCGCCGCGGCGGGCGACCCGTCGGCCCTGACCGACCTGGGCCTGCGCTACGACCTCACGGTGCCGCTCGCGCGCTTCTACGCGACGCACCGCGCCGAGCTGCCGACGGTGTTCCGCGCCATCCAGATCGCGCCGGTGTGGCGCGCTGAGCGGCCGCAGAAGGGCCGCTACCGCCAGTTCGTGCAGTGCGACATCGACATCATCGGGGATGCCTCGGCCCGCGCCGAGGCCGAGCTCGTCGTCGCGACGCTCGACGCCGTCGACGCGCTCGGGCTCGAGGGCGGGTCGGTGCGGATCAACGACCGGCGCGCGCTGGACTGGATGCTCGAGCGCTTCGGCTTCTCGGCGGACGAGCGGCCGGGCGTCCTCATCACGATCGACAAGCTCGACAAGATCGGCCCCGAGGGCATCGTCGCGGAGCTGCGGGATCGCGGAACCGGCGCGGACGCGGTAGACGCGTTCGAGGCTTTCCTGCGGCGCCCCGTCACGCTCGAGCACCACCCGTTCGGCGAACGGCAGATCCGCACGGCGCTGCCCGAGGGTGCGCCCGACGAGATCGTCGCGCACCTCGTCGGGATCGGCGAGGCCGTCGCGGCGTCGCGCTCCGAACGGGATGTCCCACTCGTCTTCGACCCCTTCCTCGTGCGCGGCATGGGCTACTACACCGGCACGATCTTCGAGCTCGCGCACCCGTCGGTGTCGTACTCGCTGGGCGGCGGAGGTCGCTACGACGGCATGATCGGCCGCTTCCTCGGCCAGGACGTGCCGGCGGTCGGCTTCTCGATCGGCTTCGAGCGCATCGTCGAGCTCGTCTCGACCGCCGACGAGGGCGCGGCCGAGGCGATCGTGCTCGTGCACGACCGCGACGTGCCGATGCACGAGCTCGTCGCGCTGAAGGCGCAGTTCGTGGCGGAGGGGTCGCGCGTGCGCCTGGAGCAGCGCACCAAGAACCTCAAACCGCTGCTCGAACGCGCGGCCTCCGACGGCTACACGGCCTTCGCGACAGTGCCTGCCGGGGCGACGAGGGACAGCCTGGAGATCAAGCGGCTGTCCTGAGCCTCCGGCGCACTCGGGCGGTGCGCGGTTTCAGCGCGCTCGCGTGATGCGGAGCCGGATCGCGCGGTAGACGACGCCCACCACGAACACGCCGAGACCGACAAGCACGCTCTGCCACGGCAGGGTCACGACGAGCACGACGCAGCCGACGGCGCCGACGATCTGCAGCGCCCGCGGGTAGCGGCGAACGCCGGGGTCCTGCCGGAACGCGGCGATGTTCGCGACGAGGTAGTAGATCAGCACGCCGAACGACGAGAATCCGATCGCGCCGCGCAGATCGACGAGCGCGACGAGGATCACGACGACGACCCCGAGCGTCGCCTCGGCCCGGTGCGGCACGTGCCAGCGCGGGTGAACGGCGGCCAGGAACCGCGGAAGGTCGCCTTCGCGCGCCATCGCGAAGCTCGTGCGGCCGATCCCGGCGATGAGCGCGAGGAGCGCGCCGAGCGACGCCGCGGCGGCTCCGACGCGCACGGTGGGCTCGGCCCAGGTCCATCCCGACGCGGCGACCGCGGCGGCGACGGGTTCGGTCGACGCCGCCGTCGCCTGGGGACCGAGGGACGAGAGCACGGCGAAGGCGACGGCCGCGTACACGACGAGCGCCCCGGCGAAAGCGAGGACGATGGCGCGGGGGATCGTGCGTGCGGGGTCGCGCACCTCCTCACCCATCGTCGCAATGCGCGCGTAGCCGGCGAAGGCGAAGAACAGCAGGCCCGCGGACTGCAGGATGCCGTACCAGCCGTCCGACCACAGCGCCTCGGAGCCGAGCCATCCCGGGGCGTCGGGTGCGCTGAAGCCCGCCGCGACCGCGACGGCGAGGGTCAGGAGCACGACGACGACGATGATCCGGGTCAGCTGCGCCGTCCGGGTTATGCCGAACCAGTTGACCGTCACGAGCGCGACGACGGCGATGATCGCGACGGGCTTCTCCCACCCGGCCGGGGCCGCATACGCCGCGAAGGTGAGCGCCATCGCGGCGCAGCTCGCCGTCTTCCCGACGACGAAGCCCCACCCCGCGATGAAGCCCCACCACGGGCCGAGCTCCGCTCTGCCGTACGCGTACGTGCCACCCGAGGCGGGGTGCACGGCGGCGAGCTGCGCCGACGACGTCGCGTTGCCGAACGCCACGGCGGCCGCGAGGGCCAGGCCGACGAGGAGACCCGAGCCCGCCGCGCCGGCGGCGGGGCCGAAGGCGGCGAAGACGCCCGCCCCGATCATCGAGCCGAGCCCGATGAAGACGGCGTCGGCAAGGCCGAGTCTGCGCACCAGTCCGGGGGAGCTCACGTCGAGCACCTTAGCTCCTGGCCGCGAACGGCCGATGTCGCACATCCCGAACCCGGGGGAGGGGGATGGGGTGATGCGGCGCACCGCGTCCTGACAGGCTGCGGACAGCATCCGTTCACCTCCGCGCGTTCCAATACGGATCGTGAGCCGCTCGCGGACCGCTGTCTTCGCCGCCGCGGGATCCCTCGCCGGCGCGGGCGTCGCGCTGGCCGGCACCCGGGCGCTGCTGCAGCGCCAGGCCGCCGTCGCACGACGGCGGATCGGCAAGCCGCTCGGCGAGGACGCGATCGACGCGGATCGCGTGTGGCGCCGCTCGCGCGGCGGCGACCCGCTCGAGCTGCTCGTGCTCGGCGACTCGATCGCGGTGGGCCTCGGCGCGCTGCGGCGTAAGGAGACCCTCGGCGCACGCGTCGCGAAGGGCCTCGCGAAGCGGCTCCAGAGGCCCGTGCGACTGCGGACGGGCGCCGTCGTCGGCGCCGAGACGTCGATGCTCGCCGCGCAGCTGGGGGGTCTCCCGCCGGCCTACCGGCCCGACGTCGCCGTCATCGTCGTCGGCGGCAACGACGTCACGCATCGCGTGCCGGTGCGGGTCTCGATCGCGCACCTCGAAGCCGCGATCGGGCGCCTCCGCATGCTCGGCGCCGAGGTCGTCGTCGGCACGTATCCGGATCTCGGGGCGCTCCGCCCCGTACCGCAGCCGCTCCGGGCGCTCGGCGGACGGCAGTCGCGGCGGCTCGCGACGGCACAGGCCGCGGCGGCGCTGCGGCTGGGTGCGCGGCGCGTCTCGCTCCGGCGGGCCGTCGGGCACCTCTTCGTCTCGCGCCCGGACGAGATGTTCAGCGTCGACCGCTTCCACCCGAGCGCCCTCGGCTACCGGCGCACCGCCGAGGCGCTGCTGCCGGCCGTCGTCGCGGCGATGGGCCACCCCGACTGACCCGCCCCTGCCGCGGGTCGCCCACGCGCCGGGCCGTCCGCACGGCGAGCGGCCCGGCACGCCGGGTCCCGGCATCCGTCCACCGGCGTGTCGCCCGCGGCCCGTTCGGACGGCAGCCCTGAGGCCAGGACCCGGCGCCTCTCGAAGGGTTGACTCGGCGCGCCGCCGCCGGTTGGCTGAGGCCATGGCCGACCCGACACCCGACGCGTGGCAGCGCCTCGACGCCTACTTCACCGCGACGCTGGTCGGGCGCGACGCGGCCCTCGACGCCGCCGTCGCCGACCAGAACGCCGCGGGGCTGCCCCCGATCGAGGTCGCGCCCGTCAACGGCAAGCTCCTGCACCTCCTCGCCCGGATGTCGGGTGCCCGCCGGATCCTCGAGATCGGCACGCTGGGCGCCTACTCGACGATCTGGATGGCCCGTGCGATCCCGGACGACGGCCACGTCGTGACGATCGAGGCCGAGCCGCGCAACGCCGAGATCGCGCGGGCGAACCTCGCTCGCGCGGGCGTCGGCGACAAGGTCGAGGTGAAGATCGGGCGCGCCGCCGACGTCCTCCCCACGCTCGCGGGAGACGAGTCCTTCGACATGGTCTTCATCGACGCCGACAAGGAGTCGAACACGATCTACCTCGATTGGGCGGCCAAGCTGGGGCATCCCGGAACCGTCGTCGTCGTCGACAACGTCGGCCGTGGCGGGCGCGTCGCCGACCCCGCGACCGAAGAGGCCCAGGTCATCGGCACGCAGCGCGGGCTCGAGCTCCTCGGTCGCGACCCGCGCTTCGACGCGACCGCGCTGCAGACGCTCGACGCGAAAGGCTGGGACGGCGTCGCCATCGCCCTGGTGGTCTGAACACGCCGAGCGCCGCGTCATCCCCGGCGCATCCCGTCGCCCCGCCGTGGTCGTGTCGAGACCGGCTGTTCATGACGGATGCCTGTGGCCGGGGCATCCGTGCTCACTAGACTCGGGGGCGGACCGACGACGCTCCTGATCCACAAGCCCACTCTCCACGAAACAAGGAGTCCTCCGTGGCACTTATCGAGGCAGTCAACGCGCGCGAGATCCTCGACTCGCGCGGCAACCCCACCGTCGAAGTGGAGGTGCTCCTCGACGACGGAACCGTGCAGCGTGCGGCTGTCCCCTCGGGTGCGTCCACCGGCGCCTTCGAGGCCTATGAGCTGCGCGACGGCGACAAGTCGCGCTACAGCGGCAAGGGCGTCCTGAAGGCCGTCGCGGCCGTCATCGACGAGCTCGGCCCGGCGATCGAGGGCGTGGAGGCGAGCGAGCAGCGCATCGTCGACGAGATCCTCATCGAGACCGACGGCACCGAGAACAAGTCGCGCACGGGCGCCAACGCCATCCTCGGCGTCTCGCTCGCCGTCGCGAAGGCCGCCGCCGACTCGGCCGACCTTCCGCTCTTCCGCTACCTCGGCGGACCCAACGCGCACGTCCTGCCCGTGCCGCTGTTCAACGTCATCAACGGCGGCGAGCACGCCGACAACGGCATCGACTTCCAGGAGTACTTCCTCGCGCCGATCGGCGCCGACACCTACGCCGAGTCGCTGCGGTGGGGCACCGAGGTCTACCACGTCCTCAAGGGCGAGCTGAAGGCCGCGGGCTTCGCGACCGGACTCGGCGACGAGGGCGGGTTCGCCCCCGACCTCCCCAGCAACCGCGAGGGCCTCGACTTCCTCATGAAGGCGATCGAGAAGGCCGGCTTCACCCCCGGGCAGGACATCGCCGTGGGCCTCGACGTCGCCGCGACGGAGTTCTTCAAGGACGGCGTGTACACGGTCGAAGGCCAGGCCTGGTCGGCCGACAAGCTCACCGACTACTTCGCCGACCTCGTCGCGAACTACCCGATCGTCACGATCGAGGACGCCCTCGCCGAGGACGACTGGGACGCCTGGAAGGACCTCACGGACAAGATCGGCAAGAAGGTCCAGCTCGTCGGCGACGACCTCTTCGTCACGAACCCCGTGCGCCTGCAGAAGGGCATCGACCTCGAGGTCGCCAACGCGCTCCTGGTCAAGGTCAACCAGATCGGCACGCTCTCCGAGACGCTCGACGCGATCGCCCTGGCGACGCAGAACGGCTACCGCTCGATGCTCTCGCACCGCTCGGGCGAGACCGAGGACACGACGATCGCCGACCTCGCCGTCGCGGTCAACGCGGGTCAGATCAAGACCGGCGCGCCCGCCCGCAGCGAGCGCGTCGCGAAATACAATCAGCTTCTGCGCATCGAGGAAGAGCTCGGCGACGCCGCGGTCTTCGCGGGTCGCGGAGCGTTCCCGCGCTACAAGGGCTGAGCAGGACACACCGACGAGAGGGGGAGCCGTGACCACTGGGGCGGCTCCCCCTTCTCGTCCCCGGCGTCCGGCGCGCGTGCGCCGCGACGTCGACGTCCGCGGCTGGCTCGGCGGCATCCGCCTGTCGGGCTTCATGGTCATCATGCTCGGACTCGTCGTGCTGGCGGCCTTCGTGCTCGTGCCGACGATCGGGACGTACGTGGATCAGCGTCAGCAGATCGCGGCGCTCGCGGCATCCGTCGAAGTCAGCAAGGAGCAGGTCGACGACCTCCAGGCGCAACGCCAGCGCTGGCGCGATCCCGCGTACATCACGACGCAGGCGCGCGAGCGCCTCTACTACGTCAAACCCGGCGAGGTCGTGTATCTCGTCGACAACGACCTCACCGCTGCGCAGCTACCGCAGGATCAGCAGCCCGTGACCGATCACGTCGAGCAGACGCGGACGGACTGGATGGCGCAGCTCGTCCGCTCGGTCACGTCTGCGGGGCTCGCGCAGACCGTGCGCGCGCCAGCCATCGGCGTGCCCGACGACAGTGCCGGTGACACGCCCGGCGACACGGCCGGCGACACCTAGGGAAGCACTCCGGGCCAGCCCTCGGGGGAGACGCCGGCCGGAGGCTGAGCCGGCCTCGGGCCCATCCCGGGCCGTTGTCGGGCACGCCGCGGACGACGCCGCGGTCGGCCGATCAGGCGCGTCCCAGCGTGCGGCGATAGCCTTTCGGGGTGAGCACGCCGCCCTTCCCGCCCGTGACCGAGGCCGACCTGGCGGTGCTCCGCGAACAGCTGGGGCGACCCGCGAGGGGTGTCGTCGGCATCGCCGCGCGGTGCGTCTGCGGCAATCCGACGGTCGTGGCGACCTTGCCGCGGCTCCCCGACGGCACGCCGTTCCCCACGTTCTACTACCTCACGCATCCCGCCGCGACGGCGGCGATGTCGACGCTCGAGGCCGAGCACGCCATGCCGGGACTCGCCGAGGAGCTCGCCGACGAGGAGGTCGCCGCGGCGTACCTCGCCGCGCACGAGGCGTACCTGCGCGATCGCGCGCAGTTCGGCGAGGTCGCCGAGATCGCCGGCATCTCGGCGGGAGGCATGCCGACACGCGTGAAGTGCCTGCACGCGCTCGCGGGCCACGCCCTGGCGGCCGGTCCGGGCGTGAACCCCATCGGTGACCGTGCCCTCGCGATGTCGACCTGGTCGCCCGCCCGCTGCGTCTGCACTGAGCCCGGAGCGGCGGTGTGACGAGGGTCCACGACGCCGCTGTCGTCCCCGAGGCGGGGACGACGCCGTCGCGCCCGCGACGCGTCGTGGCAGCCTCCGCCGTGTTGACGCTGCTCCTGACTCTCGCCGGCGGTGCGCTCGCCCCAGCCCCCGCCCCCGCCTCAGCGCTCGCTCCGGCCCCGGCGCTCGCCGCCGCCCCTGCCGCCGCGGTCGCTCCGGCCCGCGCGCTCGCCGCCGAGCACTCCGCCCCGGTCGCCGACGAATCGCGGCCGTCCGCGACGGCTCCTGATCCGGTGCGCTCGGCGGAGTATTGGCTCGACGACTACGGCATCCGTTCCGCGTGGACGACGACGCGCGGCGCGGGCGTCAAGATCGCGATCATCGACACCGGCATCGGCAAAGGACCGGTCGAGTTCGACGGGGCGGTCGCAGGCGGGACGGATGTCTCGGGCCAGGGCACTTCCGACGGTCGCACGCCGGTCGGAGCCGTCGACGCGAACCACGGCAGCTGGGTGGCCTCCCTCGCCGCGGCGCGCGGCACGGGGCCCGATGCGGGCATGATCGGCGTCGCGCCGGAGGCGCAGCTGCTCTCGGTCTCAGTGGGCTTCGGCTCGGGCGCCCAGGTGCCGTTCTCGCAGCAGATCGCCGAGGCGATGCGCTGGGCCGTCGACAACGGCGCCGACGTCATCAACCTCTCGCTCACGACAAACACCCCCGACTGGGACGAGAGCTGGGACGACGCCTTCCTCTACGCCTTCCAGCACGACGTCGTCGTCGTCGTCGCCGCCGGCAACCGGGGGAGCGGCACGACGCGGGTCGGGGCCCCCGCCACCATCCCCGGCGTCCTGACGGTCGCCGGCGTCGACCCCCAGGGCCGTGCGAGCGTCGAGGCCTCGACGCAGGGCATCACGATCGGCGTGTCAGCGCCCAGCGAAGACCTCGTCGGCGTCTCGGCCGACGGCAGCCTCGTGCTCTGGAACGGCACGAGCGGCGCCGCGCCCATCGTGGCGGGCATCGCGGCGCTCGTGCGCTCGGCGCACCCCGACCTCGACGCGGCGAACGTCATCAACCGCATCATCAAGACGGCGCGGCCCGCGGCCGCCGAGAAGGCGCTTCCCGACCCGCTGTACGGCTACGGCCTCGTCGACGCGGCAGCGGCGGTCTCGGCATCCGTCCCCGCCGTCAGTGCGAACCCCATGGGAAGTCTCGAGGACTGGATCCGGCTCTACCGGCGCGCCGCCGCGGGACCGGTGCCGCAGCCCACGTCGACGCCGGTCACGGTCGATCCGCTTCCGCAGGCCGATGTGCCCACCCGTCCCGGGTCCCCCCTTCTCCCGTCGGCGAACACGCTCCTGTACGGGTCGCTTCCGCTCGGGGCCGCCACTATCGCCGCTATACTGGTGGCGCTCGGCGTCACCGCTGCTGTCCGACGCATCCGTATGGCGCGCGATCCCCGCACGTCGAGCCGTTGAACTGCGAGGAGTTCATCTCACCGTGTCTAGCACCGCGAAAAACACTGTGCCCAGGATCCTCATCGTCGGTGGTGGCTATGCCGGCTTCTACACCGCGTGGAAGCTCGAAAAGCACCTCCGCAAGGGCGAGGCCGAGGTCACGATCGTCGACCCGCTTCCCTACATGACGTACCAGCCGTTCCTCCCCGAGGTCGCGGCCGGCTCGATCGAGGCGCGTCACTCGGTGGTCTCCCTGCGCCGTCACCTGAAGCGCACGAAGATCGTCGCCGCCAAGGTCACCGGCATCAATCACGCGGCCAAGACCGCGACGATCACGCCCGAGATGGTCGAGCCCTACGAGCTCGAGTACGACCACATCGTCGTGACCGCGGGCGCCGTGTCGCGCACCTTCCCGATTCCGGGCATCGCCGACAACGCCATCGGCCTGAAGACGATCGAAGAGGCCGTCGCCATCCGCGACCGCCTCATGTCGAACTTCGACCGCGCCGCGACGCTTCCCCCCGGCCCCGAGCGCGATCGCCTCCTGACGGTCATCGTCGTCGGCGGCGGCTTCGCCGGCATCGAGGTTTTCGCCGAGCTCCGCTCGCTCGCCTCGTCGCTCGTCAGCGACTACCCCGAGATCACGTTCGACGACACGCATTTCCACCTCATCGAGGCGATGGGCCGCATCATGCCCGAGGTCTCGCTCAAGACGAGCGAGTGGGTGCTGAAGAACCTCGCGCAGCGCGGCGCCTACGTGCACCTCGACACGCAGGTCACCGGCGCCATCGGCGGCAACGTCGAGCTTTCCACGGGCGAGGTGTTCCCGAGCGACCTCATCATCTGGACGGCCGGCGTCATGGCCAACCCGACCGTCGTGCGCGGCGGCGACCTTCCGGTGGAGGAGCGCGGTCGCATCCGCACGCGGGCGGATCTCCGCGTCGGCAGCGACGACGAGATCGTGCAGGGCGCGTGGGCGGCGGGCGACGTGGCCGCGGTGCCCGACCTCTCGGGTGGCGGCGTCGGAGGCTTCTGCGTCCCCAACGCGCAGCACGCCGTGCGTCAGGCCAAGCTCCTCGCGAAGAACATCGTCGCGGATCTCCGCGGCGAGCTGCCCCGCGAGTACTACCACAAGAACCTCGGTGCGGTCGCGGGCCTGGGCCTCTGGGTCGGCGTCTTCCAGTCCGGCAACATCGCCCTCAAGGGCTGGATCGCCTGGCTCGCCCACCGCGGCTACCACGGCCTCGCCATGCCGTCCTGGGAGCGCAAGTTCCGCGTCGTGTGGGGCTGGTGGAACAACTTCTGGCTCGGCCGCGACATCGTCAACCTGCAGACCGTGCAGAACCCGCGCTACGTCTTCGAGGAGTTCGCGGCCCGTCCGCGTCCCGCGCAGCCGGCCCCCGTCGAGGCGGCGCCCGCCACGGCTCCGACCTCGGCCACCGAGACGCCCGAGAAGGTCGCCGCGTCGCGCTGACCTCAGGATCGACGAACCCCGCTGGACCCGGCTCCGGCGGGGTTCGCCTGTTCTGCGGGGCGGATCGCCCGGCTCGTCGCGTGGACCATCGGCCGGGGGTCTCGCGGATCGGCGGCCGCCGCGGCGGCGATAGTCTGAGCGACGAGTTCCGAGGCATCCGTGCACCGGCCCCCGTAGCCCAATCGGCAGAGGCAGGCGGCTTAAACCCGCTCCAGTATGGGTTCGAGTCCCATCGGGGGTACGTGGGATCCCGTGCCACCGAACGTGGCACGCGTTTCACCCGCGGAGGGGTGATGCGCGCCCCGCAAGGCCTCACCCTCCGTTCAGGGCGCCGTTCGGCGGGCTTTAGGCTATTGGGATGCGCACCGAGGACGGTGCGCGAGAGGACGACCCCGATGACCCTCGCCCTGCTGGCACAACCCGCAACCGCCGAATCGCAGACCTGGTCAGACCCCGCCGCCCACTGGCGCGCAATGACCGCCGCCGTCGCGGATGTCTCCGGTCCCGTGGCGGCGCTGAGCGTGCCCGCCCTGCGCTACAACGCCCTCGACATGCTCGTGCGCGCCGGCGGCGTGCCGATCCGGGTGGCGAGCAAGTCGGTGCGCGTCCGCGAAGTGATCGACGCGACCCTCGCCCTGCCGGGGTACCGCGGCATCCTCGCCTTCACGCTCCCCGAAGCCCTGTGGCTCGCCGAAACGCACGACGACGTCGTCCTCGGCTATCCGACCGCCGACCGGGCGGCTCTCACGCGCCTCGCGGGCGACGAGGCCGCGGCAGCCCGCGTGACGCTCATGGTCGACGACATCGCTCAGCTCGATCTCGTCGACGCCGTCGTGCCGCCAGCGCGCCGTGCGACCATTCGCCTCGCGATCGACGCCGACGCGTCGTGGCGCGCTCCCGGCCTCGGCCATATCGGCGTGTACCGGTCGCCCGTCCACGAGCCCGGCGAAGTGGCGAACCTCGCGCGGCTCATCGCCGATCGTCCCGGTTTCCGTCTCGTCGGCCTCATGATGTACGAGGCTCAGATCGCCGGGCAGGGCGACGCGACGGGATCGGGGGATGCCGTGATCCGCTGGATGCAACGCCGGTCCGGCCACGAGCTCCTCGAGCGTCGAGGCGCCATCGTCGAGGCGGTCGAGCGCATCGCGCCGCTCGAGTTCGTCAACGGCGGTGGAACCGGATCGCTCGAGCTCACGGCATCCGATCGCTCCGTCACCGAGATCACCGCCGGGAGCGGCCTCCTCGCGGGCCACCTCTTCGACGGCTACCGGGCGTTCCACCCGGCCCCGGCCGCGGCGTTCGCGCTCGAGGTGGTGCGCAAGCCGGCGGCCGACATCGCAACCGTCCTGGGCGGCGGATGGATCGCGTCGGGCCCGCCGCTGGCGTCGCGTCAGCCGGCCCCGGTCTGGCCGCAGGGTCTCACCACGATGCCGCGCGAAGGCTCGGGCGAAGTGCAGACCCCGTTGCGGGGAGAGGCGGCGCGCGGGTTGCGCGTCGGCGACCGCGTGTGGTTCCGGCACGCCAAGAGCGGCGAGCTCAGCGAGCGCGTCGCTGAGTTCCAGCTGGTCGACGGCGATCGCCGGGTGGGCGCGGTGAAGACGTACCGAGGCGAAGGGAAGGTGTTCCTGTGAGGTCGTGGTCTGGCGGAGCACGTGGCATGGGTGGCGGAGTCCTCGGTGAAGTCGCGGTGTTCCTGTGAAGTGCTGGTCGGATGGGGCACGTGGCATGGGTGGCGGAGTCCTCGGTGAAGTCGTGGTGTTCCTGTGACGCGTCCGGGAGGCATGTGGCAGAACTGGGGCCGCTCCGAGCGCGCGCGCCCGTTGCGGGTCGAGCGTCCGGCGTCCGTCGAGGCGGTGCAGCGATCGATCGAGGCGACCAAGCGCAACGGCATGACGGTCAAGCCGATCGGCGCCGGCCACAGCTTCAGCGGCATCGCGGTGGCCACCGACGTGCTGATGGAGCTCGACGACCTCACCGGCCTCATCGACGTCGATCGCGAGCGCCGGCGCGTGCGGCTCTACGCCGGCACGCGGCTGCACCAGATCCCGAAGCTCCTGGCGCCGTACGGCCTTGCGATGCAGAACCTCGGCGACATCGATCGCCAGTCGATCTCGGGCGCGATCTCGACCGGCACCCACGGCACCGGCGCGCGCTTCGGCGGCCTCGCGACGCAGATCGTCGCGGCGACGCTCGTGACGGGCTCCGGTGAGCTGCTGACCGTCGACGAGACGCACAATGCCGAGTTGCTGCCCGCCGTCGCGCCGGGGCTCGGCGCCCTCGGAGTGCTCGTCGACGTGACGGTGCAATGCGTGCCGGCCTTCGTCCTGCACGCCGTCGAACGTCCTGAGCCGCTCGACGATGTGCTCGCCTCGCTCGACGAGCGGGCCGAAGCCGATCACTTCGAGTTCTACTGGTTTCCGCACACCGACGTCGCGCTCACGAAGACCAACACCCGGCTCCCGGGCGACGCGCCGAGGCATCCGCTCCCTCGCATGGGCAGGTGGGTCGACGAGGAGCTGCTCTCCAACGGCGTGTACCGGCTGGTGTGCGCGACCGCGACCGCCGTCCCCGCGATCGTGCCCCCGTTCAGTCGCCTTGCGGTCAGGCTCACGGGCAATCGGGAGTACACGGATGCCTCGACCGGCGTCTTCACGCAGAACCGCGATGTGCGGTTCCGCGAGATGGAGTACGCCCTTCCCGCCGAGAATGTCCGGCCCGCGTTCGAGGCCCTGCGCGCGCTCATCGACGAGCGGGGCTGGAAGATCTCGTTCCCCGTCGAGGTGCGGTTCGCGGCATCCGATGACCTGTGGCTCTCGACCGCGCACGGCCGCGCCTCGGGGTACATCGCGGTGCACCGCTACTGGCGTGAAGACCCGGCGGAGTACTTCGAGGCCGTCGAGCAGATCATGCTCGACTTCGGCGGGCGTCCGCACTGGGGGAAGATGCACACTCTGGATTCCTCGATCCTGCGGGCGCGCTACCCGCGCTTCGACGACTTCCTGGCCGTCCGCGATCGTCTGGATCCCGACCGGATCTTCCAGAACGGATACCTAGCGCGCGTCCTCGGCGAGTAGCGGGAGAGGGCGCCACGGGGCGTCTCGCGGGTGCTGAGCGGCCGACTGACCGCCTGACTCCGCCCATTCGCGCGCCGCCGTCGGTGGGTAAGGGCTGAGAGTCGGTTTCGCGTACTGATCAGGGGCGGTCGGGATCGCTAGGATGTGGCATATGTGGGAGTGGCTGATCCCTGTCCTGATCGTGGTCGGGCTGATCGTGATCGTCGGCATCTATCTGTGGGCGACGTACAACTCGCTCGTGCAGTTGAACGTGCGTGTCGACGAGGCGTGGAGCGACATCACCGTGCAGCTCAAGCGGCGTGCCGACTTGCTGCCGAACCTCATCGAGGCGGTGAAGGGGTATGCCGCGCACGAGAAAGCGGTCTTCGAGAACGTGACACGCGCGCGTGCCGAGACGCTGTCGGCCGGGGGGCCCGCCGAGGCGGGCGTCGCCGAGGGGCACATGCAGCAGGCGCTGAAGTCGCTGTTCGCGGTCGCCGAGGCGTATCCACAGCTGCAGGCGAGCCAGAACTTCCTGCAGCTCCAGCAGTCGATCGTCGACACCGAAGACAAGATCCAGGCGTCGCGCCGGTTCTACAACGGCGGCGTGCGCGAGCTGAACACGAAGATCAAGGTGTTCCCGAACAACCTCTTCGCCCGCAATCTCGGGTTCCACGAGCGCGAGTTCTTCGAGGTCGTCGACGGCGCCGCGATCTCGGAACCCCCGCGCGTGCAGTTCTGATCTCCGCGGGCTGAGCCGTGTACTCGGCCATCGCGCGCAACAAGCGCAACACGTGGTTCATCCTCACCGCGTTCATCCTGTTGCTCGCGGGCGTGGGGCTTCTCGCGGGCTGGCTCATGGGCAACAACTGGTGGGTGACGGCGTTCATCGTGCTCTTCGCCGCAGGGTACGCGACGTTCCAGTACTTCTTCGCCGACCGTGAGGCGATCGCGATGGCGGGCGCCGTGCCGGTAACGAAGGCCGACGCGCCGCGGTACTACCGCCTCGTCGAGAACCTCTGCATCACGACGGGCACGCCCATGCCGACGCTCTACGTCGTCGAAGACCCCGCCCCCAACGCTTTCGCGACCGGCCGCAAGCCGGAAGAGGCCTCGATCACCGTCACGACGGGTCTCTTCGAGATCATGACGGACCGGGAGCTCGAGGGCGTGCTCGGGCACGAGCTCGGCCACATCCGCAACTACGACATCCGCGTCTCGCTCATCGTGTTCGGGCTCGTCGTGGCGGTGGGCATCATCGCCGACGTGCTCCTGCGCGTCGCGTTCTTTGGGGGTGGCCGTCGCGGCGGCAACGCCCAGGGGCAGCTGATCTTCCTGCTCTTTGGCATCGTGGCCGCCCTCGTCGCGCCGCTCCTCGCCGGGGCGGTGCAGGCGGCCATCTCGCGCCAGCGCGAGTACCTCGCCGATGCGACGAGCGCGATGACGACCCGCGACGCCGACGGGCTCGCCTCCGCGCTGGGCAAGCTGCAGGAGCATGCGCAGCCGCTGCGCAGACCGAACACGTCGATGGCGCACCTGTGGATCGCCGACCCGCTGCGCCCCAACGCGATCGAGCGCCTGTTCTCCACGCACCCGCCGCTGCCCGACCGTATCGAGCGTCTGCACACGATGGGCGGGCAGTTCTGATCCCGCGGGCCGCCGGGAGATCCAGCTGACGGATGTCGCCGCTGCGCGATAGCGTCGCCTGATGGTGCGACGGCTCTCCCGCGAGGCGGCACGGCGGATCGCCGTGCAGGCTCAGCTGCTCTCGGCGGAGCGGCCCGCCGACATCGTCGAGACGATCGACGGACTCACGATCGTGAACATCGAGCCGACGGCCGCGATCGCGCCGAGCGCCGATCACATCCTGTGGAGCCGGCTCGGCTGGCCGTATCAGCCGGCGGATCTCCGCCGCCTCGTCGAGGAGGATCGCGCCGTCTTCGAATGGGGCGGCTTCTACCGCCCCATGACCGACCTGCCGCTCATACGTCCGGTCATGCGCGAGCGGCCGCAGTCGCGGGAGGCGCGCGACTGGCTCGCGGCCAACGACGTCTTCCGTCGCGAGGTGCTCGACCGCCTGCGGGCGGACGGGCCGCTCCGGCCGGCCGACATCCCCGACACGGCGCAGGTCTCGTGGCGTTCGTCGGGCTGGACGAACGACCGCAACACGATGCAGATGCTCGAGATCCTCGCCGCGCGGGGCGATGTCGCGATCAGCGGCCGCGACGCGAAGGGCCGCCTGTTCGACCTCGCCGAGCGCGTCTATCCGACCGACCTTCTCGAGCTGAGTCCTGAGGATGCCGCGCGCGAACGCGCGGAGCGCCGGCTCGGGTCGCTCGGTCTCGCGCGCGCGAAGGGCGTCAGCCAGCCCTTCGAGCCCCTCGACGTCGGGACGGTGGGCGAGACGGCCGAGGTCGCGGGTGTCGACGGCGAGTGGCGGCTCGACCCCGGCGCTCTCGCGGCGGCCGAGGCGTTCCAGCCGCGCACGGCCCTGCTCTCGCCGTTCGACCGGCTCGTCTTCGATCGCGATCGGCTCCGCGATCTGTTCGGCTTCGAGTACATCCTCGAGATGTACAAGCCGGCGGCCAAGCGTCGCTGGGGCTACTTCGCGCTGCCGATCCTGCACGGCGACCGCTTCGTCGGCAAGCTCGATGCCAAGGCCGACCGCAAGGCCGGGGTCCTGCGTGTGCACGCGATCCACCAGGACGAGCCCTTCACGGGCGAGGTCGAGACGGCCGTCGACGCCGAGATCCAAGACCTCGCGCGCTGGCTGGGGCTCGAGGTCGTCGGGGTCTGAGCCCCCTCACTCGGACGCCGTCTGGCACTCGGCACCGCGATCCGCGATCTCGCGCGCTGGCTGGGGCTCGAGGTCGTCGGGGTCTGAGCCCCCTCACTCGGACGCCGTCTGGCACTCGGCACCGCGATCCGCGATCTCGCGCGCTGGCTGGGGCTCGAGGTCGTCGGGGTCTGAGCCCCCTCACTCGGACGCCGTCTGGCACTCGGCACCGCGATCCGCGATCTCGCGCGCTGGCTGTGGCTCGAGGTCGTCGGGGTCTGAGCGGGCCCCGGAGCATCCCGACCAGTGGCGGCACCACCGCAACGGATTCGGCATGGACTCCGACGCCAAGCGCTTCTCGCGCCCATTCATCCAGCGCCTGCTCGCCGCCGTGGCGATCCGGTCCCCCGCCGTCGACCCGGCGGGCGGTGCGGACCCTGGCTCGACGGCGAGACAGGGGATCCGCGTCGAGGCAAGGCAGATCTTCCCCGGGCTGGACGAGAATCCCCGGTTTCGAGTCCGCGGACGAGGACGCTCAGCCGACGTAGCCCGGCCGGGCCGCTGTGTCCCGCAACGTCCCGCACCGTCAGTCCACGGCGAGCTGCATCCCATCGCGCGTGAGCGAGACCGTCCCGCGGAGCGCCCAGTCGTCGGCGCGATACGTGAACGCCGCCTCGGCGCCGTCTCGCGTCGTGCCGGTGGCGGTCGCCACGATGACACCGCTGGTCGCGGCGAACGTGGTCAGATCGGGGCTGAGCGTGATCTGGGGCGTCTGCTCGACCCGGAACGCGATCGAGGTCAGCGTCGCGAGATCGGCCGCCCACGGCACGCGGATCCCGCACTTCGCGGGCACCGCCTCCGCCGGTGCCGCGCAGCGCTGCGCGTAGAGGTCGAGCTCTTCCTGCGCCTCCATGACGGCGGCCGGGGAGACGGATGCCTCGACCGAGGCCTCGGCGGATCCGCCGGCCGTCACGGCGGCTGTCGTCGTCCCCGAGAGGATGTTGATCGGAGCCGCCTGGACGGCATACACCGCCGGGAGGAACAGAGTCTCGGTCTCGGCCGGCACGTAGGCTCCTCCGACCAGCACGTGAGCGCCCAGCGTCGTGCGCGGGCTCACGGCGCCCAGCCCGTCGGCGCCGACGCGCCATCCGTCGCCCGTGTCGACGAGCGTGAGGGTGGCCTTGTGCTTCGTTCCGTCCAGGGAGTACGTCACGTCGACACGCGCCGCGCCCTTCACGGCGGTGCTCTCAGTGCCTGTGTCTGCGCCCGCGCGCGTACTCCCCGTGCCCGTGCCCGTGTCCTCGCCGTGCACGGTCTCGACCTTCGTCACGGCGACGTCGGTGACGAGACCCTGAGCCTCGTCGAGAACCTCGGCGCGGTCGATGTCGTCGGAGGGGGGTTCGGCGAGGAGCGCGAGCGCCTTCTCGCCGTCGCCGGCGGCCAGCGCGTCGAGATACGACCGGGCCGTCGCCTCGGGGCCCTGGGGCTGTGCCAGGAACCACCACGCGCCGACGCCCAGGATCACCGCGGCGACGGCCGCGATCACGATGCCGACGACCGCGCCCCGCTTCACGCCGGCTCCGTCACGAGCTCGTGGGGCTCCCGCAACGCGGGCTCGCGCGGCTCGCGCGGCTCACCGGGCTCACTCGCGCCGGGGACACCGGGCCCTCTGGACCCACCGGGCTGGCTCGCGCCGGGCTCACCGGGCTCACCCAGGCCGGGGTCACGAGACTCACCCGAGCCGGGCTCGAGCTCTCCGGACTTGGCTGGCTCGCCGGGTTCGTCCGCCGCGAGCTCGACGGGCTCGCCGCGCTTCAGGTCGTGGCGGAGCGCCTCGGGCAGCGCGCGGACGAGATCGTCGGTCGCGTCGCCCCACCTCGAGATCGAGATGGTCTCGAGCTGCTGCCATTGCGCGGCCAGTCGCAGTTCGTCGGCGAGGCGGGCCGCGGCATCCGTCCCCTTCCCGGGCTCCCACCAGGCGGACTGCACGAGGAGCGTCGACGACGCGCGGTCGGCCTTGAGGTCGACGCGGCCGACGATCGTGTCGCCGACGAGGACCGGCAGCGAGTAGTAGCCGAACCGGCGTCTGTGTGCGGGCGTGTAGATCTCGATGCGGTATTCGAAGTCGAAGAGGCGCTCGGCGCGGTCGCGGAACCACACGAGCGGATCGAACGGCGTCAGGATCGCGGCGGCGTCGACGCGGCGGGGGAGCGTGGCGGCGGTGTGAACCCAAGCCGGAGTGGGGCGGCCGTTCGTCGTCCACTCCCTCACCGTGACCGGCGCGAGCTCGCCGGCGTCGACGAGGTCGCGCGCGGCCGCGAGGATCGCGGGCCGGTCGGCGATGCGCCAGTAGTCGGCGAGGTCGGCGGCGGTGGCGACGCCGTAGGCCTGCGCGGCGCGTCGCACGAGCTCACGCACGGCCTCGTCGCGGGGCACCGGACTGTCGAGGACGTCGGCGGGGATGACGTCCGCCGCGAGCCCATAGCGCCTCTCGAAACCGCGTCGGCCCGCGATCGCCACCTCGCCGAAGAGCCACAGGTACTCGAGGGCGTGCTTGACGACGTCCCAGTCCCACCACGGACCCCGTCGCGCCGTCTTCGCGTCGTGCTCGATCTGCGCGGGGCGAAGGGGTCCGCGCTCGGCGAGCTCGGCGCGCACCCAGTCGACGATCTCTCGGTGGCCGGCGAACCAGCCGTCGGGCTTCGTGCCGTACTTGGCGCGCATCTGGTCCATGCGGAAGCGGAAGAGGCTCCAGTCCGACGCGGGGATGAACGCGGCGACGTGGGCCCAGTACTCCACGTAGGGGGCGCGACGGGCGAAGAGGAGACGATCGAGCGCCGTCGTGTCGTAGGCGCCGAGGCGCGAGAAGAGCGGCATGTAGTGCGAGCGCGCGAAGACGTTGACCGAGTCGATCTGCAGCGTCTGCATGCGCTGGATCGCGAGATTCAGCTGACGCGTGGCGGCCGCCGCCGGGCGCTCTCTCGAGAACCCCTGCGCCGCGAGCGCGATGCGCCGCGCTTCTGCGATGCTCAGGGTCTCCTTCACCCCGCCAGCCTAATGAGAGCTCCCGACAGCGGTCCGTCGTGTGCGGAGCGCGGTCGCATGCCGGGGCGCGCTCGCTCGCGGTTCTAGACTGGGCGGATGAGCGGCCCCGACGACAAGCCCCGTGGTTCGCTGTTCGACGCGGTCCGCGACCGCACGCGGATCGTCTCCAGCGACCTCGCGCCCCAGATCCCGCACGGCCTGCGCCTGACGGCGGCGTATGCCTGGCGCATCATCGTGATCGCGGCTGCCGCGGGCATCATCATCTGGCTCGTCATCCAGTTGAAGCTCCTCGTCATCCCGCTCCTGATCTCGATCCTGATCACCGCGCTCCTGTGGCCCGCATTCACCTGGATGCTGCGACACCGTCTCCCCAAGTGGCTCGCGATCGTCATCGCGGCCCTGGGCGCGGTCGCCGTCGTGGCGGGCCTGGTGTGGCTCGCGGTGTGGCAGATCACCCGCCAGTGGGCCAGCGTGCAGGAGCGCACCGTCGGCGCCGTGGACTCGCTGCGCCAGTACCTCATCGACGGCCCGCTGCACCTGACGGCGCAGCAGATCGACGACCTGCTCAGCCAGTCGTGGACCTTCATCCAGCAGCAGGCCGAAACCCTGTGGTCGGGCGCGCTGGCGCTCGGAACCACCGTCGGGCATGTGGCGACCGGCGCGCTCCTGTCGATCTTCATCCTGCTGTGCCTCCTCGCCGACGGCGCCGGCATCTGGCGCTGGACGACGCGCCTGTTCCCCAAGCGGTCTCGCGCCGCCGTCGACGGCGCGGGCCGCGCCGGCTGGGTCACGGTGGTCAACTACGCACGCACGCAGTTGCTCGTCGCGACGATCGACGCCGTCGGCATCGGTCTGGGTGCCTTCCTCCTCGGAGTGCCGCTCGCCATCCCGGTGGCCGTGCTCGTCTTCCTCGGTTCGTTCGTGCCGATCGTCGGCGCCGTCGTGACGGGCGCCGTCGCGGTGTTCCTCGCCCTCGTCTACAACGGGCCATGGATCGCGCTGTGGATGCTCATCGTCGTCCTGGGCGTCCAGCAGCTCGAAGGCCACGTCCTGCAGCCGCTCCTCATGGGATCGGCCGTCAAGGTGCACCCGCTGGCCGTCGTGTTGGTCGTCGCGGGCGGCGCCATGATCGCCGGCATCCCCGGCGCCCTCTTCGCCGTGCCGATCGCCGCTTTCGTCAATGTCGTCGCCGTCTACCTCAGCGACCGCGCGTGGGAGACGGGGAAGGTCCCGCACGGCGACCTCATCTGGAGCACTGTGCCCCGGCCCCGGCGTCGGCCCCGACCCGCTAAGACCGGCGCATGACCCGCCCCGTCGTCGAGGTCGCCGCACCCGAGCAGCCGAGCGTGCCCGAGCAGCCGAGCGCGCCCGAGCAGCCGAGCGTGCCCGAGCACTCGAGCGTGCCCGAGCACTCGAGCTTCCCCGAGCACTCGAGCTCGCCTGACCCGTCGAGCTCGATCGAGCAGCACAACCAGAAGGACCCCCGTGTGAGCGAGACCCCCATCGTCCCGACGCTGGCAGAGTTCCAGGATGCCGCGGCCACCCTCGCCGGCGTCATCACCCACACGCCGCTCGACGAGTCGCTGCACCTCACCGACCTCCTCGGCGTGCCGGTCCACCTCAAGCTCGAGAATCTGCAGCGCACGGGGTCGTTCAAGATCCGCGGCGCCGCGTACCGCCTCTCGCGCCTCACGGCCGAGGAGCGCGCGCGGGGCGTGGTCGCGGCATCCGCCGGCAATCACGCCCAGGGGGTCGCCCTGGCGGCCCAGTCCCTCGGCATCAAGGCCACGATCTTCATGCCGCTCGGCGTTCCGGTGCCGAAACTCCTCGCGACGCGCGGCTACGGGGCCGACGTCATCCTCGAAGGGGCCACGGTCGAGACGCCGCTGCGGCTCGCGGCCGAGTTCGCCGAGCGCACCGGAGCCGTGCTCATCCACCCCTTCGACCACCGCGACATCATCGTGGGGCAGGGCACCCTCGGCCTCGAGCTGTACGAAGACTTCCCCGAGGTCGAGACGGTGCTCGTGGGCATCGGCGGTGGCGGCCTCGCGGCCGGAGTCGCCGCCGCGGTCAAGGCCCGCGCGGCGGTGGACGGTCGCACGGTGCGCGTCATCGGCGTGCAGGCCGAGAACTCGGCCGCCTACCCGACCTCGCTCGAGCTCGGCCACCCCGTCGAGGTGCACACGCGCCCCACGATCGCCGACGGCATCGCGGTCGCGCGCCCGGGCGACACGCCCTTCGCGCTCATCAAGGAGCTCGTCGACGAGGTCGTGACGGTCACCGACGACGACATCGCCCGCGCGCTCCTCGTGCTCCTCGAGCGCGCGAAGCAGGTCGTGGAGCCCGCCGGCGCGGTCGGCGTCGCAGCGATCCTCGCCGGCAAGGTGACGGGCACGGGCCCCACCGTGTCGATCCTGTCGGGCGGGAACATCGACCCCCTGCTGCTGCAGCGCGTCGTCTCACATGGGCTCTCGGCATCCGGTCGCTACATGACCCTGCAGATCCCGCTGCCCGACCGGCCAGGTCAGCTCGCCCGCGTCTCGGAGCTCCTCGCGCAGGCCGGCGCCAACGTCATCGAAGTGCTGCACACGCGGCACGGCCAGGGTCTGCAGATCAGCGAGGTCATCCTGCAGCTGAGCGTCGAGACCCGCGGGCAGGAGCACCGCGCGCACGTCATCCAGACGCTCGCCGATGCCGGCTACGCGCCGAACGTCGTCCCCGACTGACCTCCCCGTAGGCGGGTGGGCTACTGTCCGGCGTAGGTCTCGACCTTGACGACCTCGACGGAGATGTCGCGGCCGTTCGGCGCCTTGTAGGAGGTCTTCTCGCCCTCCTTGAGGCCCAGGATCGCCTCGCCGAGCGGCGAGGCCTCGCTGTACACGTCGAGGGTCGAGTTCGCGGCGATCTCGCGGTTGCCGAGGAGGAAGACCTCTTCGCCGCCCGCGACGACCGCGGTGACGACGGTGCCGGGCTCCACGACGCCCGTGCTCTCGGGGGCTTCGCCGACCTTGGCGTCCTTCAGGAGCGCCTGGAGGGTGCGGATCCGCGCTTCCTGCTTGCCCTGCTCGTCCTTCGCGGCGTGGTAGCCGCCGTTCTCCTTGAGGTCGCCCTCTTCGCGGGCGGCCTCGATGCGCTTGGCGATCTCCTCACGCCCGGTCGTCGAGAGGTGCTCGAGCTCGGCGTGCAGCCGGTCGTAGGCGTCCTGCGTGAGGAACGTGACGGGAGCGTCGCTGGACACGTCGTTCTCCTTCAGAGAGGGGGATAAGCCGAGACGCCCCGGCTCGGCCAGGGCGTCTTATCGAAGTGACCGTCAGACTACGACACGCGGCAGGAGTTGACAAAACCTGTCGTCGCCTCGGCGACGGTCGGAATCGTCTCGCGGAAGGCGCGGGCATGCGTCTCGGCGGCCGGGATCTCGACGACCTTCCATCCCACCACGCCGTGCTCGGCATCCTGCGCTTCCAGCGTGCACGCGATCGAGGCGCCGGCGGGTGCCGACACCTGGAACTCGATGGTCACGGTGCGCTCGTCGACCACCTGGAACCCGGTCGTGTCGACGTCGACGGAGTTGATCGAGTTGGACACCGTGAGCCACGCGAACAGGCCGACCGCCACGGCGCCGACGACGGCGGCGGCGATCACGATCCAGCGCGTCGCGCCGCGGCGCGTGCGCCCGTAGCGTTCGTCGAGCATCTGCTGGGTCGTCATGGGTGTCCTGTCGGGCGAATTAGGCTGGAGACTCCAGGCTAAGCGCTCCGCGGAACGAGGACCCATGCACCGAACGTTCGCCGCACTCGTCGAGGCGGCAGCGACCGCGACTCCGACGCCCACGCCGGGTCCGAGCCCCGACCTCGTGACGCCGGGTCCGTGGGGCTTCGTCGCGATCGCGTTCCTCGCGCTCGCGGTCGTGCTCCTGATCATGGACATGATGCGCCGCATCCGCCGCGCCCGCATCCGTTCGGAGGTCGACGAGCAGCTCGACGCCGAAGAGCTCGCAGCTCGTCAGGCCGACGACGCGACGCGTGCCACCGAGACCGACGACGAGGACATCGACCCCCAGCGCTAGCCGGCTCGTCAAACGTCGGATGACGCGGCCCGCGTCGACCCGCAGCGCCGGCCGGATCTCGCTTCGCGACCCGGACCTGCTCAGCCCGCGTGGTAGACGGGGTTCATCGCGATGATGAGGCACGCCGTCCAGTGGCAGAGGAACGCCAGCACGGTGAACACGTGGAAGATCTCGTGGAAGCCGAAGTGCCCGGGCCACGGGTTCGGCCGCTTCATCGCGTAGACGATGGCGCCGAGGGTGTAGAGGATGCCGCCCACCGCGACGAGCACCATCATGGTCGCGTTCGCCTGCGAGAGGGGCACGACGTACATGACGGCCGCCCATCCGAGCACGAGGTAGAGCGCGACGTAGAGCCAGCGGGGCGCGTCGATCCAGAAGACGCGGAAGAGGATGCCGAGGATCGCACCGCTCCACACGAGCGAGAGCAGCAGGACCGCCTGCGACGTCGGCAGGGCGAGCACCGCGATCGGCGTGTAGGTGCCGGCGATGAGCAGCAGGATGTTGGCGTGGTCGATCCGCTTGAGGATGGCCCTCGTCTTCGGCTTCCAGTTGAAGCGGTGATACAGCGCCGAGTTGCCGAAGAGCATGAGCGACGTGGCCATGAAGACGGCGGACGACCACTTCGCCGGAGCACCCTGCGCGAGCGCGATGAGGACGATGCCGGCGATGATCGCGACGGGGAACGTCGCGGCGTGGATCCAGCCGCGCCACGACGGCTTGATGTCGGCGGGCGCGCTGGCGGCCTCGTCGACGAGGGGGATGTGGGGCATCTCCGCGCCGGCGTCGAGCGTCGGGGGGACTTTTGACGGACGAGCCATGTCCCCAGCGTACGGCCGTCCGTATGCCCCCGACCGTACTTCCCGCCTTCACCGAGACCGCCGAGTCCCGGCCTCAGCGGTACGGTAGGCGTGTGAAGGCGTCGAACGAGGGCAGGGGACCCCTCTACCGGCTCTACATCAACCGCCTTCGCCGTCAGATCCCGCCCGATGCCGTTCCCGGGCACATCGCGATGATGATCGACGGCAACCGTCGGTGGGCGCGTCAGCTCGGGTACGACTCGGCCGCTCACGGCCACCGCGCGGGCGCCGCGAAGATGCTCGAGTTCCTCGAATGGTGCGACGCGATCGGGGTGCGGGTCGTCTCGCTCTATCTGCTGTCGACCGACAATCTCCGAAAGCGCGACTCGAAGGAGCTCGCCGACCTCATCCAGATCATCGCGGAGCTGGCCGACCAGCTCTCGCACGAGCCCGACTGGCGCGTGCAGCACGTCGGCCGGGCCGACGGGCTCCCCGCCGATCTCGCGCGCGTCCTCGGCGACGTCGAGGCGCGCACGCGCGACAAGACGGGGATGCACGTCAATCTCGCCGTCGGGTACGGCGGCCGGAGCGAGATCGTCGATGCCGTGCGCAGCATCATCGCCAAGCACGACGAGGAGGGCGGCTCGCTCGAGGAGCTCGCGGCGAGCCTCACGCCCGAGCAGATCGGGGAGCACCTCTACACGGGCGGCCAGCCCGATCCCGACCTCGTGATCCGCACGTCGGGTGAGCAGCGCCTGAGCGACTTCCTGCTGTGGCAGAGCGCGCACAGCGAGTTCTATTTCGTCGAGGCTCTCGGCCCCGACCTTCGCGAAGTGGACTTCCTCCGCGCAATCCGCGACTACGCGTCGCGCGACCGCCGCTACGGCGGGTGAATCCGCCGGAGGGCGGACCCACTCGTTTCGCCCGCTGACCGGGCAGAACCGAACCCGTAGCACGTGCCGCCGCACCTGCCTGTCGCCGTCGCCGGCGTGCCAGAATGGCGAGGTGAACGATTGGGAAGAGTACCTGAAATCGTTCGATGGGGAACCCGGATACCTCGACTGGGCCGCGTTCGGTCCGCTCTCACCGAACGTCCGAGCCGAAGTGCACGCCGACGCCGAGCTTCTCGGCTCGGGTCGCCGGTCCAGCATCGAACTGGTCGGCGAGCACGTGCGCGAGTCGCGCGAGCTGCTGGCGCAGCTTCTGCGGACGGATGCCGAGCACGTCGTGCTGCAGCCGTCGACGACGTACGGCCTCATGCAGGCCATGTACGGCCTCGCCGGTGGCCTGATGGTCTCGCGCGGCGAGTTCCCGAGTCTGACCGTCGCCGCCACCCGCGCCTCCGACGCGCTCGGGTCGATCGATGTGCAGTGGATCGAGCCCGAGGGCGGCTTCGTCACTCCGGACGCCGTCCGCGAGGCGCTCACCGACGACACGCGTGCGCTCGCCGTGAGTCTCGTCGACTTCCGCACGGGCTACCGCGCCGACCTGACGGCGCTGCGCGAGGTCATCGGCGACCGGCTCCTCATCGTCGACGCGATCCAGGGCTTCGGCGTCGTCGACGCCGACTGGGCGGCGGCCGACGTCGTGTGCGGCAACGGATACAAGTGGCTCCGCGCGGGCCGCGGCACGGGCTTCGCGTGGTTCGGCGACCGCGCGCTCGAGCGCATCTCGCCGGTGCTGTCGGGCTTCGCCGGCACCGAGGGCGACCTGCCCCTCGACGCGGTCCCGCAGCCGGCGGCGGGCGCGGCGGCGTTCCAGGTCGCGGGCGTCGACGCGCTCGCATTCGCTCGTCTGGCGACGTCGCTTCGCGAGATCCTGGATGTCGGGGTCCCGGCGATCGAGAGCGAGCTCGTCGCGCGATCGGGGGATGTCATGTACTTCGCCGACCGCTACGAGATCCCGGTCGTGACACCGCGGGAGCCCGAGCGCCGCGCAGGCATCGTCTCGCTCGCGCCGGCGCCGCAGGATGCCGCGCCGCTGGCGGCGTCTCTCGCGAACCACGGGCTGACCGTCACGACCCGCTCGGGCCTCGTGCGCGTCGCGCCGCACGTCGGGACGGGTGCCGATACGCTGCGGCTCTTCGGTGATGCCCTCGCGGCGTTCTCGTCGGCACGCGTCTGGTGAGCGCCGCGCGCCCGCTCTCACCCTGATGCCCTGGCGGCATTCTCGTCGACATGCGTCTGGTGATGGCGCGTCCCGCCGCGCACGCGTTCACCGGGCGTTAACGGAAACTCCAGCGTGTCGTCGACACGCGCTTCCGGCTGTGCGTCGTAGCGTCATCACAACGGACACGGTGTCCGTTCGGGTCGGCCGGTTGGATCGCGACTCGTGACCTTGGTCGACTCGCTGACTGCCGGGTGACACACCCGGGGCGGGAGTGGGTTGTGACCACACGAGCACCACAGAGCCGGTACCGCGAGACGACGATCGAGGCCGATGGAACGGAGCAGGTCCTGCGCACGTATGTGCTGGACACCTCCGTGCTGCTGAGCGATCCGCGGGCCTTCTTCCGCTTCGCGGAGCACAACGTCGTCATCCCGGTCGTCGTGATCACCGAGCTCGAGGGCAAGCGCCACGACCCCGAGATCGGCTACTTCGCGCGGCAGGCGCTGCGTCACCTCGACGAGCTCCGGGTCGAGCACGGGCGGCTCGACTTCCCGGTGTCGGTCGGAGAGGGCGGCACACTGCGCGTCGAGCTCAACAACACCGACCCGAACGTCCTCCCCTCCGGCATGCGTCTCGGCGACAACGACAGCCGCATCCTGGCCGTCGCGCTGCATCTCGCGGGGGAGGGGCAGGAGGTCACCGTCGTCTCGAAAGACCTGCCGATGCGGGTGAAGGCCGCCTCGCTCGGCATCAGCGCCGAGGAGTACCTGGCCGAGCAGGCCGTCGACTCGGGCTGGACGGGTATCGCGACCATCGACGTCTCGGGCGACGACATCAGCGACCTCTACGAGAGCGAGATCGGGGTCAGCGAGGAGATCCGCGGAGTCCCCGTCAACACCGGCCTCATCATCCACTCCGAGCGCGGCTCGGCGCTCGGCCGGGTCACGGGAGACGGCTCGTACCGGCTCGTGCGCGGCGACCGCGAGGTCTTCGGCATGCACGGCCGTTCGGCGGAGCAGCGCATCGCGATCGACCTCCTCCTCGATCCCGACGTCGGGATCATCTCGCTCGGCGGCCGGGCGGGAACGGGCAAGTCCGCGCTCGCCCTCTGCGCGGGCCTCGAGGCCGTGCTCGAGCGTCAGCAGCAGAAGCGGATCCTCGTGTTCCGCCCGCTCTTCGCGGTCGGCGGGCAGGAGCTCGGCTATCTCCCGGGCGACCAGCAGGAGAAGATGAACCCGTGGGGCCAGGCCGTCTTCGACACCCTCGGCTCGGTCGTGTCGGGCAACGTCGTCGAAGAGGTCATCGCGCGAGGCCTGCTCGAAGTGCTGCCCCTGACGCACATCCGCGGGCGCTCGCTCCACGACGCCTTCGTGATCGTCGACGAGGCGCAGTCGCTCGAGCGCAATGTGCTGCTCACGGTGCTGAGCCGGATCGGTCAGAACTCGCGGGTCGTCCTGACGCACGACGTGGGGCAGCGCGACAACCTCCGCGTCGGGCGCCACGACGGCGTCGCCTCCGTCATCGAGACGCTCAAGGGGCACGACCTCTTCGGCCACGTGACCCTCGTGCGTTCGGAGCGCTCGGCGATCGCGGCCCTCGTCACCGACCTGCTGGAGGCCGGCGAACTGGCCTGACGGCTGCACGACGAGGGGCCGGGAGATGACCTCCCGGCCCCTCGTCGTGCGGGGGTGTCGCGGGGAGGGTCGTGGCGGAGTGCCGTGCGGGGACGGTGTGGGCAGTCTCGTGCGCGCGGTCTCGTGCGATCAGTCTCGTGCGGGACCGCGGCCGCGAGACGGGGGAGTGGGCGACGTCTTCCGGGCCCGATCGTTCCACGGAGCTAGTGACTGCATCGCCGAGTAGTCAAGATGAGAAGACTCTCACCCCTGTCTCCTCCTCCTCTCACACCGGTCTGCGACCATGGAAATGGCGCACGAGAAGCCGGCGCGCCGCTGGGTCCTGACAGGCGCTCGCAGAGACGCCGCAGATGACACTGACGACACAGGAGCATGAGTTGGACGGACGAGCCGCTTTCGCAGCCGGCGGGTTCCTCACCGGCGCAGCAGCCGTGGCCGTCGCATGTGCCGTGACGCTCAGCAACGCCTCCGCCCTCGCCGATGTGCCGGGCGCGGTCGCCGACGTGGACGTCGTTCGGGTGATCCGGGCCTCTCCGGCAGCTTCCGCGTCCGTGCCTCCTGTGCCCGCCGTGTCTCCCGGTGCAGCGCCGGTGACGACTCCCGTGGGACCGACGGCCGAGATCGTCCCCGCACCCGAGCCTGAAGACGTCGCGGCCGCACAGAATCCGGGGCAGCAGGTGTCGCCCCCGCAACGTCCCGCCCCTCCGCCGGCGATCGGGCTGTCCGAGCAGCAGGTCGTCGATGACGCGATGCGCACGGGCGCGTGGGACCGTCTCCAGTCGTGGGGCGAGCAGCGCGGCTGGACGCAGGAGAAGATCGACCGGTGGATCGCGCAGCTGCAGCAGCGATTCCTCCGGGACCAGGACCAGGGCGAGAAGAGCCAGAGCGAGAACGGCCAGGGCGAGGATGTGCGCCGAGAAGACGCGCAGCGCAGCGCGCCCGGCGCCGCGATCACCGACGAGCTTCCGCTCACGCCGGAGATGACCGTTCCCGCACCCCCGCAGACCGGTGATGCGCCCGAGCCTCCCGCCGTCCGCGACAGCGGCGCGGCCGCCACGAGCCACGGCCACCCACAGACCCCCGCGAAGAACGCGGGTTCCCCATCCGGACGCGGCGAGTCTTCGTCGCACGGGTGGAAGAGAGATCAGTCGCCCCAGCCCCCACGTGGCGACTGACCAGGGTCATCGAGGAGTCCCCCAGCTCCAGACCCTTTCCCAGCCCCCGGCGCTCCCCCAGCGCCGGGGGCTTCTCTCTGTGCGGGGCGAGGCGAGACCGGTGTCTCGGCATCCTGAGCCCTCGGCATCCTGAGCCCTCGGCATCCTGAGCCCTCGGCGTCCGGAAACCCCGGAAGCCCCGGCATCCCGGGGTCCGGTCTGCGTCGCTCAGCGCGCCGTCACTCCCAGCGATAGCCCGCGCCGCGGACCGTCACGATGTGCTGGCTGCCGAGCTTGCCCCGCAAGTAGCGCACATAGACGTCGACGACGTTGGAGCCCGGGTCGAAGTCGAGCCCCCAGACGCGGCTCAGCAGCTGCTCGCGGCTCAGCACGTGACCGGGATTGCGCAGGAACTGCTCGGCGAGGGCGAACTCCCGAGCGGACAGCTCTACCTCTCGTCCTGAGACGGTGGCGCGGCGGCCCAGGATGTCGAGCACGACGTCGCCGTGCACGAGAGAGGTCGACGAGGGGCCGATGCTCTCGCGCAGGCGGGAGCGGACGCGGGCCAGCAGCTCCTCGAACGTGAACGGCTTCGACATGTAGTCGTTGGCCCCGGCATCCAGTCCCTCGACCGTGTCGTGCGTGCTGGAACGCGCCGTGAGCATGATGACGGGCACGACGCTGCCCCGTGCGCGGAGTTCGCGGAGCACTTCGAAGCCGTCCATCGTGGGAAGACCGACGTCGAGGAGCACGAGGTCGATGTCGGGGCGCTGGGCGCGCTCGAGCGCCTCTGCTCCGTCGTCGGAGATCGCGGTCGAGTAGCCGGCCGCTTCGAGCCCGCGACTCACGAAAGCCGCGATGCGCGGCTCGTCTTCGACGATGAGGATCCTGGTCATCCCGATGCCTCCCGCTGGAGTACGACGTCACCTGCCCGCACCGGCTGCGGCAGCTCCGAAGTGGGGAGCGGGAGGTGCATCGTGAACGTGGCGCCACCGCCGGGGGTGTCGGTGACGACGCATCGTCCGCCATGTCCCTTCATGATCGCATCCACGATGGCAAGCCCGAGTCCCGACCCGCCGACGGTCCGCCTGCCCTGCGCGCGGTCGAAGCGACGGAAGATGCGGTGACGGGATGCCGGGGGGATGCCGGGCCCGTGGTCGCGAACCCACAGATGCGCCCCCTCGGCATCCAGTGCGCTGCCGATCTCGATGGGCGATCCCTGCGGCGTGTACTTCGCGGCGTTGTCGGCCAGCTGGAGCCACGCCTGCAGGAGCCGATCGTGCTCGCCCTGCGCGACGCCCTCGGCCTGCTGGGCCACGAGCCATTCGTGGCCCGGGATGACCGCGACGAGCTCGCCGACGCGTGAGGTGAGGGCCGCCAGGTCGACCTCGCCCATCTCGACCTGGTCTCCCTCGATCGTGGCGAGCAGATCGATGTCGTCGACGAGGCGGGTCATGCGGTCGAGCTCGGCGATTCCGATCTCGCGCGTGCTCTCGACGTCTTCCACGTCGCTGGGGTTCATGAGCTCGAGATGGCCGCGCACGATCGTGATGGGGGTCTTCAGTTCGTGCCGCACGTCGTCCAGGAGCTGCCGCTGGACGTCGACGGACCCTTCGAGCCGGTCGAGCATGGAGTTGACGGTGCGCGACAGATCGGAGATGTCGTCGTTGCCCTGCTCGGGGAAGCGCGGCGACAGGTCGGTGAGCGTGATGGAGTCCGCCGCGTCGCGGATGGAGCGGATGGGGGAGAGCAGCCGCCCGGCGACGAACCAGCCCACGACGGCGATCGCCAGGAGCATGATGATCGCGGCGATCCAGTACGTCGCGACGGCGGCGGTCACGGGCGCGAGCTCGGCGCCCAGGTCGACGGCGCGAATGTAGAGGGCGCTCCGGGAATCGCCCGGAAAGGTGATCGGGATCGCGATGTAGCGCAGCGACCCCTCGTCGGTCACCGCCGTGCCGATCTTCGTCTCGCCGCCGGCGGTTTCGGCCACGGCGCGGTCGATGAGCTCCTTGTCATCCGAGATGTCGAAGCCCGACAGCGTGCTCGGCTTGTACCTCGCCGTGCCGTCGATGACCGCGAGCGAGGCCTCGTTGCGTCCGGGCACGAGGCGCGAGACGACGGCCCTGAGGTAGGCCTCGAGCGACACGAAGCCTTCGGCGCGAAGGGGCTCGACGGCCGTCGTCGGCGTCGGGGACGCCGCATCCGTCGCCGAGTCATCGCTTCCCGCGACGGCGTTGAGGCTCGACACCTGGGCTTGCAGCCGCGCGTTGATGTCGAGGACCGCGCGCTCCCGCTGCACGAGGAACGTCACGCCGCCGACGATCGCCAGGCCCACGCACGCGACGGCCAGGATGGCGCCGAGGATCCGTGCGCGCGCGGAGATCGGTCGTGACGAGCGCGTCATTCCCCGATTATCGCCCTGCCGTGCCCGGCTCGGCGTACACGAGGGTTCTGGATGCCCTTCCGGATCATCCCGGGTGGGTCATGGAGAGCAGATCGAGCTTCTCGTCGAGCTGTTCGATCGTGAGCTCGCCGCGGTCGACGTAGCCGAGATCGATGACGGCCTCGCGCACCGTGATGCCCTTCGCGACCGAGTGCTTGGCGATCTTGGCGGCGGCCTCGTAGCCGATGAGCTTGTTGAGGGGCGTCACGATCGACGGCGACATGCCCGCGTATGCCGCGGCGCGCTCGACATCGGCCTCGAGGCCGTCGATCGTCTTGTCGGCGAGGATGCGCATCGCGTTGGCGAGGAGGCGGATGGACTCCAGGAGCGCGGTGCCCATGACCGGGATCGCGACGTTGAGCTCGAAGAGGCCCGATGCGCCGGCCCACGCGATGGTCGCATCGTTGCCGATGACCCGCGCGCACACCATGAGCGTCGCCTCGGGGACGACGGGGTTGACCTTGCCGGGCATGATCGAGGAGCCGGGCTGAAGGTCGGGGATGTGCAGCTCGCCGAGTCCGGTGTTGGGGCCCGAGCCCATCCAGCGAAGGTCGTTGTTGATCTTGGTGAGCGAGACGGCGATCGTCCGGAGGGCGCCGGATGCCTCGACCAGGCCGTCTCGGTTCGCCTGGGCCTCGAAGTGGTCCTTCGCCTCGGTGATGGGCAGCTCGGTGTCGGCGACGATGAGCTCGAGCACCTTCTGGGGGAACCCGAGGGGCGTGTTGATCCCCGTGCCCACGGCGGTGCCGCCGAGGGGCACCTCGGCGACGCGGGGGAGGACGGCCTGCACGCGCTCGATGCCGAGCCGGATCTGTCGCGCGTACCCGCCGAACTCCTGGCCGAGCGTGACGGGCGTCGCGTCCATGAGGTGGGTGCGGCCGGACTTCACGACGGTCTTCCACTCCTCGGCCTTCGCCTCGAGCGCGACGGCGAGGTGGTCGAGCGCCGGGATCAGGTCGTCGATGAGCTCCTGCGTCACGGCGATGTGCACCGAGGTCGGGAAGACGTCGTTCGAGGACTGCGAGGCGTTGACGTGATCGTTGGGGTGGACGGTGTCGCCGAGGTCGCGCGTGGCGAGCGTCGCGAGCACCTCGTTCATGTTCATGTTCGACGACGTGCCCGAGCCTGTCTGGTAGACGTCGATCGGGAACTGGTCGGCGTACTCGCCCGCGATGATGCGGTCCGCTGCGCGGCCGATGGCGTCCGCGATGCGCGCGTCGAGGGTTCCGAGCTCCTTGTTGGCGAGGGCCGCGGCCTTCTTGATGCGCGCGAGGGCAACGATCTGCGCCGGGTCGAGAGGGTCGCCCGAGATGGGGAAGTTCTCGACGGCGCGCTGCGTCTGGGCCGCGTAGAGCGCGTTCCTGGGAACGCGCACCTCGCCCATGGTGTCGCGCTCGATGCGGTACTCGGTCTGATCGATGTCGGTCACGTCTTCGTCCTCCACGGTCCGGATGGGGCTGTTCGCCGTGGCGGGGCGATGAGGTGCCGCTGCCCCGCCACGGGCTTGGGATCGGTGTCAGGCGGCGCCGGCAGCGGCTGAAGCGGCTGCGGTGTCGGCGCCGGCGTCGGGTGCGTCGTCGCCGGCGTTGCCGACGATGATGCTCGGCACTGCCGCGCCCTCCGCCAAGCGGTAGTTGGCGCCGACGATCGCGAGGCGGCCTTCGGCGACGGCGTCGCTGATGAGCTCCGACGAGTGCAGGAGCTCGGCGACGGTGTCTTTCAGGTGCTCGCGGCCCACGATCTCGGCGTCGACGTCGAGGCTGCCGTCGCCGGCCTGGATGACGCGGCGGACGGCCGGCACGATGGGCGCGATCTGGCGCCAGATGTTCGGCGGGAGTGCCGGGGCATCCGTCTGCGTGCTGTCGATGGCGGCGCGGACGGCGCCGCACGCGTCGTGGCCGAGCACGATGATGAGCGGGACCTCGAGCACCGCGACGGCGTACTCGAGGCTCCCGATGACGGAGTTGGAGATGACCTGGCCCGCGTTGCGGATCACGAAGAGGTCGCCGAGCCCTTCATCGAAGATGATCTCCGCCGCCAGACGCGAGTCCGAGCAGCCGAAGAGGGCTGCACGCGGGCGCTGGCCCTCGGCCAGCTCGTGGCGTCGTTCGACGTTCTGGCGGGGATGCCGCGGCTCGCCTGCGACGAAGCGCGCGTTGCCCTCCACCATCTCGCGCCACACCTTGCGAGGGGTTCGGGTCTCTTCGCTCATGGGGCCTCCTCGGCGGTAGGTCGGACGCGCGTCGGTCATCGCGCGTCCTGGGTGGTCTTGGCGCGAGCCGCGCTGCGGGGTTTCGCGTGGGTCATCGGGATCCCTCCGCGGCGAGGGCGCGCACCTGGTCGGCCACGGCGCGGGCGGCCGTCTCGGCCGTCTTCTCGTCCGTCGCGCCGTAGATCATGACGGTGTCGTCGCCGGCCTGCGTGCTGAGCGCGATGGAGACGTTGCCGGCGCGAGCGGGGTCGGGGATGTCGTAGACCGTCCAGTCGACGCCGCCGATCTTCGTGCTGCCCGACGCGTCGGCGCCCTTGAGGACGCGCGTCGGCCAGGCGGCGTCGGCGTCGAAGCCCTGCGCGATGCGGAGATAGCCGGACGCCTCGCTCGGGACGTAGACGATCGTCCAGGCCGCGACCGAGTCGCCCTCCATGCGGGCGCTGTTGGCGCGCCACGTGTCGGGGACGACGGGCACGATGACGGTGCGGCCCTCCGACGACGAGACCTGCTGCGCGACGGCGGCGACATCGACGGGCTCGGGCGCGGGGACCGAACCGCGCGGGACGGCGAAGACGATGACGAGCACGACCGCGAGGGTCGCCAGCAGGGCGGCGACGAGGTTGCGGGTGTTCTGGCTCGACCGGTAGGCGGCCGAGAAGGCGGCTTTGCGCTCGGCGGTCTCTTCCGGCGTCTCGGGGCGGCCGAGCTCGGCGACGACGCGGGGGGCCCTGGCCATCAGGCCTCCGCGGCGGTGGTCGCGCCGCTTCCGCCGTTGGCGCCGCTTCCCGCGGTCGTGGCCGACGTGCGCGCGGCATCGAGCCGGCGCTTGGCGCCCAGGAGCCACTCCTCGCACCGCTCGGCGAGGGCCTCGCCGCGCTCCCAGAGGGCGAGCGACTGCTCGAGGGTGGGAGCGCCCTGCTCGAGCTCGGCGACGACGCGCACGAGTTCGTCGCGGGCCTGTTCGAACGACAGCGTCGCGACGTCTGACTGTCCCACGCTCGACACGCTCATGCCTTCCATCCTAGAACCGGCTCCGCAGGGGCATCCGACGCGCGTGCCGAGGGTGGAGGCCGAGTACAGGCGACGGTCGGCCGGCGCCGCCCGGGGTGGAAGTCCAGACCGGGTCAGCCGCCGGCGCGGTCGTCGGCGCCGCTCTCGGCGATCTCGCCCTCCGAGCGGGCGGCGAACGAGCCGCGCCCGACGGTCACGACCACTCCGGCTCCGCTCGGCGCCTGCGACGCGTCGCGCACGATGACGCCGTCGCTCAGGTGCGCGATGGCGTACCCGCGCGCGAGGGTCGATGCGGGGGAGAGGGCACGGAGCGTCGCGCGGAGCTCGGCCGCCCGGCGGGTCTGCGCCTCCAGCGCGCGGTCGATGATGTCGCGACCGCGCGCCGCGAGCAGCCAGAGGTGCTGCGACCGCGACTCGAGCATCGACTCGGGCACGCGCAGAGCCGGCCGCGAGCGCAGCTGCTCGAGCTGCGCGATGTCGTGCTGCAGGCGGTGGGTGAGGCGCATCGTGAGGCGCGAGCGCAGCTGCGCGACGATCGCGCGCTGCTCCGCGACATCCGGAACCACTCGTTTGGCGGCGTCGGTCGGCGTCGAGGCCCGGAGGTCGGCGACGTCGTCGAGGAGGGGGTGGTCGTTCTCGTGCCCGATGGCGCTGACGACGGGAGTGGATGCCGCGGCCACGGCCCGCACGAGCCGCTCGTCGCTGAAGCCCAGCAGCGTCTGCGGGTCGCCGCCGCCGCGCGCGATGACGATGACGTCGACGTCGGGGGCGGCATCCAGCGCCTTCAGCGCCGCGATCGTCTCGGGGACGCAGCGATCTCCCTGCACGGCGGCGTACTTGGTGAGGAAGCGCACCTGGGGCCAGCGGAGCTCGGCGTTGCGGTGGACGTCCTTCTCGGCATCCGAGTTCTCACCCGTGATGAGACCGATCGTGTGCGGGAGGAAGGGAAGGGGCTTCTTGCGCGCCGGATCGAAGAGGCCCTCCGAGCGCAGCTGCGCCCGAAGGCGCTCGAGCCGCTCGAGCTGATCGCCGAGGCCGACGTGCCGCATCGCGGAGACGGTGAAGCTGAAATCGCCCTGCTTGACGAAGTAGTCGGCTTTGACGCACGCGATGACGTGGTCGCCGACCTTGAGGTCGCCCGGCACGCGCTGCAGGGTCTTCGACCACAGTCGGAAGGAGATGAGCGAATCGGAGCCGAGGTCTTTCAGGCGCCCGAAGACGTTGCCGCCGCGGAGGTTCCACGACGTGATCTCGCCCTCGACCCAGACGAAGCCCCACTTCTCGATGAATCCGCGGATCGTCTCGTTGAGCCGCGACACCGACGTGGGCGCCTGCGGGCTGGACTCGCGCGGGTGCACGGAATCCGCCGGCGGTGCTTCGCCGGGCGCGGTCTCGGGCTGGAACGTCGTCATTCGTGCACATCCTGCATGAGTGGTTCCGCGGGCGGTGCTTCGCCGGGCGCGGTCTGGGGCTGGAACGTCGTCATCACAGTCACCACGCCTGGAACGTCGTCATGCCGGGTCACCGGGCTGGAACGGGGTCATGAGATTCCTCCATCGGCGGACGCCCAGGCCGCGTGCGGTCGCCGCCGATAGGATCGAAGAGTGAGTTCGTCCCCTACGGTTTCCGCGGTCCGCATGCCCGTCCCGCGCGTCCCGCGGAGGCGCGAGCGCCTCAAGGATATCCCGGTCGACGGACAGAAGCGGGTGCTCCTGGCCTCGCCCCGCGGCTACTGCGCAGGCGTCGACCGCGCCGTCATCGCGGTCGAGAAGGCCCTCGAGCGGTTCGGCGCCCCGGTGTACGTACGCAAGCAGATCGTGCACAACATCCACGTCGTGTCGGAGCTCGAGGAGAAGGGCGCCGTCTTCGTCGAGGAGGTCGACGAGGTGCCCGAAGGGGCCCACGTCGTGTTCAGCGCGCACGGAGTGTCGCCGGCGGTCGTGAACGCGGCATCCGATCGAGGACTCCAGGCGATCGACGCGACCTGCCCGCTCGTGACCAAGGTGCACCGCGAGGCGGTGCGCTTCGCGCGCGACGACTTCGAGATCCTCCTCATCGGCCACCTCGGCCACGAAGAGGTCGAGGGCACCGCGGGCGAGGCGCCCGATCACGTCACGATCGTCAATTCGCCCGACGAGGCCGACACGGTGGTCGTGAAGGATCCGTCGAAGGTCGTCTGGCTCTCGCAGACGACGCTCTCGGTCGACGAGACGATGGAGACGGTGCGCCGGCTGCGCATGCGGTTCCCCGAGCTTCAGGACCCGCCGTCGGACGACATCTGCTACGCGACGCAGAACCGCCAGGTCGCGATCAAGAAGGTCGCGAAGGACGCCGATCTCGTCATCGTCGTGGGCTCTGCCAACTCGTCCAACAGCGTGCGCCTCGTCGAGGTCGCGCTCGAGCACGGCGCGAAGGCCGCATACCGCGTCGACTACGCCGACGAGGTCGAGCAGGCGTGGCTCGAGGGCGTCGAGACGGTCGGCGTGACATCGGGTGCCTCCGTGCCCGAGGTGCTCGTGCAGGAGGTGCTCGCAGACCTCGCGGGCGCGGGCTACCGCGATGTCGAAGAGGTGCGCACGGCGGAGGAAGACCTCATGTTCTCGCTCCCCAAGGAGCTGCGGACGGATGCCGCGGGCCGCCGCGGCGGACGGACGCGGTCGTGAGCGGCGACCCGTCGCAGCCCGATCGTCCGCGCCCCGCCTACGGCGAGTACGCGACGCCCGAAGAGCAGCGCGCGCGGATCCATCAGCCCGATGCGACGTGGGCGCTCGATACCGGTCAGGCCCTCGACGAGACCGTCGCGCCGCACGGGGCGCCCGGGGTGCCGGGGGTGCCGGCGGCGCCGGGCACGCAGCGCTGGCCCGTCGACACGTCGGCCGAGGCAGTGCGCTCGGGACGCAACATCGACCGGGTGGTGACGCTGTCGCTCCTCGTCGTCGGCGCGTTCAACGTCGTCTTCACGGCCGTCTCGTACTTCAACCTGCCGGCGCTCGCCGATCAGGCGATGAAGATCATCGGGATCCCCGGGAGCTTCACGAACTTCGACGCCGCGCGCCTGTGGGGTCCGATCGCGGCGATCGTGCTGATCGCCGGATTCCTCCTCACCGCCTTCTTCGCGTGGCGCCGGGTGAACAAGGGCAAGCTCGCCTGGTGGATCCCTCTCGTGGGCGCGGTCGTCACCTACGTGTTCGTGTACATCTGCCTCGCGGTGCCGCTCCTGGGCGATCCGGCCTTCCTCGAGTACGCCACGAACCCCCGCTGAGAACCCCTGCCGGGAACCCCCGCTGAGAACCGTCGCTGACGAACGAAGCATCGGGGCTCATACTCGTACTGCGCGCGCTGCGCAGGCGGTGAACCTTCCGGGGCGCGCCCTCGTGGTCTCCTTCGAGGAGGTGTGCGATGCCACCCGACGACGACGCGCGTCTGACCGCGCTGTACGACGCGCATGCGGCGCCCGTGTGGCGATACGTCGTGACGCTCACCGGCGATCGCGCCGGTGCCGACGACGTCGTGCAGGAGACGCTGCTTCGTGCCTGGCGCACGCCGAAGATCCTGGCGCAGGATCCGTCCACGACGCGCGCCTGGATGATCACGGTCGCGCGCCGCATCGTCATCGACGAGGCGCGGAGCGCGCGTCGACGGCATGAGCGCACGGTGGCAGAGCTCCCCGAGGCCTCGGTCGGCGACAACACCGACGCGCTGTTCGAGGCGATCCTCATCCAGGAGGCCCTCGCGGCGCTCTCGGTCGATCATCGCGCCGTGATCGTCAAGGCGTACTATCGCGGGCTCAGCATCGCGCAGACCGCGGTGGAACTCGGCATCCCCGAGGGAACCGTCAAATCACGTCTTCACTATGGACTTCGCGCGCTGCGGCTCGCGCTTCAGGAGAGGGGGGTGACCCGATGAACGCCGACCACACGCACTTCGCGCAGTGGGACGCGGCCTACGTGCTGGGTGCGCTCTCGCCGAGCGATCGGCGCGACTTCGAGGGTCACCTCGACGAGTGCGCGGACTGCCGGCATGCGATCGCCGAGCTCGCCCCCACCGTCGGCCTGCTCTCGCGGATCTCCGCGGAGGATGCCGAGAGCGTCGATGCCGCGAGCGTCGACGCGGTTGTCGCCGGCGAGGACGGGACGGATGCCGCGGGTGCTGCGAACGCGGCGGGTGCTGCGAGCGCGGCGCGGGATGTCGATGCCGTCGCGGTCATCTCGCTCGCCCGGGAGCGGTCGCGGCGCCGGCGGCGGCTGCGCGTCGTGGCACTCGTCGCAGCTGCCGTGCTGGTCGTCGCCGCGGTCGCGGTGCCGCTCTCGGTGGCGACGTTCCTGCCGCGTCCGACCGAGTCGTTCGCCCTCGAGTCGACGAGCGGGGTCCCGCTCGAGGCCCAGGTGGCGCTGACGTCGGTGGCGTGGGGAACGCGGATCGAGCTCAACTGCCGGTACCCGGAGGATGACCAGTCCGACGCGCCCGCGGACGGCTGGACCTACGCGCTGACCGTCGTCGACAGCGCCGGCGAGGCATCGGACGTGTCGACGTGGCGGTCGAAGCCGGGCGCGAACGCGCGCCTGCAGGCAGGGACGGCGCTCGATCTCTCCGACATCCGCAGCATCGAGATCCGCACGGCGTCGGGGAAGGTCCTGATGTCGTACGAGCTTCCGCCGTCGTGATCCAGCGCTCCGGCGCGTCGAGTCCGCCGCGTACCGAGTGGGGGTTCCGTTCCGCGCGGCGACGTGCGGATGACGCTCCGCGCCAGGGTGACCCTCCCCGCCTAGGATGACGGGATGCCTCGACTCCTTGCCGTCTGCGTCGTGCACGAGCTCCGCGCGGACTCCGGCAACGGCGTGACCGCGATCGACAAGCGTCCGGTGCCGGGCCCCGTGCGGGTGCGGGCCTTCGGCGCGTACGGCGACGTGCAGGCCGACCGCAAGCACCACGGCGGCCTCGACAAGGCGCTCTACGCCTACTCGGAGGAGGACGCGACCTTCTGGGAGCGTGAGCTCGGGCGCCCGATTCCGCCCGGCTACTTCGGCGAGAATCTGCGCACGGAGGGTCTCGATGTCAACGCCGCGCGCATCGGTGAGCGGTGGCGCATCGGATCGCGTGTCGAGGTGGAGATCACGATGCCGCGGACGCCCTGCGGCACCTTCGCCCGCCGCCTCGGCGGGGAGTTGCAGCGCGGCTGGGTCAAGCGCTTCTCGGCCGAGCGGCGCCTCGGCCCGTACCTGCGCGTCGTGCGGACGGGCACGATCCAGGCGGGCGACGAGATCGTCGTGATCCCCGCGCCCGCAGGTTCGCCCGGTCTCCTCGACGGCTACCGCGATCCCGAGTAACCATTCGGGGCGCACGCGCCTGGTCGCAGAGACGACGGATGCCTCGGCCGGTGGGGCCGAGGCATCCGTCGTCGTAGAGATCCGGGGAGGAGGTCAGCTCTTGGACTGGCCGTACGACCCGAGCTGCTTCGTCGCCTCGACGACGCGGGCGGCCATCGCCGACTCGGCGATCTTGCCCCACGCGCGGGGGTCGTAGGCCTTCTTGTTGCCCACTTCGCCGTCGACCTTGAGGACGCCGTCGTAGTTCTGGAACATGAAGCCGGCGACGGCGCGGGTGAACGCGTACTGCGTGTCGGTGTCGATGTTCATCTTCACGACGCCGTTGGCGACGGCCGTCGCGATCTCCTGGTCGGACGAGCCGCTGCCGCCGTGGAAGACGAGGTCGAGGGGCTTGGGTCCGGTGCCGAACTGGGCGGCGATGCCCTCCTGGATCTCGCCGAGCAGCTCGGGCTTGAGCTTGACGTTGCCGGGCTTGTAGACGCCGTGCACGTTGCCGAAGGTGAGGGCGGCGATCCACCGACCCTGGTCGCCGAGGCCGAGCGCCTCCACGGCCTTGGCCACATCGGCCGTGGTCGTGTAGAGCGCTTCGTTGGAGCCCTCGTGCTTGACGCCGTCCTCCTCGCCGCCCACGACGCCGATCTCGACCTCGAGGATCGCGTTGATCGCCTTGAGGCGGGGGAGGAGCTGCTTCGCGATCTCGACGTTCTCGTCGAGGGGTACGGCCGACCCGTCCCACATGTGCGACTGGAAGATGGGGTTGCGGCCGGCCTTGACCTCATCCTCCGACGCGGCGATGAGCGGGAGGACGAAGTCCTCGAGCGCTGGCTTGGGGCAGTGGTCGGTGTGCAGCGCGATCGTGATCGGGTAGTTCTTGGCGACCTCGGTCGCGAACTTCGCGAAGGCGATCGCGCCGGTCGCGCGGCCCTTGACGGTGTGACCGGCGAAGTAGTCGGCGCCACCGGTCGTGACCTGGATGATGCCGTCGGACCCGGCTTCGGTGAGGCCCTGCAGGATCGCGTTGATCGACTGCGAGCTCGCCGCGTTGATCGCGGGGTATGCGAAGCCACCGGCCTTCGCGCGATCCAGCATCTCGGCGTACTGCTCTGGGGTGGCGACGGGCATGACAGCTCCTTGCTCGGGGGACGTTCACGGCAACTCTAGCGAAGCGCCTCGACGGCTCGGGATGCCGCGTCCCGCCCGGTCGGCGTCATCGGCCGCCGAACCGGCGACCCGGGTCGGGTGGGTGCTCCTCGGCGGTGCGTCGGGCGTTCGGGCGTTCGTCCTTCCCCGGATGAAAGATTCGCCATTCCTTCACGCGCGTGGGGGCGAAATCTTCGAAGCGTCCTGACGGCCCGGGTCTAGGCTGACGCCATGGTGAGCCTGACCGACGACATGAGCCCTCTCCACCCCGACCGCAACCTCGCTCTCGAGCTGGTGCGGGCCACGGAGGCGGCAGCCATCCGCGCCGTGCCCTTCATCGGGCGCGGGCGGAAGGAGCATGCCGACGGCGCCGCCGTGGACGCGATGCGGGCCTTCTTGACGACCGTCAACTTCGACGGCGTCATCGTGATCGGCGAGGGCGAGAAGGACAACGCGCCGATGCTCTACAACGGCGAGTCGGTCGGCAACGGCCGCGGGCCGCGGTGCGACATCGCCGTCGATCCCATCGACGGCACGACGCTGACCGCCGAGGGTCGCAACAACGCCCTCTCCGTCATCGCCGTGTCGGACCGCGGAACGATGCTCGATGCATCGTCGGTCTTCTACATGGACAAGCTCGTCACCGGTCCGGCAGGCGTCGGCGTCGTCGACATCCGTCTTCCCATCGCCGAGAACATCCGCCTCCTCGCCAAGGCGCTCGGCAAGCCCGTCGACGAGCTCGTCGTGTCGGTGCTGAACCGGCCGCGTCATGCTCAGCTCATCCAGGAGATCCGCGATGCGGGGGCCGGCACGCGGCTCATGTCGGACGGCGACGTCGCCGGCGGCATCAACGCCGCTCGCCACAACGCCCGTACCGACATGTGCGTCGGGGTCGGCGGCAGCCCCGAGGGCATCGTGACGGCGTGTGCGATCAAGGCGCTCGGCGGCCACATCCAGGGCCGGCTGTGGCCTCGCGACGATGACGAGAAGCAGAAGGGCATCGACGCGGGTCTGAAGCTCGACGACTTCGTCTACGAGGCCGACGATCTCGTGACGGGGAAGAACACGCTCTTCGTCGCCACCGGCGTCACCAACGGGGAGCTCGTGGGCGGCGTGCGTCGCGACGGCGATTGGATCTACACCGAGAGCGTCGTGCTGCGCGGCGCCTCCGGAACGCTTCGACGCATCACGTCGGAGCACCTGACGTCGAAGTGGCTCTGACCTCAGCGGCTCTCGGTCTCGGTCTCGGTCTCGGTCTCGCTCTCGCGAGTCGCGCGGACCTTCCCTCCTCGCCGCGACGTGAACGATGCGGGACCGTGGCCCAGTCGTTGTCAAGCCTCCACGAGTGCCCAGGGTCGGTCTGGCAGAATGGTGAAGGCGTCGAACGGCGCCGACGCACGTCGAAGGGATGCCGATGACCGTGCAGACGACGGGTCCGCAGACCGGAGCCCAAGCCGTTATCAAGGACGCGACCGACCCTGCCCGCCGCCCCGATGTCTTCTTCCGGGTGCGTCGCGATGAGGGTCACCAGGTCTCGGCCTGGTGGATGATCGGAGCGTTCGTCGTCGTGTCGGCCGGCGTCATCGCGCTCATGAGCCTCGTTCCCGGCGGCGCCTGAATCCCGCTTGCAAGTCCGGAACCCGCGTCGCGGGATCTTTCGCGTCTCTGATCGTTCGCGGCGGCCCCGTTCCGAGCGACGAGCTTCGTGCCGTCGTCGTTCCTCGGACGGGTCGGCGTCGCGCTTCTCCGCGATGTGAGGGTGAACCCGTTCCCCGGAGGGGTCGGCGTCGTCCCCTCCTCTCGCTTCGCTCGCTCGGGGACCGGGGGTGACGGGGAGGTCTGGCCAGTGCTCTCGCGGCGCACGCTCGGGGACCGGGGATGACGGCAGAGGTGACGCGTCGGGCATGAAGTGTGAGCGGGGTCAGTCGGTGCGGATCCGGCCTCGGAGATCGCCCACATCGGCACCGAGATCGAGCTCGGCGGGAGATCCGTCGTCGGTGTCGAGGGCCTCGAGCAGCTCGGGCGCCGTCATGTGGCGCGGAGTGCGATCGATCGCGGCGGGAGACGCGAGCGCGTCGAGCTTCGTCTCGTCGATGCCGGGGAAGCGGCGCGCCGAGACCAGCACGCGGGACTCGAGAGAGCCGGTGAACTTGTTGTAGCTGTCGACCGTGCGCTCGATCGCGCGGCGCAGATCGTCGGCATGTGCGGCGAGTCCGCCGAGTCGCTCGTAGAGCTGGTTGCCCAGGTCGAAGAGCAGGCGCGCCTCGCTCGAGACGTCTTGCTGCGTCCACGTGTAGGCGACGGTCTTGAGGACGGCCCAGAGGTTGACCGGCGAGGCGAGCGCGACGCGCCTCCCGAAGGCGTAGTCGAGGAGCGCCGGGTCTTCCTCGAGAGCCGCCGCGAGCAGCGACTCGGACGGCACGAAACAGACGACGAACTCGGGACTGGACGACAGTCCGGCCCAGTACGCCTTCTTCGCGAGCGCATCCACGTGCCCGCGAACCGCCTTGACGTGCTTGTCGAGCAGCGTCTTGCGGCGGGCGCCCTCGGCGCCCTGGGCAGTGACGGGAATGGCGCTCGCTTCGAGGTACGCATCGAGGGGCACTTTGGCGTCGACTGCCAGCGCCTTGTCGCCCGGGAGGCGGATGACCATGTCGGGGCGGCCGGCTCGGGCATCCGTCACGATCGACGTCTGCGTCTCGAAATCGACGTACCGCGTGAGACCGGCCGCTTCGACGACGCGTCGCAGCTGCGTCTCGCCCCAGACGCCACGCGTGCTCCCGGAGCGCAGGGCGCTCGCGAGGGATTCGGTCGTCGCACGGAGCGCCTCGTCCGACTCCCGCGAGCTGCGCAGCTGCTCGGCGAGGGCGCCGAACTGCTCCTGACGGTCGCGCTCGAGGGCGTCGACCTTCTGCTGCATCGTGTGCAGCGTCTCGCTGACCGGCGCGAGAGCGCGCAGCACTGCGTGCTCACGGCGCTCGCGCTCCTCACGCGCCGCCTGGTCGGCCCGAGCCTGGCCCGCGAGTTCGCGATACAGCAGGTGCTGGTGGTCGAGCTGCGCCTGCACACCGGACCGCGCCGCCTCGGATGCCGCGAGCCGCGCGTGCAGCTCGCCCCGATCATGGCCGGCGCGCGTCGTGCCGCGCGCGACTCCCGCGAACCACCCGGCGAACAGGCCGGCCGCGAGACTGCCGATCACGAGGATCGAGACGAGGAGTGCATCCATGTGAGAAGGATGACGGATGCCTCCGACACCCGCGCGCATCGGCACTCAGAAGGGCACGCCCTCCCGGTCGGGCGGATCGGCGGGCAGCCCGGGCCCTCCCGGAGGATCGTCATCGCCGCAGCCCGCTGCGGACGGCGGCTCCCACTCGGGAACGAAGGTGACCGGCAAAGGCGGTCGATCGATGTAGACGACGCCCAGGGGTGACGTCCACTCCAAGACGCCGCCGTCGAGCTGCCGCACTTGCCACGGCGAGAACTGCTTCATCGAGTGATGTCGCTGACACAGATGGCCGAGGTTGCCCCGGCAGGTCGCGCCGCCCCGCGCCCGGTCATGCGTGTGATCGACCTCGCACCGCACGGCGGGAAGCCGGCAGCCGGGGAACCGGCAGCGCTGATCCCGCCCGCGGAGGTACCGGTCGAGCGCCGCGGGGCGCTCGTAGGTGTCGACCTCGACGACGGATCCGGTGACCGGGTGGGTGAGGAGGCGCTCGAGCGGGTGCGTCGTGGATGCGAGGAGCGCGCGAGCCGTTTCGGCGTCGATCGGCGACTGCCCCACCAGGTCTGCGGGGCCGTCGTCGGTTCCGAGAGCAGTGAGCGCGGGTACGACGACCTGCACGCGCGCCCGGATCGCGCCGAGCGTGCCGGGTCCGTCGTCGGTGCGGGTCGGATCTGCGCAGGGAGCGGCTGTCAGCAGCATGTCCGTGAGGAGGTCGGCGCGGATCTGATCGAGCGTCCGCTCGTCGCCGGCCACCACCTCGGTCGGGATGAGCTGCCCGAACGGCGACCGTTCTACGGCGGGCGTCTGCCGGGCGTGCGTGCGCGCATCGCGGATCGACCGGGCCTGCGCCGTCAGCCTGTCGTACACGGCATGAGCGAGCACCGTCGGGAGCGTCGTGATGAGGTCGGACATGCCCTCGCTGAGGTCGACGACCCGCACGTTCCGCGACTCGCGTGCCTCCTGATGCCGCTCGGTGAAGGTGCGGGGGTGCAGTCGCGCCGCGATGATCTCGAGTTGCGCCTTCACGCGACCGGGCGTGTCTTGGCGGCACACCTCGATCGCGATCGTCTCGAAATCCGCGCGCACCTCTGGCGGAAGCGAAGAACCGATCTCGGTGATGAGCCTCTGATGACGCTCGCTGATGACACCGGCACGACCCGCCTCGAAGGTCTGCGGATACATCTCTTCGAGCTCGCGGGCATCGCCGATCCGGCGCTGCACCGTACGGTCGTCCATCATCAGGATCCCGGCGAATTCGGCGGCGATCGATCGCAGGGCCATGTCGTGCTCGCGCACCCGGGAGTCGCTCGTCGACGCGATGTCTTCAGCGATGCGTCCGCCCATGGCGAGTGCGCGGGTCACCATCGCGCGGGCTTGGGCCGCGGCATCCCGACCCTGCCTGAGAAGGTGCGAAGCCTCGGCCAGCGCCGCGGACTGCGCGTCGGTCAGACCGACCACTCCGTCGTTGTGCATCGTGCCCCATCACGTCGACGCAACGCGAACGATCGCGCTGCGCAAGCGGCCCCGGGCACTGGGCTGGTCTGCCGGTCGAGAGCTCTCTTCCGACGTGGGACAAGCTTCTCACCGACCTCCGACATTGCCGCAGCGACGGCATGGGCGAGGTGATGCCGGCCTCGGACCGCGCCCGCGAAGACCGCACGCGACGGCGCGCGGCGCGCGAGCGACCGCAACCGCGCGCGAAGCCGGGAAGCGAGGGCGCGCGGCGCGCGAGCGACCGCAACCGCGCGCGAAGCCGGCAAGCGAGGGCGCGCGACGCTGAACCGACCGCAACCCCGCGAACACTCAGGCGACCGCGGTCGCTCCCGCGATCTCGAACTCGAAGAGGGGAGCGGGCTCGGCGACCGGGATCTGCGACAACCGCACACCGGATGCCTCGGCGAGCGATGACATGTCGTAGGCGCCCGTCCGATGCGCCGCATCGATCACGATGTGCGCGCAGGCGAGCGCGTCGGCGGCGGCGTCGTGGTGCGCGAAGTCGACGAATCCGGCGACCGCGGCCACCGACGGCAGCCGGTACGAGTCGAGTTGGTAGAGCTTGCGGGCGATCTGCAGGCTGCACATATAGCGGTACGGCGGACACACATCGCCCGTCGCCTCGCAGGCGCGCCGGATGACGGTCATGTCGAAGCCCGCGTTGTGCGCGACGAGCACATCGGCCCCGGCGAAGGCGGCGAGATCGTCGAGCTGCTCGCTCCAGCCCTTCGCGCCGATGACGTCTTCTTCACGGATGCCGTGGATCCGCGTGTTCAGCTCGAAGAACCGGTCGTGGCCCGCCGGGGGTCTGATGAGCCAGCCGGCCGTCGCCACGACCTCGCCGTCGCGCACCCGGGCGAGACCCACCGCGCACGCCGAGGCGTTGCTGGAGTTCGCCGTCTCGAAGTCGATCGCGGTGAAGTCCAATGGCACGGTGCCAGCCTCACCCCGGTCAGCGGGACGGATGCCGAGGCGCGCCGAGAAGCGCAGCGGGGGCCAAGGAATCCGGTCGGGCCGGAGAACCCGACCGACCTTCCCCAGCCGCAGAGGCCACGGCGCGTGTCGCACCCCCGTCCTAGGCTCGGCATATGGCACGCCGCGAAGAGATGTCGAGATCGTTCGGAGCTGCCGCGGACGCGTACGAGTCCGGGCGCCCCGAGTATCCGCGCGAGGCCGTCGAGTGGCTGCTCGCCCCGCTGCGCGGAGAGACGCGTGCCATCCGCGTCGCCGATGTCGGCGCGGGCACGGGAAAGCTCACCCGCACGCTCGTCGAAGCGGGAGCCGAGGTCGTCGCGATCGACCCCGACCCCGAGATGCTCGCCGTGCTGCGGGGTGCGGTGCACGCGGTCCCGACTTTCGCGGGGACGGGGGAGCGGATGCCGCTGCCCGATGCGAGCCTCGACGCCGTCACCTTCGGACAGGCGTGGCACTGGGTCGACGCGCAGGCGGCGCTCGAGGAGGCTGCGCGCGTGCTCCGGCCCGGCGGCGTGCTCGGCCTCGTCTGGAACACGAGGGACGATCGAGTGCACTGGGTGCGTCGCCTGACGCAGATCATGCACCCGTCGACGGCCGAGACGATGCTCTCCGAGGGAGGGCCGGAGGCGCGACATCCGTTCGGCCCCTTCGAGCGCGAAGCCTGGGACTGGGAGCGCCCGATGGAGAGAGGCGCGTTCCTCGACATGGTGTCCTCGCGGAGCTACGTCCTCACGGCGGGCGCCGAGGAGCGGGCGCGTATCCTGCGCGAGGCCGGCGACCTGTACGACGAGGTCGGCGGCGGCGGTCCACTCTCGGTGCCGTACCGCACCGAGGCGTTCCGGAGCATCCGCGCATGAGCGCTCAGAAGCTCGTCGTCTGCAACTTCGTGACCGTCGACGGACGCTATGAGGACGACGAGCACGACATCATCTCGTTCTTCGAGCATCAGCACCCCGACTACGACGGTGCCGACTCGTTCGACCACTACACCGCGGAGCTTCTCGAGGGCTCCGACACGCTCCTGCTGGCAGGGCGGCGGTCGGCCCTCGGCAACCTGGAGTACTGGACCGGTGTGCGGCGCGATCCGCACGCGACCGCGATCCGCCGGAGGCTCGCCGAACTCATCCTGGGGATCGAAAAGGTCGTCGTCTCCGACGCCATCGATCCCGACGACATCGCGCCGTATCCGCATACGCGGATCGTCCGGATCGCCGACGTCCGCACCGAAGTGGCGTCGATGAAGGAGCAGGCGGGACGAGGCATCCTGATCCTCCTCGGGCGCGTGCTGTGGAACGACCTCATGCATGCGGGGCTCGTCGATGAACTGCACCTCGTGACGTTCCCGCTCGTCGCTGGCGGCGGCGTGCCGCTGTTCGATTCGCGGCCGCCCGCCGCGCTGCGGCTGCTCGAGACGCGGGTGTGGGAGGAGTCGGGCAATGTGCTGATGCGCTGGCGCGTCGACCCCGATTGACCGGCGCAGGATCGCAGGCTCAGGCCGAACGGCCGCCTCCGCGCCGGGCCACGGCCGGGGCGCGGCATCCGTGCCCACGTAGACTGGACTCCCGTGGCTCTCACCATCGGAATCGTCGGCCTGCCCAACGTCGGCAAGTCCACCCTCTTCAACGCCCTGACCAAGAACCAGGTGCTCGCGGCGAACTACCCGTTCGCGACGATCGAGCCCAACATCGGGGTGGTGAACCTGCCCGATCCGCGGCTCGAGAAGCTCGCCGAGATCTTCCACAGCGAGCGGATCCTGCCCGCCGCGGTGTCGTTCGTCGACATCGCCGGCATCGTGCGCGGTGCGTCGGAGGGGGAGGGCCTCGGCAACAAGTTCCTCGCGAACATCCGTGAGGCCGACGCGATCGCGCAGGTCGTGCGCGGCTTCGCCGACGACGACGTCGTGCACGTCGAAGGTGCGGTGAACCCGCAGAACGACATGGAGACCATCAACGCCGAGCTGCAGCTGGCCGACCTCGAGACGCTCGAGAAGGCGATCACGCGGTACGAGAAGGAGGTGCGCGGGAAGAAGCTCGACCCCGCCGTGCTCCAGACCGCCGAGGCCGCCCGCGATGCGCTGCAGCGCGGTGAGCTGCTGTCGGCCTCGGGGATCGACCTCTCCCCGATCAGGGAGCTCGGCCTCCTGACGGCGAAGCCCTTCATCTTCGTCTTCAACGTCGACGAGGCGGTGCTGACGGATGCCTCGCGCAAGGCCGAGCTCGAAGCGCTTGTCGCACCCGCCAAGGCCGTCTTCCTCGACGCGAAGATCGAGTCCGAGCTGATCGACCTCGACCCCGAGGACGCCGCGGAGCTGCTCGCCTCGACGGGCCAGGAGGAGTCGGGCCTCGACCAGCTCGCGCGCATCGGATTCGACACGCTCGGCCTGCAGACCTACCTCACGGCCGGTCCGAAAGAGGCTCGTGCCTGGACGATCGGTAAGGGCTGGAAGGCCCCGCAGGCGGCCGGTGTCATCCACACCGACTTCGAGAAGGGCTTCATCAAGGCCGAGGTCATCTCGTTCGACGACCTCGTCGCGACCGGCTCGGTCATCGAGGCGCGCGCGAAGGGCAAGGCGCGCCTCGAAGGCAAGGACTACGTCATGCAGGACGGCGACGTCGTGGAGTTCCGCTTCAACAATTGACCCGCCCACGCGCGCGACCGGCCTGGCGGCCGGCGCGGACGCGCGACGTTCGGTCAGCATCCACGCACGACAACGGCGACCGGCCTCGCGGCCGGTCGCCGTTGCACTCGTTCAGCCGCGTCGCGGCGAAGTGCCCGGAGTCGCCTCACGCAGCGACTGGAGCATCGCGGTGAAAGCAGGCTTCGGCGAGTAGTCGTCCTCGAGGATCGTCGCCCAACCCTCACCGGGGAAGACGTCGGGAACCCACGAGTTCGCGTCGGGGAAGCCCCAGACCGTGAAGGACGTGCAGGCCTTCACGTTCAGGCACGCCGTCAGCATCGCGTCGTAGCGGTCGGCTTGCGTGGCGACCTGCTCCGGCGTCGGGCCGGTCTCACCGGGCTGCAGCGGGATGCGCACGTCGGCCTCGGTCACGGCCACCTGAAGGCCGAGCGCCGCGAAGCGCTCGAAGTTCGCCTGCATCGAGGTGTCGAAGCCGTACAGCAGGCTGAGGTGGCCCTGGGCGCCGAAGCCACCCAGCGGCACGCCGTCGGCGAGCATGCGCTGCGCGAGCGCGTAGTACGCGTCGGTCTTCTGATTGATGCCCTCCGCGTTGTAGTCGTTGAGGAACAGCACTGCGTTCGGGTCTGCCTCGTGCGCCCAGCGGAACGCGTCCTCGAGGAGCGCGATGGGGTCGGCGGCGCAGGCCTTCAGGAACGGGTTGGCCTCGGTGCGCAGCCGCACCCCGCCGTTGTCCCAGGTGTCCTGGAAGATCTCGTTCGCGACATCCCACTGGTAGATCTCGCCCTTGAAGTGTCCGACCACGGTGCGGATGTGGTCTTCGAGCACGGCGCGTGCCTGATCGCACGTCCACGTCTTGCTCGCCTCGGTGACCCACGCCGGGTTCTGGCTGTGCCACAGCAGGGTGTGGCCGCGCACCTGCTGGTGGTTCGCCTTGGCGAAGGCGACAAGCGCGTCGGCGGAGGCGAAGTCGTAGACGTCCGCAGCGGGGTGGATCGACTCCCACTTCATGTCGTTCTCGGGCGTCAGAGACGAGAACTGCGCGCTCAGAACCCGCTGATACTCGGTGGGGGCGCTGCGGTCGTACTCGACGAGGTCTCTGCGGCCCCAGACGGCGCTGCCGATCGCGAGATCGCGCGGGGTCTGGTTGCGCAGGGTGTCCTTGTCGGCATGGCTGTATCCGGGCGGGTCGGCGTTCGCTGCGGTCGCGCCTATGAGCGGCAGAACCAGGGCAGCGGCGGCGGTGGCCACCAGAAGTGATCGGAGAGATCGGCGCATGGGAGTAACTCCTGACATCGTCGTCGGTCATCTGCGACGCGTGAGCGACACAAATGTTTTTGCGTGCAACAAAACGCTAGGCGGCGCCTCCAGCCCTGGCAAAAGGTTTCGAGCGTTTTCGATGAGCACGTTCTCATAACGTCGGGCAGCGGCCTTCCGGCGCGGATCCGGGATGTCGAGAGACGCCGCGCGCGAAGGCGACACCGAGCAGACCTCGACACCAGACCCCGAGCGAACGAACCCCGCGGGTCACGTCAGGAACTACCGCCCCGCGAACACATCCAGCAGTCGCCGGCAACGCGGAGGATCCTCGGTCAGCCCGTGGCGGAGACCCCACAGGAGGTAGGAGACGCTCCGGATGACGACCCAGTCCCGCGCACGATCCGCCGGGACGCCCGCTCGCTCGACGAAGAGGTCGAACACCCGCACGACACCCGCCTCGTCCGGAACCTCATCGAGCCGGCTCCAGAGGATGCGCCCCAGGTCGTACTCCGGGTCGCCCCGCAGCATCAAGGGATCCACGACGGCCCACGGCATCCTGGTGCCCGCCAGGACCTGATCGAAGTGAAGATCGCCGTCCACCGCCGAGGACGATGCCCGATCGCGGGCTCTGCTGTCCGCGCACCGTATCGCGACGTCGAGCTGGCGCCGCGGGATCGGCGCGCCACGCGTCGTCCACTCCCGCTCGAAGGTCGCCGCGTGCTCCGCCGCGATCTCATCCGTCCCGCGTACCGTGCGTGCGACAGGCACCGCGAGCGTCGTGACGAGCTCAGCCAGCACGCGGATGGCGTCTTCCAGCGGCTCGTCGGCAAGCGTCCGGCTTCCGTCCAGGCGCTCCAGCAGCATCGCGCGATGCTCGACATCCGCGTCGTGAAGCCGGACCGTGCCTCGGCCGTCCCAAGTGCGCAGCGCGGCGGCTTCGGCCCCCACATCGTCGCCGGGAGGCGCCATCCTGAGCACGAACTCGTGAGCTCCACGTCGGACGGGCACGACCAGCGCGTTCGAGCCGTGCATGACAGGCCCGTCGACGGACAGGCCCCATCGGCCGCACTGATCGGCCACGAGATCGGGAAGGGAGTCGAGCCACTCGCGGCCGACGGAGTCGGTCCACCACCGCGGCATCCTGCGGAACGACGGGGGAACCGTGATCATCGCCCGATCATAAGTCGGGCGATGATCGCAGCGGTGGCGGCCCCGTACCGCCGTCGGCAGAGGCATCCGTCGTCCCGATGGGAGGATTGACGGATGACCGCAACGCTCGTGGCCCAGGGCCTCGCCGGCGGCTACGGCCACCGCACGCTGTTCGACAGCCTCGACCTGACCGTCGCGCCCGGCGACGTCGTCGGCGTCGTGGGCGCGAACGGCGCCGGCAAGTCGACGCTCCTGCGCCTGCTCGCCGGCATCGGCGAGCCGCAGGCCGGTACGGTCTCGCTCGCGCCGGTCGACGCCTTCGTCGGCTGGCTGCCCCAGGTGCACGAGCGGGTCGAGGGCGAGACGGTCGCCGCGTACATCGCGCGTCGCACGGGCTGCGCGCAGGCGACGAGGGAGCTGGATGCCGCGGCCGCCGCGCTCGGTGACCCCGCCCTCGCAGACCCAGGCGCCGACCCCGCCGACGTCTATTCGGCGGCGCTCGATCGCTGGCTCGCAAGCGGCGCTGCCGATCTCGAGGAGCGACTGCCCATCGTGCTCGCCGACCTCGGGCTCGACCTCGGCGACGACGCCGAGCAGGCGCTCATGACATCCCTCTCGGGTGGCCAGGCCGCGCGTGTCGGCCTGGCGGCGCTGCTGCTCTCCCGCTTCGACGTCGTGCTGCTCGACGAGCCGACCAACGACCTCGACCTCGACGGACTGGAGCGTCTCGAAGCGTTCGTGCGCGGCATCCGTGGTGGCGTCGTGCTGGTCAGTCATGACCGTGAGTTCCTCGCGCGCTCGGTGACCCGCGTGCTCGAGCTCGACCTCGCCCAGGGCTCCAACCGGGTGTTCGGGGGCGGCTACGACGCGTACCTCGAAGAGCGGGCGACGGTGCGCCGGCATGCCCGCGAGAAGTACGACGAGTTCGCCGAGAAGAAGGCCGACCTCGTCTCGCGCGCCCGCGTGCAGCGCGAGTGGTCGAGCCAGGGCGTGCGCAACGCGATGAAGAAGGCGCCCGACAACGACAAGATCCGGCGCAAGGCCTCGATGGAATCGAGCGAGAAGCAGGCGCAGAAGGTGCGGCAGATGGAGAGCCGCATCTCGCGCCTGGAAGAGGTCGACGAGCCGCGCAAGGAGTGGCAGCTGGAGTTCACGATCGGCTCGGCGCCGCGATCGAGCACGGTCGTCTCGACGCTGAGCGCGGCGGTCTTCCGCCAGGGTCCCTTCACCCTCGGACCTGTGTCGCTGCAGGTGAACGCGGGGGAGCGGATCGGCATCACGGGACCCAACGGCGCCGGCAAGTCGACGCTCCTGCGCGGGCTGCTCGGTCGTCAGGTGCCGTCGGAGGGTTCGGCGAGCCTCGGCACGAGCGTGCAGATCGGCGAGATCGACCAGGCGCGGTCGCTCCTGGCCGGTCCGCAGCGGCTCGCGGAGGCCTTCGAACAGCTCGTACCCTCGATGTCGCAGGCTGACGTCCGTACGCTCCTGGCGAAGTTCGGCCTGAAAGCGGACCACGTCGGGCGTCCGGTCGATCAGCTCTCGCCGGGGGAGCGCACCCGCGCGGGGCTCGCGCTCCTGCAGGCGCGCGGCGTCAACGTGCTCGTGCTCGACGAGCCGACCAACCATCTCGACCTGCCCGCCATCGAGCAGCTCGAGGAGGCACTGGAGTCCTACGAGGGCACCCTGCTCCTCGTGACCCACGATCGCCGGATGCTCGCGACGGTCAGGACCGACAGACGCTGGCGCGTCGAGGCGGGGACGGTCGCCGAGCTCCAGGCGACGGACGCCGCGGCCCGCCGTTCGGGCGGGTGAGCGATGGTCGGGACCCTGGCCGTTCCGGTCGACCGGAACGGCCGCTCCGGTTAGCGGCCCTGCCGCTTCTTGTACGGCTTCGGCTGGCCCTTCACGATCGGCGCGCGGCCCTTGCCCTTCGAGGCCTTGGCCTTGCCGCCGGGCCTGCTGATGGGCTCGGGGGCGGGTTGCGGCTCGTCGGCGATCCGCTGGCGGGCCTCCTCGAGAACGAGCTTTCCGGCAGGTGTGAGCCGGCGGTTCGCGCCGTCGCCCGTCGTGATCGGGTGCCCGACCTCCGCTTCGAGCTTCTCCATGGATGTGTAGAGAGAAGGGAGAGGGATGCCGAGGGCCTCCGCGGCGCGCGGAAAGTGCAGGTCGTTGTCGACCAACGCGACGAAACGTCGCAGGTGGGCGATCTTCACGCGGTGCCTTTCGTCGCGGCCGAGTGCCGAGACATACAGAATCGCACGCCGTGCCGGCATCCGGTCCCTGCACTCCGGCAAAGGGCCGGGCACCGGGAACCCCACTCCGACGTCGACAGCGTTGGAATTCTCGCTGACTTGCCCTTTTCTCGAACACGACTATGGTGATGGCCATGAGCACGATGACTTTCGGGCACCGCATGGAGCGTCTCGCCGACGCGTCAGTGGTGACGGCCGTCGTCGAGATCGCGGGCGCGCGCCACGAAGTGCTGCCGCCCCGGCGGAGCGTCGCGAGCGGACTGTTCGCCCAGCCCACCCCTCGCGTCGCACCCCCGTGAGCCGGTCTGTCCACCGGCTGATCCGGACACCACGTGCGTCGCACCCGCGGCGCACTTTTTTTGTACCCAGAGAGCACACCATGACCATCGAAACCACCGGTTCCACCGCCCTCGCCGACGTGCAGCGCGAACTCGAGCGCGAGCTCGACGAGCGTCTGGCCGTGCTGCAGGACCTCGCGCCGTATGCCGTTCCGAGCGTCGACCCCGTCGCCTTCCAGACGGCGGCTTCGCACCGTGTCGCGGTCGAGCAGATCACCGCCGCGCTGAACCGGCTCGCGAAGGGCACGTACGGCCTCTGCACCCGCTGCGGTGAGCCGATCGCACCCGCGCGACTCGAGGTGCTTCCGTACGCCGCCGCCTGTATCGAATGTCAGAGCCGTGCTGACGCCGCGTAATCGCAAGCCCGTCGCCATTCCGGCTGTCGCCCCTGTCGGCGACGGTTCGCGCGACGGCGGTCGACGTCATGTGCGTGGCGCGCCGCTTGCCGGGCGCACCGCCGACGGCCCCGTGGGGGCGCCCGCGCGCCGGGCGGGCAGCGCCGGCGACGAGCCATGGAGTACGTTCCGTGGCGCGACCGCGCGCTGGATCGCCCTCGGCTGACCCCTCGAGCCGCCACCCTTCCGGCATTCGAGGCCCGAGCTCGTCGCGAGCCGTTCTCGTGCCGATCTTGCGCATCCGTTGAGGCATCTCCGCAGCGGCGCGATCCTTCGCACAATCTTGCGGTACCGCTGACGCTTGCTCGGCGGGACGTTGCGGCGCCCGCCGAAGACTGGGGACGTGCTCGAGGAGCGGTCGGAGATCAGACCGACACCCTCCGGTACCACTCCCTCCCCAGAACAAGCGGCCTGCCCGCGGAAGGACACTCTCATGAAGAAGATCGTCAAGGCCTCCATCGCCACCAGCGCCGGCGTCATCCTGCTGCTCGGCGGCGCGGGAACCTTCGCCACCTGGAACTCCTCCGCCACCGCGCAGGGCGCGTCGATCGTCGCCGGGAACCTGGTCGTGGAAGCGTCTCAGGACGCCGGCGCCTGGGCCGCCAACGGCTCACCGATCTCGATCGCCGACTACCGCATCGTTCCTGGCGACGTGCTCACGTACACGAAGACGATGAAGGTCGGCGCCGAGGGCGACAGCCTGAGGGCGACGCTCGCGCTGACCGACTCCTCGATCACGCCGGCCGACGCGACGAAGCCCGCCGACGTCGCCCTCGCGAGCTACCTCACCGACTCGGCCGTGCTCACCGCTTCGGGTGCCGGCATCACGGGCACCGGTCCGACCTTCACGGTCACGCCGGCCGGTGAGGTCGTCAGTCAGGACGTCACCGTCACGGTCACCATCGCCTTCCCCGCCGGCGTCGTCGGCGGCGACAACGACGCGATGAACGGGGCGGTTACGCTCGACGAGCTCACCGTCAGCCTCACGCAGAACACCAAGTAAGCCCCGGGGGCCCGCTCGCCCGAGGCGGGTCCTCGGTTCCACTTCCATCCAGCGCATCGAAAGAGGAGCAGCGATGAGCCGCCGTACCTCCCGCCATGCCGCACGACGTGCCGCACGTCGTGCGGCGGCGCCGCGGCGTCTGCTGCTGGGCGCGCTGGGCGCGACGGGTGCGATCGTGCTCGGCGTGCTCGCCGGCGGCGGCACGTTCGCCCTCTGGACGGCGGCCGCCCCGGCCGCTGCCGCGATCACCCTCCAGGCGGGATCGGCGGGTCTCACCGCAACGCCCCTGCAGCTCTCGGCCGCCGGTCTCTACCCCGGCCGCACCGTCTGGGCGCCGACCACGGCTCGCAACACCGGCACCACGCCGCTCGCCCTCGCGGTGGACCCGGTGAAGAGCCCGACGGGCGCCACCCCTTTCACGACGTCGGTCGCCATCACCGTCGGCAGGGCCGCCTCCGCCGCCGACTGCACCGCAGGCACCGTCTCCGCCGTGACGACGACCGGCATCGGGGCCGCCACCGGCTCCGACCTGCACCTCACGCTTCTCCCCGGCGCGTCGGTGCTGCTGTGCGTCGGCGCCGGTCTGCCGCAGGCTGCGCCGGCGGCTGCGGCCGGGGGCGCGGCATCCATCCTCCTCGTCACCATCTCGGGAACACAGGTGCGCCGATGATCCGCCGCCTGCTCGGCCCGATCGCGGCCCTCGTCACCCTGGCGGTGCTGGGCGCCGCGGGCGGAGCGAGCGCCGCATGGATCGCGGCTGCGTCGGTCGAGGCATCCGTCTCGTCCACGACCATCGGGACCACGGCGCAGGTGACCGGGCTCAGCACGACATACGGGTCCTCGACAAGCAACGCGGCCGGTCAGCTGACCATCGCCAACACCGCTGGGGCGCCACTGTCGTACACGCTCGTGACGCAGCTCGGCGCGGGCAGCAGTGCGGCCCTCGCCGCGAAGATCGTGCTGCGTCTGTGGACCGGCAGCGCCTGCGGCCGTACCGCTCCGAGCACCGCCGACACCACAACCCTCGCCGACCCCGCTCCCGCTCTGCCCACCGCCGCGCGTACGCTCGCGCCAGGCGCCTCCGTCGTGGTGTGCGTCCTGACGCAGATCGACGCGCCGACGGTTGCCGCGCTCGCGGGGCAGACCGTCACGGCGACGTTCAGCGTGACCGGCGCGGTCGGCGCGAACTGGACCACCTCGGCGACCACCGTCGCATTCACCCAGTCGATCTACGGACTCGCCCCCGCGGGCGGTCCGACGTGCACGGCGGCCCCGCCCCACGGGGTGCAGCTGAGCTGGACCGCCCCCGCGAACCGCACCGCCGGCGCCACGCTGCAGTACCGCGTGGTCGACAAGTCCAACACTGTCGTGAAGGAAGTGAGCTCCAGCGCCGCGCTCGTCTCAGTCGTTCTGGGCGGAACCGACATCGCGGTGGACGGCACCCATCAGCTCCGCATCGTCGCCACCGACAAGACCGCTTCGGGCGCCACCTCGTCCGACAGTTCGACGATCACGGTGCGGCGCACCGCCGTCGGAAACACCAACGTCAAGTACGAATGCGTGATGCCGTGACCCTCTCCACACCCCTGCCCACCACTGCCCCGACGACGATCGAGTCGTCCTCGCGCAAGAGCCTCCGCGTCGACGCGCGCCGACGTGACGAGCAGAGCCTGCTGCACTACCTGGCGGTCTCGGTCAGCGCATCGATCCTCGTGCTCCTGTTGGGCGTGGCGGTCGCCGTGGTCGGTCTGCCCGCCGTCACCGGCGGCAGCGCGATGACGGTGCTGACGCAGTCGATGGAGCCGGGACTGCCTCCGGGAACGCTCGTCGTCATCCGTCCGACGCCGGTGGACGAGATCCGCGTCGGTGACGTCATCACGTACCAGATCAGCTCGGGCGAGGCGGCCGTCGTGAGCCACCGCGTGGTCTCGAAGACGTACGCCGACGACGAGCCGACCTTCATCACGAAGGGCGACAACAACGATTCCGCCGACCCCGCGCCCGTGAAGCCCGTGCAGATCCGCGGCACGCTCTGGTACAGCCTGCCGCTTCTCGGCTGGGTGAACAACGTGCTCAACGGGTCGAACCGCGCCATCGTGCTCGCGGTCGTCGCCGGCGGTCTCTTCCTCTATGCGGCGGTGTCGGTCATCGGTGCGGTTCGCGATCGACGGAAGAAGAAGACGGATGCCGCGGCCGCCGACGATCGCCGCACACAGGTGGATCAGCCTGTCTAACAATTCAGCGTCGACGCTGTCATCGCGTCCTGCAGCGTCTCCCCGATCTGACGTCATACGCGTCAACGGTGTGATTGTCGAGCCTCAGTCCCTTCTGCCGGCGTCCTGGCAGGCTGGAACCCGGTGAAAGGATCCCCATGAAGCAGCGCACTCTGGCAGGACGAGAGGTCTCGGCGATCGGACTCGGCGCCATGCCCCTGTCGATGAACAACGACAAGCAGTACCCGAGCTTCGAGGAAGCCGTGGCGACGGTCCACGCGGCGCTCGACGCCGGCGTCACCCTCATCGACACGGCAGACATCTACTCCCCGACGTGGGACGAGATGGGCCACAACGAGCGGATCGTCGCCGAGGCGCTGCGCACGTGGGACGGTGACGCGGCGGGCATCTTCGTCACGACGAAGGGCGGCATCACCCGCAGCGAAGGCGAGAAGTGGGGGCGGGACGGCTCCGAGGCGTACCTGCGCTCGGCGGTAGAGAAGTCGCTCGAGATCCTCGGCGTCGACCGGATCGAGCTCTACCAGTACCACCGGCCCGACCGCTCGCGCGTCTACGCCGAGGTCATCAAGGCGCTCGCGAAGCTCCAGGAAGACGGACTGGTGCGCGCCGTCGGCATCTCGAACGCGAGTGTCGAGGAGATCCAGATCGCACTCGACGTGCTCGGGGAGGGCAACCTCGCGAGTGTGCAGAACGAGTTCTCGCCGAAGCATCCCGGAAGCTACGACGAGCTGCGGTTCTGCGGCGAGCGCGGGATCGCGTTCCTCCCGTGGAGTCCCCTCGGTGGCACCGGCGGCGGCGCCCGGCGCGTCGGCGACCGGTTCTCCGCCTTCCGCGAGGTCGGCGAGGCGCACGGAGTGAGTCCGCAGCAGGCGGTGCTCGCGTGGGAGCTCGCGTTGGATCCGCACGTGATTCCGATTCCGGGAGCTCGGCGCGCGGCATCCATCACCGACTCGGCGAAGGCCGCCGACCTCGAGCTCAGCGCCGACGAGGTCACGCGACTCTCGGAGTCGGTCGGCATCTTCGCGGAGGACTGAGACGGCAGCTCCTGCGCGGGGGAGCTTCGCCTCAGCGCAGCGGCGCGACGTCGAGCGTGAAGCGGTTCGCCCGCAGGCGCTCTGCGAGCCGTTCGCCCATCGCGATCATGGGCGTGAGGACTCCGGCGTGGTCGGGCAGTTCGTCGAGCGCGAGGCTCAGCGCGGACTCTCCGAGCATGACGCCGGTGCCGCCGTAACCCGGGTCGTATGGCGCGGCGACGGTCGCGCGCACGGGCGCGCCCTCGACGGGATAGACGTCGACCTCGAGTCGGAAGCGCCCGTGCGCGATGGTCTTCGCGCTCGGACCGGAGCCCGGTGAAGGAAGCACGCGATCGACGACGGCCCGCGTGGGCGTGAACGACATCGCGCCGACCAGGGCACCCGCGCCGAGCGCGATGCCCGCGGCGCGGAGGAATCCGGCGGGACCGCGGCCGGTGACGACGACCTCGCGGTAACGCATGAGCTCCCCGTAGCCCCACCCCGTCAGATAGTTGGTGCGCTCCACGATCTGCCGGTTGTAGGTGGCCATGACGAACGGCGCCTGCCACACGCCGCGCTCCCTGCCCCACCCGCTGCCGAACCCGCCCGGCAGGCGCACCGACGGCCCGGGCGTGAGGGCGTAGGGGTCTGCGATCAATCGGCGGGCCGAGGCATCCGTTCTCGCCTCCTTCAGCTGCTGGCGCAGGGAGTCGATCGTGCCGCCGCTGATGCCGGCGCGCATCGAGCGCACTCGGAGGGTCGCGGCGGCGATCGGCGCGCCGCCGACGGCCGCGTGCGCGAGCCCCAGGCCGAGGTCGGAGGGGATGGAGTCGAAGCCGCACGAGTGCACGATCTTCGCGCCGCTCTTGCCTGCCGCGTCGTGATTGCGCTGGATGCTGCGCGCGACGAAGATGCTCTCGCCCGACAGGTCGGCGTAGTGCGTTCCGCTGTGGGCGCAGGCTGAGGCGACGCCGGCGCCGTAGCGCAGGTACGGTCCGACGGTCGTCGCGACGACGCGGGTGGATGCCGCGAGCCGGGCCACGGCGGCATCGTCGGCGGTGTCGAGCTCGATCATCGGCCAGTCGACGCCCAGCTCGCGCGTGAGGCGCTCGAGGCGCTCGCGCGAGCGGCCGGCGACGGCGATGCGCACCCCGTCGGGGGCGGACTGCGCCAGGTGGCGTGCCGTGAACCTGCCGACGAACCCGGTCGCGCCGAGCAGGACGATGTCGTGGTCGCGGCCGGGCGTCCTCATGGCTGGAGCGTACGCGCGGCTGTGCGGGAGCGGCAGGGGTGGCCGCTCGCTCGGGGACCGGGACCTTCCCCTCGTTTCGCCAACCGGTGCAGCTCAGCGGCGGGCGGCATCGAACTCGCGCTGGAGGTACTTCGGTGCCTGGACGCGCCACGCCTCGGTGACGAGCTCGGCGAGGTGATCGCGGTCGATGCCGGCCATGCGGAACGCGATCTTCGGCTCGCCCCAGCCGGTCGTCCGCGGCAGGAACACGTCGGGCGCCATCTCGCGCAGCGCCCTCGCGTCGAGATCGTCGGCGACCTTCACCCCGACGACGAGCTCGGCGGCGATGACGGCACGGACGTCATCGGGGATGCTGGGCCACGGGTGGCACTCCCACGCGAACAGCTTGTTGCGCACGAACCAGGCCGCGCCGCCCGTCGTCGCGCGCTCCTCGCTGCCGGGCAGGTCGACCGCGATGCTCCGCACGTCGTCGAGGGTCGCCACGCCCCGATCGTACGAGACACCCTCGACACGGGCGGACGTCGGGCCGGACACGGGCTCAGCCCCGGGCGCGACCTCGAGCCCGCGAGGAGCGCGCGAGCACCCGGCGTCCGCGCCGGACGACCGGCACCGAGGTCGTGTTCATCCCGCCCGGCAGCACGATCGAGGCCGTGACCACGGCATCCACCGTCATCGATCCGTCGGTCGGGCCGATGACCGCGATCGGCGTCGTCGGCGTCATGACGGCCGGTGCCACCGGCGCCGTGAGCAGCTGCCGGCGCGCGTGCAGGTAGGCGGGCACGAGCACGACGACCGCGCCGAGCCACGCGAGCGGGTTGCTCGCCGCGACGCCGATGAATCCGAATGCCGAGCCGAGCACGATCGCCGCGCCGACGCGCATGAACAGCTCGATCGTGCCGGTCACGGTCGGGATGAGCGCCTGCCCCATGCCCTGCAGCGCGCCGCGAAGGACGAAGAGGATGCCGAGGATCCAGTAGCTCACCCCGTTGATGGCGAGCATCTGCGCAGCGTGGTCGACGACCTCGCCCGAGCCCGTGCCGACGAACAGCTGCACGAGGGTCGCGCCGAAGGTCACCAGGAGCGCGCCGAGCACGACGGCGGCGCCGACCGCGATCCACGTCGCCTGCGTCACACCGCGGAGGATGCGGTCGGGACGACCGCCGCCGTGGTTCTGCGCGACGTACATCGAGACGGCGAGGCCGAGCGACTGCAGGAGTGCGATGGCGAGCCCGTCGACACGGGATGCCGCGGTGTAGGCGGCGACCGCGTCGGTGCCGAGGTGGTTGAGGGCGACCTGCACCGAGAGAGTCCCGATCGCGATGATCGAGGCCTGGAAGCCCATCGGAAGGCCCAAGCGCAGGTGCGCGGCGAGCTCTGACCGCGTCACGCGCCAGTCGTCGCGGCGGACGTGGAGCACCGGCATCCGTCGACGCACGAAAGCGAGGCACAGGAGGACCGAGACCGCCTGCGAGACGACCGTGGCCAGCGCAGCGCCGCCGACTCCCCAGCCGAACCCGCCGACCATCGCGATGACGAGGCCGACGTTGAGGGCGCACGCGAGGGTCAGGAAGACGAGCGGGGTCCGAGAGTCGCCGATCGCGCGGATGATCGCCGACAGGTAGTTGAAGAACATCAGCGCGCCCGCGCCGAGGAAGCTGATCTGCGCGAAGACGACGGCATCATCCATGAGCTCGGCAGGCGTCTGCAGGAGCTCGAGCAGCGGACGGCTCAAGAGAGGTGCCCCCACCGTCAGCGCCACCGAGCACACGGCTGTCAGGAGCGTCCCCGCCGCGACGGACCTGCGCACGGCGTGGAAGTCCTGCGCGCCGAACGCCTGCGCCGTCGGGATCGCGAAGCCCGACGTCAATCCCCACGCGAATCCCAGCAGCAGGAAGAGCATGCTGCCGGTCGCCCCGACGGCGGCGAGCGCATCGACGCCGAGGTGGCGTCCGACGACGATCGCGTCGGCGAGCTGATACAGCTGCTGCACGACGTTTCCGAGCAGTAGCGGAACGGAGAAGAGGGCGATGACGCGCCAAGGGCGGCCCGTGGTGAGGGCAGTGGACATGAGGAGGCTCTCGAAGGAGAAGACGTTCAGGGGATGGATGCCGCACGGCGACCGTTCAGTGTATCGAATCGATTCGGAGAGTTTCGTGGGAGGGCTTCGCGCAGCGGACTGCGCTGGCGCGTTCCGGCTCTATGCGGTTCGCTGGGACCGTGAAGGGCGAGCGGAGGATGAGATGGGGCGATTGATCTACTCGATGGGCGTCTCGATCGACGGCTTCACCGCCGATCGCGAGGGCGACTTCTCCTGGGCGCCGCCGGGCGAGGAGCAGTTCGCGTTCCACACCGAACTCGTCAGCGAGCTCGGCGGGGTCATCATGGGCCGCCGGCTATACGAGGCGATGCTCCCGTGGGAGACGGATGCCTCGATGCGCACGTCTCGCCCGATGGAGGCCTTCGCCGACATCTGGACGGCGATCCCGAAGGTCGTCTTCAGCCGCACCCTCGACCGGGTCGAGGGGAATGCGCGGCTGGCCGAGGCATCCCTCGCCGAAGAGGTGGCCTCGATGATCGCCGGCACCGACGGAGACGTCGAGATCGGCGGCCCGGGGCTCGCGCGGCAGGCGGTCGAGGCAGGCCTCATCGACGAGTATCGGATGTTCCGCTGCCCCGTCGTGGTCGGGGGAGGGACGCCTTACTGGCCGGTCGTCGCGGAGACCATCCGCCTCGACTTCGTCGAGACGAGGACGTTCAGCGGAGGCGTGGTCTACGAGCGCTATGTGCGCCGGGCCGCGGCATCCGTCGAATCCGGATGAGCCGCGTGAGCCGCGGCATCCTTCGAATCCGAATGAGCCGCGGCAGCACCGGGATGCAGCCCGTGGTTCAGGCCTTGCGGTAGGCGCCGACGACCGGGCAGTCGAACGGATCGCGAGCGGCGAGACCGACGCGGTTCAGGTATTCGATGACGATGCCGTACGAGCGCCAGATCGTGGTCTCGGTGTAGGGCACGTTGAGCGTCTTGCAGTGCTCGCGCACGATCTCGCGAGTGCGGGCGAGGTGGGGGCGGGGCATGTTCGGGAACAGGTGGTGCTCGACCTGGTAGTTCAGTCCGCCCATGAACGCGGTCGCCCACCAGCCGCCGCTGACGTTGCGCGACGTGCGGACCTGCTTGCTGAAGAAGTCGAGCTTGGCGTCGCGGGCGATGACGGGCATGCCCTTGTGGTTCGGCGCGAACGACGCGCCCATGTAGACGCCGAAGACGGCGAGCTGCACGCCCAGGAAGGCGAAGGCCATTCCCACGGGCAGGAAGAGGAAGATCGGCGTCAGGAAGATCGCGAAGCGCGCCGTCATCATGGCGATCTCGATCCAGCGGCCCTTCACGGGCTCCCGTCCGAGCACGTACTTGATGCTGAGGAAGTGGAGGTTCAGGCCCTCGAGCGTGAGGAGAGGGAAGAAGAGCCAGCCCTGGCGGCGCGTGATGAGTCGGCGGAGTCCGCGGGCCTCGGCGGCGTCCTCCTCGAGGAACGAGACGGTGTCGACCTCGATGTCGGGGTCCTTGCCGACGCGGTTGGGGTTCGCGTGGTGACGCGTGTGCTTGCTCGCCCACCACGACATGCTCATGCCGACGATCCCCGTGCCGAGGATGCGGGCGAGGCGGTCGTTGGCCGGTCCCGACGTCAGGATCTGGCGGTGCGCGGCCTCGTGCGAGAGGAACGCGACCTGCGTGAGCAGGATGCCGAGAGCGGCCGCCATGAGCAGCTGGAACCAGCTGTCACCGAGCAGGATGAAGCCCGTGATCGTGCCGGCGAAGCCGAGGGCGATCGCGGTGCCCACCAGCGCATAGAACCAGTGGGTGCGACCGAGCAGTCCGCTCTCGCGGACGACCTGTGCGACATCCGTGTACGCACGCGCCATCGGCGGGAACTCTTTCGTTCCGGCGTATGTCTGCCGGACGGGGCCGAGTCGTGACTCGAGAGCAGTCGAAGTGATGATTCACCTGATTCACTTGGGGACCGATTCGGCCGTTGAAGCCAGAGGCGGTCGCCCATCGCTACCTTCACGCTACGTGGCATCACATGAGGGAGGCGGAATACGTCCGATCTCCCAGGGGTTCGGCAGGTGCCGCGCAGGTGGCTCACCGGTGCGGGGCGGGTGGCTTCATGCCCGCCGGGTTTCCCGTCCGGGCACACGACGACGCCCGCCTCGACAGAGCGAGACGGGCGTCGGGGATCGTGAGATCAGAGGGGGCGGATGTTCGCCGCCTGCATGCCCTTGGGGCCACGCTCAGCGTCGAATTCGACCTTCTGATCCTCGCGGAGCTCCTTGAAGCCGTCGCCGGCGATCGCGCTGAAGTGGGCGAAGAGATCGGCCGAGCCGTCGTCGGGTGCGATGAACCCGTAGCCCTTCTCGGAGTTGAACCATTTCACGGTGCCAGTGGCCATCGTGTCTTTCCTTCTACTTTTCGGGCCGCGGAAGCGGCCAGGGGTGCCGCGCCGACGAGTGCGGTGCGGACGATCGAGGGGTGCCGGCCGTGTGACGGGCGGCACCGGGGGGAGAACGGATGACTCGACCGCGGCGAGGGCCGCATCGAGTGAGCCGTGGAGGCCGAGGTCGGTCCCGCGAGCACTCTGCGCGTGCGCCCCGAAGGACGTGACGTCGACGAAGCCGGCGTATTCGCCGTCACGGGTCGCGACGAACACGTCGAGGTCGGCTTGGCGCCAATCGAGCGCGCCGGGCCGGGCGATGAAGTGCATGAAAAAGGTCCGAGCTTGCAGAGGGCCAGAGGCTCTCGGGGGCAGTAGTGAGCGGTGATCAGATGCCGCTTCTCTTGGAATCGGTGGGCGTCCAGCTTAGCTTCTCCACAGTGAGACAGCGGGAAGAGACGCGTTGGTTCCGATCGGGAACGAATCCACTCTAACATCTCCGGCGCCGCTTCGGCGCGCCGCGCCGTCGACGAGGCCCGGATCACGGGCTCGATCCCTCGAGTAGCCCCCATTCCGAGTCCTGCGCGTCGAGCGCCGCCTCGGCCGCGCGCCGGCCCTCGGCGATGAGGCGGGGAACGTCCGACATCGTCCACTGCGCCATGCGCTCCATCTCGGGTTGGATGAGCAGCACCGAGGGATCGCGCACGAGATCGGCGGTGCGCGTGAGGGTCCGCATCATGCGGACGTTCTCCCACTTGGCGTGGAGTCGGACGACGATGAGCCGGTCGGCGCCGATCCGGCGGGTCGCCGCGACGGGGACGTTGTCGATCATGCCGCCGTCCGCGAGCAGCGCACCGTGCAGGCGGACCGGCGGGATGAGGCCCGGAACTGCGATCGTCGCCCGCAGCGCGAGGCTCAGGGGTCCACTGTCGATCACGACGAGGCGGCGCGTGCGCAGGTCGGTCGCCGCCGCGGCGAACCGGCGGGGCAGCTCCTCGATGATCGGGTCGTGGCCGAGCGCACGCCGGACCGACCTGCCCACGACCGCCGAGTCGAGCAGGCCCCACCGCGGCGCGCCCGACCAGCGCGCGATCTGACGCCAGCGGAAGGCGACGGCGGCCCGCTCGATCGCGGCGGGATCCACGGCGGCGGCATACGCGGCCGCGACGAGGGCGCCCGAGCTCGTGCCCGCGGCGATCCCGGGGCGGATGCCCCGCTCTGCCAGCACCTGCAGCACGCCGACGTGAGCGGCACCGAACGCACCGCCGCCACCGAGGGTCAGCCCGAGGGTCGGGTCGTCGCCGGCGAGGGGCATGGCGCGACGGTAGCATCCGGCGCGCCGGCGTCGGATTGCAGGTCACCCGCCGCGCGCGAGCGGAGGGGCGGGGTAGCCGTGCGGTCAGCCCCGCTTGGCCAGGGCGGCGGCGATCCGGCGGACCGCCTCCACGATCATCTCGGGCGCACACGCCACGTTGAGGCGCGCGAAGCCCGCGCCGGGTGCGCCGAACGCCGGGCCGCCGACGAGCGCGACGTTCGCGTGCTCGAGGATCCATTCCGCAGGATCGTCGCCGAGCCCGAGGGCGGAGAAGTCGAGCCACGCCAGGTAGGTCGCGCGACCGCGGCGAAGCCGGACGCCGGGGAGGTGGTCGTCCAGCTGCTGCTGCAGCACGGCGAGGTTCGCCTCGACGGTCGCGATCGCGGCATCCAGCCAGTCCCGTCCCCTCGAGAAGCCCTCCCGTGTCGCGATGAAGCCGTACAGCCCCGCGCGCACGGCGACCTCCTCGGGGAGGTCGTGGATGAGCGCGGCCATCCGCTCGGACTCGGCCACGAACATCGCGGTCTTGAGGCCCGCGAGGTTGAAGGCCTTGCTCCCCGAGGCGGCGACGATCGCGTGGTCGCGCGCCTCGTCCGACACCGTGAGGTAGGGCGTGAAGGTCGCGCCGGCGTGCACGAGCGGCGCGTGGATCTCGTCGCTGATGACGGATGCCCCGTGCCTCGCCACGATCCGCGACAGCTCGGCGAGCGTCTCGCGGGAGTGGACCGTTCCGGTCGGGTTGCCGGGGTTGCACAGCAGCACCGCTCGCGCCCCCGCCGTCAGCGCCCGGTCGATGCCGTCGAGGTCGAGCGCGTAGTCCGTGCCGTCGTCGAGCATCGGCACCTCGACGACGGCGCCGCCGGCCTCATCGATGAAGTCCCAGAACGGCGGGTACACGGGCGGCGTGATGACGACGCCCTCGCCCGGGGCGATGAGCCGGCGGAGCCCCTCCACGACCACGGTGCTCACGTCGGTCGCGTAGCCCATCGCCTCGACGCGTGGCCGCCAGTCCCACCGGTCGGCGGCGAAGTCGGCGAACGCCTGCGCCGTGCGGAGATCCCGGATGTTGACGTATCCCGTGTCGCTGCGCTCGAGGGCCGCGGCGAGCGCCGCCTTGATCGGCGGGGCGAGGGCGAAGTCCATCTCGGCGACGAACAGCGGCAGCACGTCGGCGGGGTACGCCGTCCACTTCTCGCTCTCGCGCGCCCGCAGGTCGTCGATCGGGTCGACAGCGGGCAGAGCGGCGGTCACGGCATCGGTCACGGCATCGGTCACAGCATCGGTCACGGTGCGGGTCCTCCCGGGCACGGGCGTTGGTGGGGTCTCCACTGTCGCACGCCGTCACTATGGTGGCCGACATGGAAATCGTGAACTCCGCAGACGGCACCCCGATCGCCTACCAGCAGGCCGGCGACGGCCCGGTCGTCGTGATCGTGAACGGCGCTCTTTCGATGGCGACGGATGCCGCGCCCCTGGCGTCCGCGCTCGCCGATGCGGGTTTCCGCGCCGTGACGTGGGACAGACGGGCCCGCGGCACGAGCGGTGACAGAGCGGGGTCCACGCCGGAAGACGAGGCGGCCGACCTCGAGGCCGTCATCGTCGCCGCGGGTGGCGACGCGATCGTGCTCGGCCACTCGTCGGGTGCCGTGCTCGCGCTGTTCGCGGCATCGCTCGGTGTGCCGATCCGGGCGCTGTTCCTGTCGGAGCCGCCGTTCCACTTCGGCGAGGACGAGCCGGCGGCCGATCTCGTCGAGCGGCTGCAGGAGCTCGTCGACGAGGGGCGCAACGAAGACGCCATCGTCACCTTCCAGCTCGAGGGCATCGGTCTGCCGAAGGAGATGGTCGAGGGGTTCCGGGCCACCCCGCAGTTCGCGTCGCTGCCGCCCATCGCGCAGTCGGTCGTCTACGACGCACGGCTGACGTGGCAGGTCTCGATCCCGACCGACGCGATGCTCGCCGTCTCCCAGCCCGTGGCGATCCTCCGCGGTTCGCAGACCTTCCCGTTCCTCATCGGGGCGGCCGATCGGCTCGCGGCGGCGGTCCCCGGCGCAGAGCTCGTGATCGTGCCCGAGTCGGTCATGCACCGGGCCGATCCGGTCGCGACGGCTCGCGTCATCGCCGACCGCGCCTGCTGACCGGCTCGCGCCCGCTGACCGGCCGCGCTCTCCGGCCGGCCCCGTCTCTCACGGTACGGTGACGAAGTCGGATCCCGGGTGACGATCGTTCCACCCGGGCGCCGGCGAGTCGTGCGATGAAGGGGGGTCAGTGATGACCCGTAGCGCCCAGTGGTACTCGGGCGATGACCGCAACGCGTACATCCATCGCGCCTGGATGCGGCGCGGAGTGCCGTCGAGCGCCTTCGAGGGGCGCCCGCAGATCGCGATCGCGAACACCGCGTCCGACCTGACGCCGTGCAACGCGCATCTCGCCGAGGTCGCGCAGTCGGTGAAGAACGGCATCTACGAGGCGGGCGGGATCCCGCTCGAGATGCCGGTCGTGTCTCTCGGTGAGACCAACGTGCGTCCGACGGCGATGCTGTGGCGCAACATGGCCGCGATGGCGACGGAGGAGATGCTGCGCGCGAACCCGGTCGACGGCGTCGTGCTGCTCGGCGGCTGCGACAAGACGATCCCGTCGCTGCTGATGGCCGCGGCATCCGTCGACCTTCCCGCCGTCGTCGTCCCGGGCGGCCCGATGCTCACCGGCACGTTCCGTGGCGAGCCGCTGGGCTGCGGCACGGACGTGTGGCGCCTCAGCGAGGAGGTGCGCGCGGGAACGCTGTCAGAGGCGATGTTCCGGGCGAGCGAGTCGTCGATGATCCGGTCGAAGGGCCACTGCAACACGATGGGCACGGCATCGACGATGGCGCTCGTCGCCGAAGCGCTCGGCACCGTCCTGCCGGGGCTCGCCGGGACGCCGGCGCCCGACGCGCGGCTGCTCGAAGCGGCGCACCAGACCGGCCGCCTCGCCGTGGAGCTCGTCGCCGACGACCGTCGCCCGTCGACGTTCCTGACCCGGGGCAGCTTCCACAACGCGATCGTCGCGCTCGCCGCGATCGGCGGGTCGACCAACGCCGTCGTTCATCTCCTCGCGATCGCGGGGCGTCTCGGCATCGACCTCACGATCGACGACTTCGACCGGATCGGTGCGGACGTGCCGCTCCTGGTGAACCTGCAGCCTGCGGGCCGGTTCCTGATGGACGACCTGTATCGCGCGGGCGGGTTCCTCGCCGTCATGCGCGAGGTGCGCGACCTTCTCGATCCCGACGCGCTCACCGTCACCGGCCGACCGTTCGTCGAGTACCTCGACGATGCGCAGATCTGGGATCCCGAAGTCATCACGCCCCGCGAGACGCCCCTCCTGTCCGCCGCCGGGATCACGGTGCTGCGCGGGTCACTCGCGCCCGGAGGTGCGATCATCAAGCCGGCCGCGGCATCCGCTCACCTCCTGAAGCACCGCGGCCCCGCCGTCGTGTTCGACTCGATCGAGGACTTCCACGCGCGCATCGACGACCCCGGTCTCGACATCGACGAGAACAGCGTCATGGTGCTCCGCGGCTGCGGGCCCAAGGGCTACCCGGGCATGCCCGAGGTCGCCAACATGCCGCTCCCGCGGAAGCTCCTCGAACGAGGAGTGCGCGACATCGTCCGGATCTGCGACGGCCGCATGAGCGGCACCGCCTACGGCACCGTCGTGCTGCACGTCACCCCCGAGGCCGCCGCGGGCGGACCGCTCGGCCTCGTCCGGACGGGCGATGTCATCAGCCTCGACGTGCGCGCCGGGCGCCTCGACCTCGACGTGGCAGCCGACGAGCTCGCCGCGCGCACGCCGAGCCAGGCCACCGTCGAGGCCTACGCCCAGCCCCGCCGCGGCTGGGAGCGGCTCTACGTCGATCACGTGCTGCAAGCCGACCAGGGCGCCGATCTCGACTTCCTCGTCGGCTCGTCAGGATCGAAGGTCGCCCGTGAGTCCCACTGAGTCCGGCACGCCCCGCCCCGCGACCAGCGAGGCGTACTTCCTCGCGGAGGGTCCGCTGTGGGACCCCGTGCGCGAGCGCGTGCTGTGGGTCGACATCATCGCCGGCACGGTCCAGCGCGGCATCCTGAACGATGACGGCACCCTCACCGTCGAAGAGGTCATCTCCTTCCCCGACACGGCGGGCGCCGTCGCGGTGAGCGCGCCGGGGGAGCTGCTCGTCGCCGGGCGTCATCGGCTCTTCCAGCGCGCCCTCGACGGCACCATCACGGCGGGTGATCGGCTCATCAGAGGCGACGGCCGGCGCTTCAACGACGGCCAGGTCGATCCGGCGGGCCGCTTCCTGGTCGGCACGATCGTCAAGCCCGGGCCGTCGGCCGAGGAGCAGCTCCTGCGCATCGAGCACGACGGCACCGTCACCGTGATCGACGACGACCTCTCGCTCTCCAACGGTCTCGCCTGGTCGAGCGACGGTCGCCGCTTCTTCAGCGTCGACACCGTCACGAGTCGCATCTTCGTGCGCGAGTACCACCCCGCGACGGGGGCGACGGGCCCGCGAGGGCTCTTCGCGACCGTCGACGGATTCCCCGACGGGATCGCGATGGATGCCGACGACCATGTCTGGGTCGCCGTCTGGGGCGGTGGGTGCGTCCTGCGCTTCTCGCCCGACGGCGCGCTCGTGGGGCGGATCGATGTGCCCGCGCCGCACACGACGTCGGTTGCATTCGCGGGCCCGGCACTGGACACGATGGTCATCACGACGGCGCGGGAGGAGCTGTCGGAGGAGGATGCCGCGCGCCACCCCGATTCGGGCCGCCTCTTCACGCTCCGCGCCGGCGTCACCGGCCTTCCGACTCGCCTCTGGCGGGGGCGGGGAGACGCGCGATGAAGGCCCTCGTCCTCACGGGGCCGCGCCACGCCGAAGTGCAGGACGTCGACCCGCCCGAAGCGGTGCCGGGAGAGGTCGTCGTCGACGTGCAGCGTGCCGGCATCTGCGGCACCGACGTCGAGTTCTTCACCGGCGAGATGCAGTATCTGCACACGCGCCACGCGGAGTATCCGCTCCGCATCGGACACGAGTGGATGGGCACGGTCAGCGCCGTCGGTCCCGGCGTCGACTCCGCGTGGATCGGCACGCGCGTGACGGGTGACACGATGCTCGGCTGCGGCGTCTGCCGCCGATGTCTCAACGGACGTCAGCACGTGTGCGCGTTCCGCACCGAGATCGGCATCCGCGGCGGACGCCCCGGTGCCCTCGCCGAGCAGCTCGCGGTGCCGGTGACGGCGCTTCATCGCCTGCCTGACGCCGTCGACGATGCGATGGGCGCGCTGGTCGAGCCGGGCGGAAACGCCTTCCGGGCGACTGATGCCGCGCACCTGGGTCGCGGCGATCGCGCCGTCATCCTCGGGCCGGGCACGATCGGCCTCCTCTCCGCGCTCTTCGCACGGGCCGCCGGCGCCGAGGTGCACCTCCTCGGCAAGGAGGAGGGCTCGATCGCCTTCGCCCGCAGCCTCGGCTTCGACGTCTGGACCGAGGCCGACCTGCCCGACCTCCCCTGGGACGCCGTGATCGAGGCATCCACCGCTCCCCACCTCCCGGCCAAGGCGGTCGAACTCGTCGAACCGGGGGGGCGCGTCGTCTACATCGGGCTCTCCGGTACGCCGAGTCTTCTCGACACCCGCCTGCTCGCTCTCGCCGACGTGACGGCGGTCGGCATCCTGAGTGCTTCGCCGGGTCTCGCCGGCACGATCGAGCAGTACGCGACGGGCGCCGTCGACCCGCGACCGCTCATCGCCGCGACGGTGACCCTCGACGAGCTGCCGGCGGTGCTGGCGGGCGAGAGGCCCGCGGGGGCAGCAAGGGGTCCGAAGTTCCACGTCGCGATCGGCTGATCCTTGCGCCGACGCGAGCCCGGTTTCGGGCAGAGTGGTCCCGTGACAGCCAGGGCGCCGATCGCGTGGTCGTGGAGGAACGCGGCGTACGGAGCGAGCCTCGCGCTGCCCGCCACGATCGGCACCGTGTTCGACCCGTCGCTCGGCGTGCCTCTCGCCGTCGGGGTCCTGCCCGCCGCCGCACTCGGCCTGAGGAGCACGCGGCGCGAGCGGGCGATGGTCGTCGTGGTCGGAGCGCTCGCCGGATTCTCGATCTTCCTCGGCGCCGTCCTCGCCCCGTGGCCTGTCCTCGCCGTCGTCGCGCTCTTCGGCCTCTGCGTCGTCGTCGCCGTGATGGCGAGCGACCCCGCGCGGCGGCTCGCCCCGCTCGCGCTCATGCTGGGTCTCCCGCTCGTCGGCGCAGGCTTCTCGGAAGGGTCGTGGGACCGCGGGCTCGCAGCCGCGGTGCTCATCGTCGGGGGCTCGGCATACGCATGGCTCGTGTCGCTCCTCTGGCCCGCGGGACACGCGATCACACGAACGCCGCGCGCCGCGGCATCCCGCACCTCGATGGCCGTGTACGGCATCCAGATCGGCCTTGCGGGGGCGATCGGAGCCGCGCTCGGTTTCGCGTGGGGCGCCGACCACCCCGGGTGGGCGGCGACTTCGGCGCTCCTCGTGAGCCGCCCGGATCATCGCCAGCTCGACGCGCGCGGGTGGGGCCGTGCCGTCTCGGTCACCGGCGGCGCGATCCTGGCGTGCGGCGTGGCCGCCGTCTCCCCGGCCGCGGCGGTGATCGCCGTCGTCGTGCTCGTCATCCTCGCCCTGGCCACGGGCACATCGGGGAGCCGCTGGTATGTCTTCCCCTTCTTCTCGACGACGATCGTGCTCTCGATGCTGCTCATCGGCGAGACCGAGCCAGCCGTGCACTGGTTCCTCGAGCGGGTCGGGCTGACCCTCGTCGGGGTCGCGCTCGCGCTGGCCGCGGCCTGGCTCGTGCCGACCGTCGCGCGCGCCGTCGGCGTCGCGCAGGACAACGCGGGCGGGCGGCGGTGACGGATGCCGCGGCATCCGTCGTCTCTCGACAAGACCGCCGTTCGCCCGGTACCCTGATTTCGGTTAATGAACAGTAACCGAGAAGGAGCGGCGGATGCCGACGGCGACGAAGCCGACGTACCGGGACCTCGTGGACGAGCTGCGCAAGCAGCGCGCCCTGGCCGCCCTCGGCGGCCCGGAGAAGGCCCGCACGCGGCACACCGAGCGCGGGAAGCTCCTCGCGCGCGACCGCATCGATCTGCTCCTGGACCGCGGCAGTCCTTTTCTCGAGGTCGCGCCGCTCGCCGGCTTCGACCTGTACGGAGGGGACTGCCCTTCCGGCGGCGTCGTCGCGGGCATCGGCCTGATCCACGGCCGGCACGTCATGGTCGTCGCAAACGACGCGACCGTGAAGGGCGGCACCTATTACCCGATCACGGTCAAGAAGCACCTGCGGGCCCAGGAGATCGCGGCCGAGAACCGCCTCCCGTGCGTCTACCTCGTCGATTCCGGCGGCGCGTTCCTCCCGATGCAGGACGAGGTCTTCCCCGACAAGGAGCACTTCGGCCGCATCTTCTACAACCAGGCGCGGATGTCGCGCGACGGCATCCCGCAGATCGCCGCCGTGCTCGGGTCGTCGACGGCCGGCGGCGCATACGTCCCCGCCATGAGCGACGAGACGGTGATCGTCCGCAACCAGGGGACGATCTTCCTCGGCGGGCCGCCCCTGGTGAAGGCCGCGACGGGCGAGGTCGTCACGGCGGAGGACCTCGGCGGCGGCGTCGTGCACACCCGCGTCTCGGGAGTCACCGACCACCTCGCCGAGAACGACGCGCACGCGCTGCAGATCGTCCGCGACATCGTCGCCACCCTCCCGCCGTCGCCGCCGCTCGCACAGCCCGTCGAAGCGCCCCGGCCGCCCGCGCGCGACCCCGGGACCCTCGTCGATGTCGTGCCGGTGGAGCTCACCGTCCCCTACGACGCGCACGAGATCATCGACCGGATCATCGACGCCGACTCGTTCCACGAGTTCAAGCGCGAGTGGGGCGAGACCCTCGTGACGGGTTTCGCGCGGCTGCACGGCCATCGCGTCGGGATCCTCGCCAACAACGGCGTGCTCTTCGGCGAGTCGGCCCTCAAGGGCGCGCACTTCATCGAGCTCTGCGATCAGCGCGGCATCCCCCTCGTCTTCCTGCAGAACATCGCGGGGTTCATGGTCGGGCGCGAGTACGAGTCGGCCGGCATCGCGAAGCACGGCGCGAAGATGGTCAACGCCGTCGCGTGCGCCTCGGTGCCCAAGCTCACGGTCGTCGTCGGCGGGTCGTTCGGCGCCGGTACGTACTCGATGTGCGGGCGTGCGTATTCGCCGCGTTTCCTGTGGCTCTGGCCCGGTGCACGTGTCTCGGTCATGGGCGGCCCGCAAGCGGCATCCGTCCTCTCGACCGTCCGACGCGATCAGATCGAATCCGGCGGAGGCTCGTGGAGCGCGGACGAGGAGGCCGCGTTCGAGGCGCCGATCCGCGCACAGTACGAGGAGCAGGGGAGTCCCTACTACTCGACCGCGCGCCTCTGGGACGACGGAATCATCGAGCCGGCGCAGACGCGCGACGTGCTCGGTCTGGCCCTCGACGTCTGCCTGCGCGCGCCCCAGGGCGAGCCCGGCTACGGCGTCTTCCGGATGTGAGCGGCGATGCCCGCCAGTGACGACTCAGCAGACGCCGACCGCGGCGGCCGACTCGGAGGATCCGTGCAGATCGACAAAGTCCTCATCGCCAATCGCGGCGAGATCGCGTGCCGAATCATCGCGACCCTGCGCCGGCTCGGGATCCGCTCCGTGGCGGTGTATTCCGATCCGGATGCAGCGTCCCGCCACGTGCGCCTCGCCGACGAGGCCGTGCGGCTCGGTCCCGCACCCGCCGCGCAGAGCTACCTCGACATCGACGCGATCCTCGAGGCGGCCCGGCGCACCGGGGCGCAGGCGATCCACCCGGGCTACGGATTCCTCGCCGAGAACGCCGCGTTCGCTCGGGCGTGCGGCGAAGCGGGGATCGTCTTCATCGGACCGCGGCCGGACGCGATCCAGACGATGGGCGACAAGATCACGGCCAAGCTCGCCGTGCAGGAACGGGGCGTGCCGACGGTGCCCGGTGTCGCCCGCCCCGGGCTCACCGACGACGACCTCATCGAGGCATCCGTCGATGTCGGCTACCCGCTCCTCATCAAGCCGTCCGCCGGGGGCGGCGGCAAGGGCATGCACGTCGTGGACTCCGCCGACGAGCTGCCGGGTGCCCTCGCGGCGGCCCGGCGCGAGGCGGCGGCGAGCTTCGGCGATGACACCCTGTTCCTCGAGCGATACGTGCAGAGCCCCCGTCACATCGAGGTGCAGGTGCTGGCCGACGCGCACGGCGGGGTCGTGCACCTCGGGGAACGCGAGTGCTCGCTGCAGCGCCGTCACCAGAAGGTCATCGAGGAGGCGCCGTCGCCGCTCCTCGACCCCGAGACCCGCGCCCGCATCGGCGAGGCCGCGTGCGAGACCGCGCGCTCGGTCGGCTATCGAGGCGCCGGCACCGTCGAGTTCATCGTGTCGGCCGATCGGCCCGACGAGTTCTTCTTCATGGAGATGAACACGCGGCTCCAGGTCGAGCACCCCGTGACCGAGCAGGTGACCGGCATCGACCTCGTCGAGCAGCAGCTGCGCATCGCGGCGGGCGAACCGCTGGCGTTCGGGCAGGACGACGTGCACCTGAACGGCCACAGCATCGAGGCGCGCGTGTACGCCGAGGATCCGCGCGCCGGATTCCTCCCGACCGGCGGCCGCGTCGAGGCGGTGCGCCACCCGTCGGGCGAGGGCATCCGCGTCGACACGTCGCTCGAGGACGGCCTCGACGTCTCGAGCGACTACGACCCCATGCTCGCCAAGGTCATCGCGTGGGGCCCCGACCGCGACGAGGCTCGGCGCCGGCTCGTCCGCGCGCTGGACGAGACGGCGGTCTTCGGCGTGACGACCAACGTGGAGTTCCTGCGGCTGCTGCTCGAGCTTCCCGCCGTCGCGGCGGGAGATCTCGACACGGGTCTCATCGCGCGCGGGCTCGACGGGCTCGCTTTCGCGGAGCCGGATGCCTCGACCTGGGCCGAGGCGGCGCTCCTGCTCGACGCGGCGGGGCGTGTGCCCGACGGCCACGCCACCGATCCGTGGCGTCGCGCCGACGGCTGGCGGCTCGGACCCGCGGCCCCCCGCGTCTACCGGCTCCGAGAGGAGCGCGGCGCCACCGCCGTCGTGCGGCTGTGGGGCGTCGGAGCGGATCTCGAGGTCGCGGTCGACGACGGCCCGCGGCGTCGCGCGATCGTCCGGCTCGGCGATCGGGCGCAGATCTCACTCGATGGTCTGACGCGGTCATTCCCCGAGCTCGCGACGGCCGACGCCGTGGAGCTCACGCGCGAGGGCGCGACCTTCCGGGTCGGGATCGCGGATGCCGAGCACGGCGTCGGCGAGGCGGCCGACGAGAGACCGCACCTCGACTCGCCGATGCCGGGCACGGTCGTCATGGTGCCGGTCGCCGAGGGCGCCCTCGTCGAAGCGGGCGATCCCGTGGTCGTGGTCGAGGCGATGAAGATGGAGCACGTCGTCCGCGCCGCCGTCGCCGGTACCGTGACCCTCGGGGTCGCCGTCGGCGACCAGGTCTCGCGCGGCCAGACCCTCGCGACGGTCACGCCCGACGAGTGACGCCGGCCCCCGCCGCGGTGTCGGCGGTGGGTGGAAGGATGAGGGCATGCCGGAGTCTCCCGAAGTGCAGGTGCTGGCCGAGACGCTCGCGGATCGCCTTGCGGGGCGCGCGCTGCGCGACGTCGACATCATCGAGTTCCGCACGATCAAGACGCGCGGGCGCACCCCCGAGGCGCTTGTCGGTGCCGAGCTCGTGGGCACGCAGCGCTTCGGCAAGCACGTCGACCTGCGCCTCGGCGACGCCCACCTGCTGGTGACGCTCGGCCGCCACGGGTGGGTGCGGCTCCGCGAGCCGGGTGAGCCCCCCGCGCCCGACCCCGAAGCGCCGCCGACTCTCGCGACGTTCGAGTTCGACGACGGCAGTGTGATGGAGGCGACGGATGCCGGGGACTGGGTGAGTCTCGGACTCTCGGTCGTCGACGATCCCACCGATGTCGCCGCCGTCGCGAAGCTCGGCCCCGATCCCGCGAGCCCCGACTTCGGCCGTGACGACTTCGACAACGCCGTCCGCGGCCGCCGCAAGCAGATCAAGGCGATCCTGCAGGAGCAGGAGTCCCTCGGCGGCATCGGCAACGCCTACTCCGACGAGATCCTGCACGCGGCGAAGGTGTCCCCGGTCGCGCACGCAGCGGCCCTCGATCCGGCGGCGCTCGATCGGGTCTTCGCCGAGACCATCGAGACGATGCGCGGCGCCATCGCGGCGCAGCGAGGGGTCCCGATCGATCAGCTGAAGGCCGCGAAGGTCGCGGCGATGCAGGTGCACGGCCGTGCCGGCGAGACGTGTCCCGTGTGCGGCGACACGATCCGCGACTTCGCGTTCGGAAGCACGACGGCACAGTACTGCCCGACGTGTCAGACCGGAGGCGTGCTGCTCTGATCGCGTGGTCGCGCTGCCGGCGGGTCAGCGGGTCCAGCCGAAGGCGTTGAACCAGTCGGCGCGCCCCCGCGCCTCCTCGGGCGAGGACGCACCACGGAAGGTGTCGTGGGCGACGAGGGCTCCGGCATCCGTCACCGCCACGAAGTCGAGACAGACGGGGCACAGCGCGCGGCCGTGCGGGAATCCGTCGGCGAGCAGGGGAGCCGGAGCCCCAGGCGTCGCGGAGCCCGGGCATCCGGGCGGGTCGGCTTCGCGATCGGACCACATCTGGCCCGTGCCCATCCGGTTGTGAAGACCCGGATGGCCCGCGGGTCGCGTGCACACCGCGCCGTTCCTGCGGCTGCGGCACCACCGCGCCGTCGGAAAGTCCGTCACGGGCCGAGTGTAGGCGGAGTGGGTGCAGGCGGAGTGGGTGCAGCGCGGCAGAGCGGGGAGGCGACGGCGCGGGGCGGGCGGGCGGCTGTGGAGCGGGGGAGGGGGGAGGCGACGGCATGGGGCGGCCGGCTGTGTGCCGCCCGCCCCGCCCCACGCCGCGCCTACGCGTGCTGCGCGGAGTGCTCGCCCTCGCCGATCTCTTCGACGACCTTCGCGTTGAACGGGGGGAGGTCGTCGGGCGTGCGGCTCGAGACGAGACCGTCGTCCACGACGACCTCCTCGTCGACCCAGGTCGCTCCGGCGTTCGTGAGGTCGGTCTTGAGGCTCGGGTAGCTCGTGATCGTCCGCCCGTCGACGACGCCCGCCTCGATGAGCAGCCATGCGCCGTGGCAGATCACCCCGACGGGCTTGTGCTCCTCGAAGAAGGTGCGGGCGAACGAGACCGACGACTCGTCGAGCCGGATCGCGTCGGCGTTCACGACACCGCCTGGCAGCACGAGGGCATCGAACTGCGCGGGTTCGGCCGCCGTCACCGAGACGTCCACCTTCTGCTCGTGCCCGTTCTTGCCGGTGACGCTCCCCTCGGCGGGGGAGACGAGCGCCGCCGTTGCCCCGGCATCCGTCACCGCCTGCCAGGGCGACGTGAGTTCGCTGTCTTCGAAGCCGTCCGTGAGGAGGAACGCGACGCGCTTGCCATCGAGGGTGGTCATGGGATCTCCTTCGCTCACCGCCGGCCGATCGACCGGCGCCCTTCAACGCTAAGAAGCGGACCGGGAGGCCGATGGGGGTTGCGCTTCCGCCGCCGATCACCTACCGGGAGGCGCCGGCCCTCGTCCGCGGCCTGCGGGTTAGGATCGTCGGCATGGCCACCTCGAACCTGCCTTCCCCGACGCTCCAGCCGATCGCCGAGGAGAAGAATCTCCTGACGGTCATCGAGTCCGACGCGTCGTCGTGCTGCGGCGGCGGTTCCTGCAGCATCGGCTGATCTCGCCGGTCGGCGCGCTCAGCCTCGTTCGAGGGGCGACAGCAGCGCCTCGGTGAGTTCGGGGCTCAGCCCGGGCACGTCCTCGACAGGCACAGCGAGCGCCTGCAGCACCCGGCTGAAGTAGTTTCGAGCGCCGGCGCTCAGCGCGATGTCGACGATCTCCCGGTCGGTGAAACCCACGTCGCGAAGCGTCTGCGAGTCGGCATCGGTCATGGCCGAGGCATCCGTCGACAGCTTCTCGGCGAAGCGCATGACGGCGACGTCCGCGTCGCCGAGCCCCGCCGAGGTGTAGTCGCGCGCGACGCTCTCGAGCTGCGCCTCATCCATCGCGCCGGCGCGGAGCGTCTTGCGACCGTGGGCGAGGAGGCAGTGCGGCGAGCCGATCGCGCGAGCGGCGGCGAGCGTCGCGAGCTCGTACGTGCGCACGCCGATCGAGGGCACGATCGCCGCGACGAGCGCCTCGAAGGCCTCGTGCGCTTCGGGATTGATCGCCATCATCTGCGTGTGGCTGTAGACGAATCCGTCACCGGCGAGATCGCCGCGGTACATCTTCGCGACGTGTCCCTCGGCGCCCTCGACGGGCGGTGGCGTGACGATCATGGCCGCTCCTTCTACGCGGGCCGGCTACGTGCGGCGGCGTCCCGCCCAGCATGACACCGCGGCGCCCGCCCCGGGAGGGTTGACGCCGCGGAGGCACGCGTGAGGCCGGGTCGGTGGCGCATCGACGGGCCAGCGGCGCATCGACGGGTCAGGGGCCCATCGACGGGTCAGTGGCCCATCGGCGCACCCATCGGCTGATCGGCCGGCTTGCGGATGAGGAACGCGCCCACCAGCAGCGGGAGCGACACGATCGCCGCGACGAGGAACGCGGCGTGCGCGCCGGCAGCTCCCGCCACGTCGGGCGCGGCGCCCGCGTCGAGCTGCGCGGCCTCGACTGCCGAGAGGATCGCGATCATGAGGGCGATGCCCGCGGCGCCCGCGACCTGCTGCACGGTGCCGACCACGGCCGAGCCGTACGAGTAGAACTTCGGCTGCAGGGACGCGAGCGACGCCGTGAACAGCGGCGTGAACGACAGCGCGAGGCCCAGCGACAGCGCCGTCTGCGCGATCGCGACCATCCAGACGGACGTGTTCTCGTCGAACGTCGTGAGCACCCAGAGCAGGCCGCTCGCGATGAACGTGCCCGGCACGAGGAGCACCCGCGTGCCCCATCGGTCGTAGATGCGGCCGATGATGGGGCCGGTGAGTCCCATGATGAGCGCGCCGGGAAGCGCGACGAGGCCCGTCTGGAACGCCGACACCCCGAGGACGCCCTGCAGGTAGAGCGGAATGACGGTGATGACGCCGAAGAACGCGATCGAGAGCACCCCCATCTGCCCGATCGCGAGGGAGAAGTTGGCCGAGGTGAAGACGCGCAGGTCGAGCAGGGCGTCATCGTTCTTCTGCAGCCGCAGCTGACGCCACACGAACAGACCGAGCGCGACGACCCCGACCGAGAGGGCGACGATGAGCGACACCGTGGCGACGCTGGTGGCCGCGGCTTCTGCTGCTGTCCCGCCGTGCGCCGCCGCGCCGCCGATCTGGCTGAGGCCGTACACGATCCCGCCGAACCCGAACGCCGACAGCACGATCGACGGGACGTCGATGGGCGCCTTCGTGGTCTCGCCGAGGTTGTGGATCCAGCGTGCGCCGATCGCGAGCGCCAGCAGCGCGATCGGAAGGACGATCCCGAAGATCCAGCGCCAGCTGAGCGTGTCGAGGAGGAACCCGGAGAGCGTCGGGCCGATGGCCGGCGCGAGCGAGATCACGACGCTGACGCGCCCCATCATGCGCCCGCGCTGGTTCGGGGGCACGACGGTCATGAGCGTCGTCATGAGCAGGGGCATCATGATCGCGGTTCCGGATGCCTGCACCACGCGCGCGACGAGGAGCAGCGGGTAGCCCGGCGAGACGAGCGCGATGAGCGTGCCCAGGGAGAACAGGCTCATCGCCGCGATGTACATCTGGCGCGTCGTGAAGCGGCGGAGGAGGAAGCCCGTGATCGGGATCACGACGGCCATCGTCAGCATGAACGCCGTCGTGAGCCACTGCGCCTGGAGCGCCGTGATCCCGAGGTCGTCGATGAGGTGCGGGATCGCGACGCCCATCGTGGTCTCGTTGAGGATCGCGACGAACGCGGCCGCGAGCAGCAGCCAGATGACCCGGCTCTCCTCGGGGGCCAGTTTCATCGAGGGCGCGGCGGCGGCACGGATGCTGCCCGTGCCGGGGGAGGTCTCGGTCGCAGCCATGGGTCGTCTCCTCAGAGCTAAGGGCGGGGGGAAGGCGACCACCGATGGTGGCGCATGAATGACGGTAACCGACACGTCGGACATCGCATTCCCGCTCAGGGGGTGGAACTATTCGGTTATGGCCAGAGTCCCGGTGCACACGACGGTCCTGATGCGGGTCGTCGTCTCGGTCGCGGTGGGCGCCGTGGTCGGGATCGTGGTGGGTGTCGTGCTGGATGTGTGGGCAGGGGTCCTCGCCGGCTGGGGGGCGGTCGCCACGACGAGCATCGTGTGGATCCTGGCGATCGTGTGGCGGATGAACGCCGCCGACACCAAGGCCCATGCCCGAAGCGAAGACCCCGGCCGTCCGCTCGCGAGGATCATCGCGGTGGTGGGCAGCTGTGCGAGCCTCGTCGCGGTCGGTATCGTGCTGCTGCAGACCGGCAGGATGTCGCCGCCGGGCTCCTACATCCTCGCGCTCATCGCAGTGCTCGCGGTCGCGGCATCCTGGGCCCTCATCCAGGTGGACTACATGTTGCGCATCGCAGCAGAGTACTACTCCGACCCGGTCGGCGGTATCGATTTCAACCAGCCCGAAGACCCGATGTACTCGGACTTCGCCTACTTCGCCTTCGGACTGGGCATGACCTACCAGGTCGCCGACACGAACGTGCAGACGAATCGGATGCGCCGGCTCGTGCTCGGCCAGACGCTGCTGGCCTACCTGTTCGGCGCGGTCATCCTCGCGACGGTGATCAACCTCGTCACGGGGCTGGGGTGATCACCCTCGTCACGGGACCGGGGTGAGCGCCCCGGGGCCGGATCAGACCTCGGTGTGCTCTTCGCCGGCCGGTTCGTCCCACTTCTCGGAGCCGATCGCATCGGTGCGCGCGGGCTCGGGCTCGTTCTCGAGGAGCTCGGCGGGTGCGGGCTCGATGAGCTGCTCCGTCGGGGTGTTCTTCAGCGCGTCGATGTCCTTGCGGAGCTCGTCGAGGTCGGTGCCGTCGGGCTGCTCGGGGATCGAGTTCATGCGTCAAGCGTAGCTCCGGCGACCCCGGCTGTCCCCGGCGCTGATTAGGCTTTCGCGCATGAGCATGGGTCGCGGCGGAGGGGGAGGCGGTGTCGCCTTCCGCGGCGTCGACATCGAGGCGCAGAAGCGCCTCAACGCCGAGGCGCCCGAGATCCCCGACCTCGGAAAGCGCGTCGTCGGGCTGTTCCGCCCGTACCGCGGCAGGCTCGTGCTCACAGGTTTCCTCGTCGTCGCGGGTGCCGCGGTCGCCGTCGTGCCGCCCCTTCTCGTGCAGCGCATCTTCGACGACGCGCTGTTCCCGACCGACGGGGCGCCGCCCGACCTCTCGCTTCTCCTGCGCCTCGTGCTCGCGATGATCGGTCTCTTCCTCCTGTCGGCGGCGGTGGGCGTCGTGCAGACCTACTACACCGCGACGATCGGCAACAGCGTCACGGGCGACCTCCGCGTCAAGCTCTTCGAGCACCTTCAGGCGATGGAGCTCGCATTCTTCACAAGGACGAAGACCGGCGTCATCCAATCCCGCCTCCAGAACGACGTGGGCGGCGTCTCGGGCGTGCTGACCAACACCGTCACGAGCATCCTCGGCAACCTCGTGACGGTCATCGCATCGCTCATCGCGATGATCATCATCGACTGGCGGCTGACGCTCATCGCGGTCTTCATCATGCCCTTCCTCGTGTTCGTGCAGCGGCGCGTCGGGCAGGTGCGCGCGAGGATCGCCGGCGAGACGCAGGAGTCGCTGTCGGAGCTGTCCGCGATCACGCAGGAGACGCTGAGCGTCTCGGGCATCCTGCTCTCGAAGTCGTTCAATCGGCAGCGCACGGAGTCGGCGCGCTACGGCGACGAGAACCGCAACCAGGTGCGCCTGCAGGTGCGCCGCGCGATGAGCGGCCAGGGCTTCTTCGCCGTCGTGCAGGTCATCATGTCGTCGGTTCCCGCCGTCATCTATCTCGTCGCGGGCTACCTCATCACCGGCAGCGTCGACTCGTCCATCACCGCCGGCACCATCGTCGCCTTCACGACCGTCCAGGCGCGCCTGCTCATGCCGCTCATGGGTCTCATGCGCGTCGCGCTCGACCTGCAGACCTCTGCGGCGCTCTTCGCCCGGATCTTCGAGTACCTCGACCTCGTGCCCGCCATCAGCGACCGGCCGGGGGCGATCCCCGTGTCCGAGGCGCCGGGTCCCGTAGGACGCATCGAGTTCCGCGACGTGGTCTTCCGGTATCCGGATGCCGCGCCCGACGCCCGTCCGACGCTCGACGGCATCTCGTTCGTGGCCGATCCCGGAGAGCACGTCGCTTTCGTCGGGCCGTCGGGGGCGGGCAAGACGACGGTGCTGTACCTGACGCCGCGGTTGTACGAGGCATCCGGAGGCTCGGTGATGTTCGCGGGAGCAGACGTCCGCGACCTCACCGAGGAGTCGATCATCGACGACATCGGCATCGTCTCGCAGGAGACCTACCTCTTCCATGCCACGATCCGCGAGAACCTCCGCTACGCCAAGCCGGATGCGACGGATGCCGAGCTCGAGGCCGCGTGTCGCGCCGCCAACATCCACCACATCATCGAGACCTTCGAGCACGGCTACGACACGATCGTCGGCGAGCGCGGCTACCGCCTCTCGGGCGGCGAGAAGCAGCGCATCGCGATCGCCCGCGTTCTGCTGAAAGACCCGCCCGTGCTGCTCCTCGACGAGGCCACGTCGGCTCTCGACACCGTGTCGGAGCGCGTCGTGCAGGAGGCGCTGGATGCCGCGGCCCGCGGCCGCACGACCCTCTCGATCGCGCACCGGCTCTCGACCGTGATCGGCGCCGACGTCATCCACGTCGTCGACGCGGGGCGCATCGTGGAGTCGGGCACCCACGCCGAGCTCATCGCGCGCGACGGCCTGTACGCCGAGCTTGCGGCTCAGCAGCTCGCGGCATCGAGGATCCTCGAGACCGAGGCCGCCGAGGAGCACGCCGACCACCCCGATCGCCGTGCTGACCGTTCGCCCGACGGCGCCGACCTGCCCGCGCGCGAGGCCGAAGGGCTCGCGGGGAGGGGTCTCGCTGCGGTCGAGAACTCGCTCGCCGTACCCGGGGCCGCTTCCGGCGAGCCCGGCCCCGCGCCCGGTGAGCGCGCCGCCGTGCCGGGTGCGTCGCCGGGTGATCCGGGCGTGGCGCCTGCCGAGCCGGGCGCGGTGCCGGGCGAGCCGGGCGCGGTGCCTGCGACGTTGGTCGTCGTGCGCGACGACCCGCGCTGACCGCCTGCGCCGTTCTCCGGCCCTGCGTCCCTCCGGCGCCGCGCCGACGGCCCGCGCCCCGCGTTCGTCGCGCACCGCGCGCCGAGTTGCCAGACGTTCGCGCAACTCGACGTCGAGTTGCCACATCTTGTGGCAACTCGGCATCAGCCGCGGGCGACGATCGCGGAGCCGAGATCGGCGAGGAGGCCTCGAGGATTCTTGAGGTCGGCCTGCGTCACGGCGATGTATGTCCACCCCAGCGCTTCGATGCGGCGGCGGCGCGCGACATCCTTCCGCCATTGCTCGGAGTCGCGGTGGTGATCGCCCTCGTACTCGATCGCGATCCGAAGCCCTGGCAGCGCGAGGTCCACTCGCGCCACGAACGAGCCGCCGCGATCGTGGAGCTCGACGTTGGACGCGAACGGTCCGAACCCGGCGTCCAGGAGGAGGAGCCGCAGCTCACTCTCCTTCGGCGATTCCGCCCCATCGTCCAGGAGCTCCAGGGCACGCGCGGCCTTCCTCGAGCCGCGGCCGCCTGACATCGCCGCGACGGCCCGCTCCAGCGCGGCGCGATCGAGCTTGGGATCGCCCCGCCAGAGCATGCGGTCTCCGACGGCGACGAGAGCGGTCAGGTCGAGGATCTCGGCGAGGTCGACGAACGTGCGGCTCAGCGACGTGAGGCGTAGGCCCGCCGACTCGATGACGTCCTCTTCCGGCAGTGGTCGCTGATGACCGACGAAACCTTTCCGACGTGGGGCCCGGACGCCCTTCGGAACGGTCGCGTGGATCCGCGCGTCGCGCGCCAGCCCGAGCGGCAGGGGGAGCGCGTGCGCGGAGCACGCGGTCGTGTGGCTGAACGCCGCTTGCGGGGGAAGGGTCACGGCGTGGGCGATGCAGCGGCTCCGCAGATCGCGCGCCCACTCGGGGAGGCGCACGCCTCGCGTCGGGCTCCACAGATCGGATGCCGCGAGCCGCCGGGCCGACAGATCCGACCGGACGTCGGCGACGGCGAAGGCGCGTCCGTGGAGCTCAGGGGGAAGGGGTGACGGATGACGAGGCATCCGGTCACTCTCGTCGTCTGCCTGCCTCGGGTCGTGCCCGACGACCCCAACCGTGCAAACCCCGAACTCGGCGCCGGCTGTGGGGGAGAGGGCGCAGCGGTCGGCCTGGCGCGAGGTGCGACTTGCCAGTCGATGTGGCAACTCGACGTCGAATTGCGTGAAGAAGTGGCAACTCGACGTCGGGGAGGCGCGAAGCGCTCGGCCAGGCGCGAGGTGCGAGTTGCGCGAAGCGCTCGGCCAGGCGCGAGGTGCGAGTTGCGCGAAGCGCTCGGCCAGGCGCGAGGTGCGAGTTGCCAGTCGTTGTGGCAACTCGACGTCGAGTTGCGTGAAGAACTGGCAACTCGCGAGAGCAGGGCGCGACCCGGGACACCGAACAGGACAGGCAGGCCCGCGATCTACCAGAGCTGGGCGGCCGCCGCGAGGTGAGCCGCCTCGTCGAGCGCGGCGGAAGCGCCGCCGCGCGACCAGAGGTCCCGCGTGAAGGCGCCGACGGCGCGGCGGTACGCGTCGTCGGGGTGCCGCTGGGCGATGCGGACGAGAGGAGGAAGGTCCATCGCGAGGATGAGGTTCACCCGCGCCCGGACGGCCGCGGAGTGCCCCGCGCGATCGAGCTCGGCGATGCCGCCCGACATGCCGTCGAGGTACTCGTTGAGCACGTCGACGGCGTGCGCGCCCTGCGTGATCGAGGTCCCGTCGTGGCGCTCGCGCCAGTGCGCCACGACGTCGGGCACGACGTCGAACGCCCGCGCGGCGGCGTACATGCGCTGCGCGACGACCTGGTCCTCGTAGAGCCGCCCGACAGGGAAGCGGAGGCTCGCGCGGCGCCAGAACTCGACACGGCTCACCTTGGACCACGCGACGATGTTCCCGGATGCCTCGGGGTGCCGGTCGATCGTCGTGGCGCGTCGCTCGGGGTCGGTGGCGGCGGCGACCCACGGCTGCACGGCGCCCGCCGCGTATGCGCCCGCGGCGTCGGGCCGAAGCCGGACGTACGCGCCCAGCGCGAAGTCGCTCCCCGTCTCATCGAGGATCCCGACGAGCCGCTCCAGCGCGGTCGGCGTGAAGAGGTCGTCGGCGTCGAGGAAGCCGACGAGCGGCGTCTCGACGAGGTCGAGGCCGGTGTTGCGCGCGGCGGCGAGACCCCGGCGCTCCTCGTGCCGCACGACGCGGAAGCGGGGGTCGGCGGCAGCGGCATCCGCGAAGATCCGTCCCGTCTCGTCGGTCGACGCATCGTCGACGAGGATCGCCGTCCAGTCGCCCCGGGTCTGGGTGCGAAGCGACTCGAGTGCCTCTTGCGCGAACGCCGCCACGTCGTACCCGGGCACGATGATCGTGACCGCGGCGCGGTCGCTCGGGAGACTCACGCGCCCGATCGTACAGCGGCGACGGATGCCTCGACCGCCGCGGCGACGGCGTCCAGCGGTGCGCTCAGGGTGTGCGGAAAGGTGAACCGCACCGCCGTCTGCGCGACCTCCGGCGCGACGCCCATCGCCACCAGGACGTGCGACGGCTCGTCGCTTCCGGCCGCGCACGCCGAGCCGCTCGATGACACGACGCCCCGTCGTTCGAGCTCGAGCAGCACGGCCTCGCCGCTCGTCCCCTCGAAGGTGAAGCTCGCCGTGCCCGGCAGGCGGTGCACGGGGTCGCCGGTCAGGCGTGCGCTCGGCACGCGGGCCAGCACCTGTGCGACGAAGGCATCGCGCAGCGCGCCGACGCGGGCGGCCGACTCGACGCGCTCCCCCTCGGCGAGCTCGAGCGCCGTGGCCAGGCCCACGGCGCCCGCGACGTCTTCGGTGCCGCTGCGGCGGCCGCGCTCCTGCCCGCCCCCGTGCAGCAGCGGCTCCACGGGTATGCGGCCGCGCACGCCGAGCACGCCCGTTCCCTTCGGCGCGCCGAGCTTGTGCCCCGCGATCGAGATCGCATCGACGCCGAGGTCGGCGGCCGACAACGGCAGCCAGCCGGCCGCCTGCACGGCATCGAGATGGATCGGGATGCCGCGGCTCCGCGCGACCGCGGAGATCGCGGCCACGTCCTGCACCGTGCCGACCTCGTTGTTGGCGTACCCGATGCTGACGAGCGCCGTGTCATCCGTGAGGGCGGAGGCCACGGCATCCGGAGCCACCCGCCCGAAACCGTCGACCGGCACGCGCGTCACGCGGAAGCCGTGCACCCGCGCGAGGTAGTCGCCCGACTCGAGGATCGACTCGTGCTCGATGGGCGTCGTGACGAAGCCCGAACCGCCGCGCTGCAGCTGGGCGGCGATCGCGATCCCCTTGACGGCGAGGTTGTTGGCCTCGGTGCCGCCGGAGGTGAAGACGATGTCGCTCGCGCGCATCCCGAGCACGCGCGCCACGCGGCGCCGCGCACCGGTGAGGGCGTCGGCGGCGGCCTCGCCCACCGCGTGGTGACTCGACGCGTTGCCGAACCAGCGTGTGAGGTAGGGCACCATCGCGTCGAGCACCTCGGGGCGCACCGGCGTGGTCGCGGCGTTGTCGAAGTAGAGCATCGACACGGCTCAGGCTCCGCCCACCTCGATGCGCACGTCGAGCCCGAGGTCGAGGGCGCGAGCCGAGTGCGTGAGGGCGCCGACCGAGATGACGTCGACGCCGGTCTCGGCGATCGCACGCACCGTGCCGAGGTCGACCCCTCCCGACGCCTCCACGATCGCGCGGCCCGCCACGACCTCGACGCCGCGGCGCAGATCGTCGAGCGAGAAGTTGTCGAGCATGATCGTGCCGATCCCCGCCGCGAGCACGGGCTCGATCTGGTCGAGGCGATCGACCTCGACCTCGACATGCGTCGTGTGGGGAAGGCGTGAGATCGCGGCCTTCAGGGCGGCCGTGACGTCGGCGTGCTTCTGCGCGAGGACGGCGAGGTGGTTGTCTTTGGCCATGACGGCGTCGGAGAGCGAGAAGCGGTGGTTGTGTCCGCCGCCGTTCACGACCGCGTGCCGCTCGAACGCGCGCAGGCCCGGCGTGGTCTTGCGCGTGTCGGCGATCCGCGCGCGGGTGTGGGCGACCTCGGCGACATAGCGGCCGGTGAGGGTCGCGATGCCCGACATCCGCTGCACGAAGTTGAGCCCGATCCGCTCGGCGGTGAGCACCGACCGCGCGGGGCCGCTCACGACGGCGAGCGCGGCGCCCGGCTCGAACCACTCGCCGTCCTCGACGACGAGCTGCACCTCGACGCGCGGATCGGTGAGGCGGAACGCGGCGGCGAACACCTCGCCGCCGCTGAAGGCACCGGACTCGCGCGCCGAGAGGTCGGCCCTCGCGACGGCGTTCTCGGGGATGAGGTACTCGCTCGTCAGATCGCCCCACGGCGCATCCTCTTCGAGGGCGGCCGCGACGACGCGATCGATGGTGGCACGTGTGAGCATCAGGCGACCTCCGCCGCGACGGGGGACAGGACGGATGCCGCGGCGTCGTCGCGCCGGTAGTGCGCGCCGATCGACTCACGTCGCGCGAGCGCCGCGGCGACGACGCGCTCGGCGACGACGAGGAGATTCTCGTCCTCGAACTCCGCTTCGGTCCGGGGGATACGCGCGTCGCGTCGCCAGGCGGCGATGACGGATGCCGCGTGCCCGAGGCCCGACGCGTCGCGCACGAGTCCCGCGTCCTCCCACATGAGCAGCTGCAGCGCGCGGCGGGAGAAGGGCGGGACGGCCTCACGCGGCGCCGCCGCCACCACGGGGGCCGCGTCCGCCACGGAAGCCCCAGCCCCCGCCGGCGAGTACGGCCACGCCGGGGACGCGGCATCCTGAGCGATCACATCGCCCGCGCGCGCACCGAAGACCGCGCCCTCCAGGAGGGAGTTGGAGGCGAGGCGATTCGCGCCGTGCACACCCGTGCGCGCCACCTCGCCTACGGCGTAGAGCCCGGGAAGCGACGTGCGGCCGGAGAGATCGGTCGAGACGCCGCCCATCAGGTAGTGCGCGGCGGGCGTCACGGGGATCGGCTCGCGTGCCCAGTCGAGACCCCGCGCGCGGACCGCTGCGTCGATCGTCGGGAAGCGCCGCGTGAGGAAGGCGGCGCGCTCCTCGTAGGACGGGCGGAGGTGCGTCGCATCCAGACGCACGGGGCGCCCGTCCTGCCGCTGCATCTGATGGACGATCGCGCGGGCGACGACATCGCGCGGGGCGAGCTCGCCGTCGGGGTGCGCGTCGAAGGGAAAGCGCCGGCCGTCGTCGTCGATGAGGGTCGCGCCCTCGCCGCGGACGGCCTCCGAGACGAGGAAGGCATCGCCGGCGCCCTCGAGCACCGTCGGATGGAACTGGAAGAACTCGAGGTCGGACACCTCGGCCCCCGCGCGGACGGCCGCCGCGATGCCGTCGCCGGTCGCGACGGGAGGGTTCGTCGAGTGCGCGTAGAGCTCGCCCGCCCCGCCCGTCGCGAGGACGACGGCGTCGGCATCGACCGTCCGGCGCTCACCGAGCACACCCGGCCGGTCGCCCACGAGGAGCTCGACGCCGCGCGCACGACCGTCTCGGATGACGAGATCGACGAGGAAGGCGTGCTCGATGACGTCGACGTCGCTCGCGCGGAGCCGGGCGACGAGCGCCTTCTCGATCGCGGTGCCCGTGGCATCCCCTCCCGAGTGCAGGATCCGGGGATAGGAGTGCGCCGCCTCGAGACCCTTGACGAACTCGCCCTGCGCGTCGCGGTCGAAGGCGACACCCAGCTCGACGAGCTCGCGGATGCGGGCTGCGCCCTCCTCGGCGAGCACGCGGACGGCGGCGGGGTCGTTGAGCCCCGCGCCGGCGGTCAGCGTGTCGCGGATGTGGTCTTCGATCCGGTCGTCGGCGAACATGACGCCCGCGATGCCGCCCTGCGCGTAGCGGGTGTTGGCGTGCTCGAGCACGTCCTTCGTCACGAGGGTCACGCGGCATTCGTGCTCGACGGCGTGGAGCGCCGTGATGAGGCCCGCGATGCCGCTGCCCACCACGAGCACGCGCGGCGTGGTCATGACGCGTTCTCCCAATCGGCTGCGGGCGCTGCCGGGGGCTTGGCCGCGAGCATGCGCTCGAGCGCGAGGCGCGCGGGCTCGGCGACGTCGGCGGTCACCGTGATGCGGTTGCGCACCTCGCCCTCGACGAGGCCCTCGACCACCCACGCGAGGTACCCGGGGTGGATGCGGTACATCGTCGAGCACGGGCAGACGACGGGGTCGAGGCAGAACACGGTGTGCTGCGGATGCTCGGCCGCCAGGCGCTGGACGAGGTTGACCTCGGTGCCGATCGCGAAGGTCGTGGGCTCGGTCGCCCCTTCGATCGCGCGGCGGATGTAGTCGGTCGAGCCGGACTCGTCGGCCGCGTCGACGACCGCCATGGGGCACTCCGGGTGCACGATGACGCGCACGCCGGGGTGCTCGGCACGCGCCTTGTCGATCTGGTCGACCGTGAAGCGGCGGTGCACCGAGCAGAAGCCGTGCCACAGGATGACCCGGGCGTCCTCGAGCTCGGCCGCCGACGATCCGCCGAGCGGCTTGTGCGGGTTCCACATCGGCATCTGCTCGAGCGGCACGCCCATCGCCTTGGCGGTGTTGCGGCCGAGGTGCTGGTCGGGGAAGAACAGCACCCGGCGCCCGCGCTGGAACGCCCATTCGAGCACCGTGCGGGCGTTCGACGACGTGCACACGATGCCGCCGTGGCGTCCGACGAAGCCCTTGATGGCGGCGGAGGAGTTCATGTACGTCACCGGTATGACGGGCACGAGGCCCTCGGCGTCGGGCGCGTCCATGTCGCCGTAGACATCCTCGAGCTGCTCCCAGCACTCCTCGACCTGGTCGATGTCGGCCATGTCGGCCATCGAGCAGCCGGCGGCGAGGTTCGGCAGGATCACGGCCTGCTCGGGGCGCGACAGCAGGTCGGCGGTCTCGGCCATGAAGTGCACGCCGCAGAACACGATCGCCTCGGCCTCGGGGTGCTCGAGCGCGGCGTTGGCGAGCTGGAACGAATCGCCCACGTAGTCGGCGTGCTGGATGACCTCTTCGCGCTGGTAGAAGTGGCCGAGCACGACGACGCGGTCGCCGAGCGTCGCCTTCGCCGCGCGGATGCGCGCATCGAGGTCTTCGGCCGAGGCATCCCGGTACTCCTGAGGAAGCTCGCCCTGACGAGGCGAGCCGGTGGGGATGACGTCGCCCATCGAGGCGCCCGGGCCGTAGCCGGGGCGCGTGTCGAAGTTCCACGGACCCACCGCGAGGTCGGTGTTGCACGTCTCGCCCGTCGTGGCCCCGGCGACGATCGCCTGGATCTCGTGGTCGACCGAGGGGTCGAGGGGGCGGGGCTGAAGCGTGATGTTGACAGCGGACATGTCGTACTCGATTCAGGTTTCTCAGTGGCGGACCGAGAGCGGGCCGCGATCGGCGAGCTCGACGTCCTGGTTGTAGCGGTACAGGCGGGCGGGGCGGTGGCTGCCGGTGCGGAAGCGCTCGGTGGGGATGAGCGTCCCGGAGTTCTCGACCTGGCGGCGGAAGTTCGCGGGGTCGAGGCGCCGGCCGAGGATCGACTCGTACACCTCGCGCAGCTCGGCCAGCGTGAACTCGTCGGCGAGCAGGCCGTGCGCGATACGGCTGTAGCCGACCTTGTTGCGCAGGCGCCACAGGGCGTAGTCGACGATGTCGTTGTGGTCGAAGGCGAGGCGGGGGAGGGATGCCGCGTCGAACCAGCGCACGTTCTCCCGTGCGTCGGCGGCATACACCTCGTCGGTGCGCAGGAGCGCCCAGTAGACGATGGAGACGACGCGGGTCGTCGAGCGCTCCACGGCGCCGAACGCGTACAGCTGCTCGAGATAGCTCGGTGCCAGCCCGGTCGTCTCGGCGAGGGTTCGGGATGCCGCGGCATCCAGGCTCTCGCGGATGTCGAGCCATCCGCCGGGAAGCGCCCACAGACCCTCGTACGGATCGCGCGTGCGGCGCACGAGCGGCAGCACGAGCGACGGCGCGTCGCGCTCGGGGTCGCGGCGGAGGCTGAAGATGACGGTCGACACGGCGACGCGCGTGACGTCGTCCGCGGCGTCGTGCGCCTCGGATCGCTCGGGGGTGAAGGCTGTTTGTGTCATGGTGACCCTAACTAACGCTCACCATCTTAGAGTCATTCCGACCAGAACACCAAACCGCCTCGGGGACGGTGCCGTTGCAGGTGCGTTTCAGGATCCCCGCATAGCCTGTGATCTCCCGCGCGCGGCCCCGCGTGCCGAGTGAGAGGCCGCCGTGATCCTCGTCGACGTCGTGCTGGTCGCCGTGCTGCTCATCGCGCTGATCGTCGGCGCGCAGCGAGGCCTGGTCGCCAGCGCCGGCACCCTCCTCGGCCTCATCGTGGGCGGGATCGCGGCGTACTGGATCGCCCCCGTCGTGAACGACTCCTGGCCGTGGCAGCAGTGGCGCCCGCTCGTCGTGGTCGCCCTCGTGCTCCTGCTCCTCGCCCTCGGCGGAGCTGTCGGCGGCGCGATCGGCGCGGCGGTGCGGCGAGGGGTGGACCGCGCCGCGCCGCTGCGTGTCGTCGACCGTCTCCTCGGCGCCGTCGCGAGCGTCGTCGTCGCGGCGCTCGCGATCTCGGTCGTCGGGTCGAGCGTCGCCGCGACCGGCGGTCCGATCCTCGCGCCGGCCGTCGCGTCGTCGCAGGTGCTGCGGACGATCGACCGCGTCATGCCGCCGCCCGTCGCGGAGGCCCTCGCCCAGCTCCGCTCCGTCGTGCTCGACGACGCGCTGCCGGCGTTCGGCGACCTGCTCGACGGGACGACGGCCCCGAGCGAGCCCCCCGTCGACCTCGCCGATCCCGAGCTCGCGCGGGCCGCGGCATCCGTCGTCCGTGTCTCGGGCACCGCCTACGCGTGCGGCACGAGCTCGACGGGAACGGGCTTCGTCATCGCTCCCGACCGCGTCGTGACCAATGCGCACGTCGTCGCCGGCGTCGACGCCCCCATCGTCGAGGTGCCCGGCGGCGAGGCGCGCGAGGGGCGCGTCGTCGCGTTCGACCCCGGGGGAGACCTCGCCGTCATCGCCGTGGAGGATCTCGGCGCGCCGCCGCTGCCGCTCGGACCGACGCTCGCGCCCGGGTCCGCCGCGGTCGTGCAGGGCTACCCGTACGGGGGTCCGTTCACGCAGATCAACGCCGATGTGCTGTCGGTCGGCACCGTCGGGATCCCCGACATCTACGATCGCGGCAGCGCTCCGCGCGAGATCTACTCGCTGCGGGCGGCGGTGCGTCCCGGCAACTCCGGCGGTCCGCTCCTGACAGCAGACGGGACGGTCGCGGGGCTCGTCTTCGCGCGCGGCGAGAACGACGACACGCGCGGCTACGCCATCACGATGGCAGAGCTCGACCCCCTCGCCGCCACCGCTCCGACGCTGTCGCAGCGGGTGTCGTCCGGCGACTGCACGGGGTGACCGGCGCGGCGACGCGCAGCGCCCTGGCGGCGGACGCTGTGGCGGGTATGCTGTGTGCGCAACTCAATACCGGCCGATGACACCGGACGGGAGAGCCCCGGGGCGACCCCGGGCACCGAAGGAGCAAGCCTCCCCGCCAATCTCTCAGGTACGCGTACCGTCCGTGTCGGCCAGCTCTGAAAAGCGGTGCTCCGTGCACCCGCCGACGGTGAAAGCCGCGGCATCCTCCACCGGGATGCCGTGACGAAGCTCTCAGGCCCATGACAGAGGGGGAGTTCCTCGGATGCCGCGTCCCGGCGTCCGCCCGTCGACGACCGGGAGAACTCGATGACAGACCCCCGCCATACCTCGCTCCGCGACCGCCATGAGGCGCTCGGGGCATCCTTCACCGACTTCGGCGGCTGGTCGATGCCGGTGCGCTACACCTCCGACCTCGCCGAGCACCACGCGGTGCGCGAAGCCGCCGGGATCTTCGACATCTCGCACATGGCCGAGTTCGTCGTGGAGGGGCCGGACGCCGGCGCCTTCCTCGACTACGCGCTCGCGGGCCGGCTCTCGGCGCTCGCCGACGACCGGGCGAAGTACAGCCTCGTGCTCGATGCCTCGGGCGGCATCGTCGACGACGTCATCGTCTACTGCCAGCACCGCGACCGGTTCATCGTCGTCGCGAACGCCGGAAACCGGGATGCCGTGGCCGACGCCTTCGCGGCGCGCCGGGGTGCGTTCGAGGTCGCCGTGGAGGACTGGACCGAGCGCATCGCGCTCGTGGCGGTGCAGGGACCGGCGTCGCAGGCGATCCTCGAGGCGACCGCCGAGCTCACGGACTACTCCACGCCGCTCGCCGACCTGAAGTACTACCGCATGACGCACGCGTCCTTCACGCCGGCACCGGGCGCCGAGCCCGTGCCCGTGCACCTCGGCCGCACCGGCTACACGGGGGAGGACGGCTTCGAGGTCTTCGTCCGCTGGGACGACGCCCCCGCCCTGTGGGACGCCGTGCTCCGCGCCGGCGCCGACCACGGCCTCGTGCCCGCGGGCCTGGCCGCACGCGACACGCTGCGACTCGAGGCGGGCATGCCGCTGTACGGGCACGAGCTCTCACTCGACGTCGTCCCCGCCCAGGCGGGTCTCGGCCGGGCCGTCGCTGCCGACAAGGAGCAGTTCGTCGGCAAGGAGGGCCTCGCTTCGGTCGACCTCGCGTCGGCACCCGTGCTCGTCGGCCTCACCGCCGACGGCAAGCGGGCGGGTCGTGCCGGCTACGGCGTCTTCGACGGCGAGACGCGCGTCGGCGAGGTCACGAGCGGCGCCCTCAGCCCGACCCTCGGCCACCCCATCGCCCTGGCGTTCGTCGCACCCGCGGTCAGCGCCCCTGGAACCGATTTGTCCATCGACGTGCGAGGCACGCGCATCCCCGCGACCGTGACCGCCCTTCCCTTCTACAGGAGGACCTCATGACCGATCTCGACAGCCTCAAGTACACCGAGGAGCACGAGTGGGTCTCGCTCGACGGTGACGTGGCCACCGTCGGCATCACCGATTACGCCGCCGACAAGCTCGGCGACGTCGTGTTCGTCGACCTCCCCGCCTCCGGCTCCGGAGTCTCGTCCGGTCAGGTCTGCGGCGAGATCGAGTCGACGAAGTCGGTCGGCGAGCTCTACGCGCCGCTCTCGGGCGACGTCGTCGCCGTCAACGACGCCGTCGTCGACGACCCGTCGCTGGTGAACTCCGACCCCTACGGCGCGGGCTGGCTCGTCAAGCTCCGGGTCGAGGCATCCGCCGTCGAGGCGCTCCTGGACCGCGAGGCCTACGTCGCCTTCACAGAGGGCGCGTGATGGCCGGCGGTTTCCGGGACCGTCACATCGGGACGGATGCCGAGGCCCAGCGCGTCATGCTCGATGCGCTGGGCTACGACACGGTCGAGGCGCTCGTGGAGCGGGCGGTCCCGGCATCCATCCAGCTCACTCCCCGCGCGACGACCGACATCCCGCCCGCCGCGACCGAGGCCGAGGCGCTCGAGGAGCTGCGCTCCCTCGCGTCGCAGAACCGCCCGGCGCGACCCATGATCGGCCTGGGCTACTACGACACCTTCACGCCCTCGGTCATCGCCCGCAACGTCCTCGAGAACCCCTCGTGGTACACGGCGTACACGCCGTACCAGCCCGAGATCTCGCAGGGGCGCCTCGAGGCGCTCATCAACTTCCAGACGATGGTGACCGATCTGACGGGCCTCGACACCGCCAACGCGTCGATGCTCGACGAGTCCACGGCGGCCGTCGAGGGGATGCTCGTGGCGCGGCGCGCGTCGAAGTCGGCATCGGACGTCTTCCTCGTCGATGCCGACGCGATGCCGCAGACCAAGGCCCTGCTCGAGCATCGGGCGGCGGCCGTCGGCATCCGACTGCATTACACGTCGTTCGACATGTCGCCGCCGCCCGCCGACATCGACGTCTTCGGCGCGCTCATCCAGTACCCGGGCGCCTCGGGGCGCGTCTGGGATCCCTCCGAGGTCGTCTCGGCGGTCCACGCGCAGGGCGGGCTCGTGGTCGCGGCCGCCGACCTCCTGGCTCTCACGCTGCTGCGCTCGCCCGGCTCCTTCGGGGCCGACATCGCGGTCGGCACGACGCAGCGCTTCGGCGTGCCCCTCGGCTTCGGCGGACCGCACGCGGGCTACATGGCGGTACGCACGGGACTCGAGCGTCAGCTGCCGGGCCGGCTCGTGGGAGTGTCGGTGGATGCCGCGGGCCACCCCGCCTACCGCCTCTCGCTGCAGACGCGCGAGCAGCACATCCGGCGTGAGAAGGCGACGTCGAACATCTGCACGGCGCAGGTGCTGCTGGCCGTCATGGCCGCCATGTACGCCGTCTATCACGGGTCCTCGGGCCTCCGGCGGATCGCGACCGAGGTCGCGCAGAAGGCGGAGGCGCTCGCCGCCCGCCTGCGCGAGTACGACCTGCATCTCGTCTCGGACTCGTTCTTCGACACGATCCGCGTCGTGACGCCCGGCCCGTCCCGCCTGGTCATCGAGCGTGCGCGGTCGAAGGGATATCAGCTGCACTGGGTCGACGACGCGACGGTCGGGGTCTCGGTCGACGAGACCACGACCGCCGACGACCTCGCCGCCGTCGCGTGGGCGTTCGGCCTTCCCGAGGCGGACGAGCACGATGTGCGCGACCTCCCCTTCGCCGATGCGGCCGCGCTGGCGGGCGTGCCGGCGAGCCTCCACCGCACGGAGGAGTTCCTGACCCACCCGGTCTTCAACACGCATCGCTCCGAGACCGCGATGATGCGCTACCTCAAGCAGCTGGCCGATCGCGACTACGCCCTCGACCGGGGGATGATCCCGCTCGGCTCCTGCACGATGAAGCTCAACGCCGCGACCGAGATGGCGGCGGTGTCGTGGCCGGAGTTCTCGCGCGTGCACCCCTACGCCCCCGAGGCGGATGTGCGCGGCTACCTCGCGATGATCGAGCAGCTCGAGGTCTGGCTCGCCGAGGTGACCGGGTACGACGCCGTCTCGCTGCAGCCCAACGCCGGGTCGCAGGGCGAGCTCGCGGGCCTCCTCGCGATCCGCGGGTACCACCGCGCCAACGGCGAAGCGGAGCGCACCGTGTGCCTCATCCCGTCGTCGGCGCACGGCACGAACGCCGCCTCCGCGGTCCTGGCGGGCATGAAGGTCGTCGTCGTCGCGTGCGACGAGGCCGGCAACGTCGACCTCGACGACCTCCGCGCCAAGATCCAGGCGCACGCCGCGTCGCTCGCCGCGCTCATGATCACTTATCCGTCCACGCACGGCGTGTACGAGCACGACGTGCTCGAGATCACGCAGGCGGTGCACGACGCGGGCGGCCAGGTCTACGTCGACGGCGCGAACCTCAACGCGCTCCTCGGCTTCGCGCGGTTCGGCGACCTCGGCGGCGACGTCTCGCACCTGAACCTCCACAAGACCTTCGCGATCCCGCACGGCGGCGGAGGCCCGGGGGTCGGCCCGGTCGCGGCCAAGGCTCACCTCGCCCCGTACTTGCCGGGGCATCCGTTCTCGCAGCGGAAGGACCACGCGGGCGGCATCTTCGAGGGAGGCGCCGTGTCGGGCGCGCCGCACGGCTCGGCCGGGATCCTCCCGATCTCGTGGGCGTACCTGCGGATGATGGGGACGGAGGGGCTGAAGGATGCCACGGCCGCCGCAGTCCTCGCCGCGAACTACATCGCGGCCCGCCTCCGCGACCACTACCCCGTGCTCTACGCGGGGGAGGGCGGGCTCGTCGCGCACGAGTGCATCCTCGACCTGCGTCCGCTGCGCGAGGAGACGGGCATCACGGTCGACGACGTGGCCAAGCGCCTCATCGACTACGGCTTCCACGCGCCGACGATGTCGTTCCCGGTCGCGGGGACCCTCATGGTCGAGCCGACCGAGTCGGAGGACCTCGCCGAGATCGAGCGCTTCATCGAAGCCATGATCGCGATCCGTGCCGAGGCATCCGCCGTCGCCGCCGGCGAGTGGCCCGCCGACGACAACCCGCTCGTCAACGCGCCGCACACCGCCCAGGCCGTCGTCGCCGGCGAGTGGGCCCACCCGTACTCGCGCGAGACGGCCGTGTACCCCGTCGCGTCGCTCGTGCGCACCAAGTACTGGCCGCCCGTCCGGCGCATCGACCAGGCGTACGGCGACCGCAACCTCGTCTGCGCCTGCCCCCCGGTCGAGGCCTTCGCCTAGCCGCCCGCCCCGCCCGGCCCCGCCCCGGCCCGGTCCCGCCCGCCCCGGCCCGCCCCGGCCCGGTCCGGCCCGGTCTGGCCCGGTCCGCCCGGTCCGGCCCGGCCCGGCCCTCCGGGTTCGGACCGTGAGCCTCCATCTGAGCGCCGAGACCTCGGGTGCGCCCCGCGGTTTCGGCGCTCAGATGGAGGCTCAGCGGTCTCGGCCGCCGCGGCGCGGTGGGGCGGGCTCAGGGGGAGGGGACCACGCGGTGGGGAGCGGCAGGCGCGACGGCTCGTCGGAGCGAGAAGAGCGCCGCCGGATTCTCGGGCTGCACCGGCCGAAGCCCGTGGCCGAGAAGCAGCGTGCGCAGGGGATCGACGGTCGTCGCCTCGAACCAGCCCCAGTGGGCGACGGCCTTGAGCTGCTCGCGCAGACGCGCGTCGCGCTGCCACTGACGCTTGAGGATCTCGACAGGGCTGCCGTAGCGCCCGTCGTATTTGAGGTCGCCATCCGATTCCCCCGCGACCCCGAGCTCGGGCCAGAGGAAGTCCGGGCGGTCGACTTCCCCCGTGCGCGACCGGAGAGACACCTGCAGCGAGGCAGGGGGGAAGCCCAGCCACTCGAGTGCCGCACGGCTGACCGACTCGACAGCCGTCGCGGCAAGTGGAGTCGCGTTGTGCAGAGGCCAGCGGGCGATCGCTCGTCCTCGTTTGCTGGATCTGCTCTCGTTGAGTGCCACGAGCATGGCCCTACTCAGCGCCGGATCGGCGCGGAGGGCAGCGTCCGCGACCGCGAGACCGATCGCCGGGTGGCGCGTGCGAGCGATGTCGACGGCCGTGTCGGCCGCGCTGGTGAGGAGCATCCCGCCGAGCTGCACCAGTTTCCGATCGTATGTCCCGTTGTGGATCCTCACACCGGCGACCAGACGCGCCGTGGTGCCGGGTCCGGCCAGCACGTGCACCACGACCGGATCTCCGAAGATGGGCAGTCCCAGCAGGACGGCGGCCGACTCGTGACTGAACAGTGCGTCGGGCCGCGCGACGGCGACGGCGTGCACGCGAGCGAGGTAGCGGTCCCACGGCGCGAGTTTCTCCCACTGGCGCGTGTCCGCGTATACGCCGGCGCGGAGCGGAACGATCTCACCTCGCCGGACGGCACGCTCGGGATGAGCGACATCGCGAGACCGCAGCAGTGCAATCGGGCTCGGAGCGACGGAGGCGATGGTCTGCAGCATCCGTCCACTCTCGTGCTCACCGCCCACCTGATCCGCCCCATTCCCGCCGTTCCGTGGCTCCACGCCGTCGACGCGCGCTTGGGGAGGAGCCGCGTCGCGTCGCCCGCAACCCGTGAGCCTCCACCCGAGCGCCGAGAGCGCGGGGCGCCCCCACGGTCTCGGCGCTCAGATGGAGGCTCACCGTTCCGGCGGGGTCGGCGGGGGTCGGCGGGGGTCGGCGGGGGTCGGCGGGGGTCGGCGGGGTCAGCGGGGCGGGAAGAGGGCGGGGGAGACCGGCCGTCAGAGGGCGGGGGAGACCGGCCGTCAGAGGGTGGGGGAGCCGGACGGGGTGGGCGTGGGGGACGGGGTCGGCGAAGGCGGCGGGCCGAAGACGCCGGGCCAGAGCGCGGCGGCGAGGGGGTAGCCGACGAAGGCCACCACGTCCAGGAGCGTGTGCGCGATCACGAGGGGCATGACGCGGCCCCACCGCTTGTAGCACCAGCCGAAGACGACGCCCATCACGAAGTTGCCGACGATCGCACCGATGCCCTGGTAGGCGTGGTACGCGCCGCGCAGCGCGGCGGTCGACAGGATGATCGCCCACCAGTTCCATCCGAGGCGGCGGAGCCGATCGAAGAGGTAGGCGATGAAGATCACCTCTTCGGTCAGGCCCGCCCGGATCGCCGAGAGGACGAGCAGCGGCACCGTCCACCACGCGGCGTCCAGCGGCGAGGCGACGACGGCGACCGTCAGGCCCAGAGCGCGCCCGACGGCATAGAGGCCCAGTCCCGGGATCCCGATGACGGCGGCGAGCAGGATGCCTCGGCCGAGGTCGCCGCCGAAGCGCGTGAAGTCGAGTCCGATCCGGCGGAGGGCGTTCGTGCCCGGTTCCCAGAGCAGGTAGATCACGAGCCCCACGAGCGCCAGCGCGAAGAACACCGCGAGCAGCTGATACAGGATGTCCCAGAAGGCCTGCACATCGCGGGAGGGGTTCACCTGCGCCTGCTGCTGGCCGAGCGGGACCGGCGTGAGAAGCCGCCGGATGAGCGTCAGCACGGAGTAGATCGCGGACTGGCCGACCGTCACGGCGAGGACGAGGCAGACCTCCCACGTGTACCTGCTGCGGTCGAAAGATCCGTGCGCGGGAATCGTAGTGGGTTCTCTCCCATTCAAGGGTCCACCAGGCGCGGTCATCTTGTCAGATTGCCACACTCGAGGTCGATTGAGTTAAGGCTCTGTAACGTTTTGGCCGATCCTTTTGACCATCTCAAAGGGCGTGCTTATCGTTTCTTCATCCGCGCGCCGCCGAGTCCCTGCTCGACGTGTGCGCACAACCCTGCACAGGAGGAACAGTGAGAATTAAGCGCATCTCGGCCGCGGTGGCACTCACCGCAGCCGGCGCACTCGTGATCTCGGGCTGCGCCGCCGGTGGCGGCGACAACAACGGCGACGACTCCGGTCTCGTCGAGGGCTCGTCGATCACGGCTGCGTGGAACCAGGCGTTCTATTCGATGAACGGCAACACGTCGTACGGCAACGCGACCGCCAACAACAACATCAACTACCTGACGCTCGACGGCTTCAACTACTACAACAACACGCCCGAGCTCGTGAAGAACGAGTCCTTCGGTTCGTACGAGGTCGTCAGCGAAGACCCGCTCACCGTCAAGTACACGGTCGCCGACGGCGTCAACTGGTCGGACGGCACCCCCGTCGACGCAGCCGACCTGCTGCTCAACTGGGCCGCCCTCTCGCGTTCGCTCGACACGCCGGACTTCGACCCGGGCGAGTACACCGACCCCGACACGGGTGAGTTCACCGACGCCTTCCCGACCGACGTCGTCTACTTCGACTCGGGCGCCACGAAGACGGCCGGCCTCGGTCTCGTCACGAAGACCCCGAAGATCAGCGACGACAACCGGTCGATCACGATGATCTACGACCAGCCCTTCGTCGACTGGGAGCTCTCGTTCCCGTCGCCGCTTCCGGCTCACGTCGTCGGCAAGAACGCCCTCGGCATCTCGGACAGCAAGGAAGCCAAGGACGCCGTCATCAAGGCGATCCAGGATGACGACGCCGCGGCCCTCGCGCCGATCTCGGCCTTCTGGAACTCGGGCTTCAACTTCACGAAGCTCCCGGACGACCCCGAGCTCTACCTCGCGAGCGGCCCGTACATGATCACCGACTTCGTCGCGGACCAGTACATCACCCTCAAGGCGAACCCCGAGTACAAGGGTGACAACAAGCCGAAGATCGAGGAGATCACGGTTCGCTTCATCCCCGACCCGCTCGCGGCGGTGCAGGCCCTCCAGAACGGTGAGGTCGACATCATCTCGCCCCAGGCGACGGCCGACATCAAGACGGCGCTCGACGCACTCGACGGCATCACGGTCAAGACCGGTGTCGAGGGCACGTACGAGCACGTCGACCTGCAGTTCGACCAGGGTAAGAACTCGCAGAACATCTTCTCGAACGCCAAGGCGCGCGAGGCCTTCATGAAGGTGATCCCCCGCCAGGAGATCGTCGACACGCTCATCAAGCCGATCGTCGGCGAGGACGCGCTCCTGCGCAGCTCGCAGATCTTCGTCCCGGGCGCCAAGGGCTACGACGAGTCGGTCAAGGAGAACGGCTCTTCCGCATACGCCGACGTCGACATCGAGGGTGCCAAGGCGCTCCTCGCCGAGTCGGGCATCACCGACACGTCGGTCTGCATCCTCTACGCCGCCAACAACCCGCGTCGTGTCAACGAGTTCGCCCTCATCCAGGCTTCGGCCGCCAAGGCGGGCTTCAACGTCACCGACTGCGGTTCGAACGACTGGGGCGGCCTCCTCGGCACGCCGGGCGCCTACGACGCATCGCTCTTCGGCTGGCAGTCGACGAGCCTCGGTGTGACGAACTCGCTCCCGACGTTCCAGACCGGCGGCATCAACAACCTCAACTTCTACTCGAACGCTGAGGTCGACGACATCGTCGCGAAGCTGAACACCGAGTTCGACGCCGACAAGCAGATCGAACTCGAGAAGCAGCTCGACAAGGCACTGTGGGGCGACTTCTACGGTGTGACGATCTTCCAGTTCCCGGGCGTCACCGCCTACAGCGACCGTGTGTCGGGTATCGATCCGTCGATCCTCGCTCCCACGATCTTCTGGAACGCGTGGGACTGGTCGGTCACCGACTCCGGCGCATCGTCGGGGGAGTAATCCGCAACAGGGTCTTCGTCGGGCCACGGCCGGACTGAAGCACCGAGGTGGGGTGCAGGTTCCCCGAAAGGGGGACCTGCACCTCGCCCGCGTTAGACTCCTCCTAGCGGCCGGGCATGCGGACGAGGTAACCTCCGGCTCCGCGCGCCCGCGCCGATTCACCGATTGGCAGGCGGCCACACCATGGCTTCATTCATTCTTCGGCGGCTGATCGCATCGATCTTCGTGCTGTTCGCCGCAACATTCCTGATGTACATCCTCGTCTCCTTCGCGGGTGACCCCCTCGACGACCTGAGACAGAGCAGTGCACCGAACAAGGCCGAGCTCATCCAGGCTCGCACCAAGCTCCTCAACCTCGACGTCCCGCCCCCGCTGCGCTACTTCCTGTGGCTCGGTGGGATCTTCCGCGGAAACTTCGGCGTCAGCATCCAGAACCAGCCGGTCAACGCGCTGCTGGCGAACGCGATCACGTCAACGCTGACACTGGTCACGACCGCCACGGTGCTGGCGATCCTCCTCGGCCTCACCGTGGGCATCGTGTCGGCGCTGCGCCAGTACAGCGGCTTCGACTACAGCGTCACGCTGATGGCCTTCCTGTTCTTCTCGCTGCCGATCTTCTGGGTCGCCGTGCTCCTCAAGCAGTACGGTGCGATCCAGCTGAACAACTGGCTGAACGAGCCGACCATCGCGATACCCGTGATCATCGTGATGAGCCTCATCGCGGGCCTCATCTGGATGTCGCTCATCGGCGGCCGATGGCAGCGGAAGCTCATCGTCTTCGGCGTCGCCGCCGTCGCCACGGGCGCCGTCCTCGCGTTCCTCTCGGTGACGCAGTGGTTCGCCGACCCGAGCATCGGGATCGCCGTCTACGCCGTCCTCGCAATCGGCATCGCATTCGGCATCACCGCGATCTCGACCGGTCTGCGAAACCGCAAGGCGCTCTACGCCTCGCTCATCGTGGCCGTGATCGGCATCGCGCTGTACTACCCGATGATGAACTCGCTCCTCAACGGGATGACGCTGTGGCTCTTCCTGCTGTTCGCGGTGCTGACGCTCATCGTCAGCGGTGCCATCGGCTGGTTCATGGGCGCTCCCGACCGCGGTCCCGTCGTCCGCACGACGATGATCGTCGGGTTCCTGACGGCGGGCCTCATCGCGCTCGACAAGTACATGTCGTACTGGCAGGCGTACGCCAACTCCAGCCGCGTGCGCGGTCGTCCGATCGCGACCGTCGGCGCGTCCACACCGGGTCTCGGCGGCAACTTCTGGGTGCAGGGCATCGACCTGTTCACTCACCTGCTGCTGCCGACGATCGCTATCATCCTCATCTCGTTCGCGAGCTACACGCGCTACTCCCGCGCGAGCCTGCTCGAGGTGATGAACCAGGACTACATCCGCACGGCGCGAGCCAAGGGCCTCACGCAGCGCACGGTGATCGTTCGCCACGCGTTCCGCAACGCGCTCATCCCGATCACGACCGTCATCGCGTTCGACGTGGGCGCTCTGATCGGTGGCGCGGTCATCACCGAGACGGTCTTCGGATGGGTCGGCATGGGCCGGCTCTTCGTGAACGGCCTCGCAGCGTCCGACCCGAACCCCGTCATGGCGTTCTTCGTCGTGACCGGAACGCTCGCGGTGCTGTTCAACCTCATCGCGGACCTCGTCTATGCGGGCCTCGACCCGAGAATCAAGGTGGGCTGACATGAACACCACAGTCACTCAAGAGCCCGCGACGGGAGAGGACTCGGCACGCGCCGAGATCTCGATCGAGCAGAGGGAGACCGAGGGGCTCAGCCAGGGACAGATCGTCCGGCGGCGGTTCTTGCGCCACCGCGGCGCCATGATCTCGATCATCGTGCTCGCGATCATCGTCGTCCTGGCCTTCACATCGGTCGGCGTGAACCTGTGGGGCCTTCGCATCCACGGCTGGTGGCAGTACTCCTGGGATGAGATCCCGCCGAAGGTCAACAACGGCGTTCCCACCCTGAGCATCGTGCCGTTCCAGATCGGCGAGCACCCCTTCGGGCAGGACGAGGTCGGCCGCGACATCTTCGCCGTGGTCATGCGCGGCGCGCAGCAGTCGATCATGGTGATGGTCATCGCCGGCGTCGTCGCGACCGTCATCGGCGTCGTGATCGGTGCCTTCGCGGGCTACTACCGCTCGCGCACCGACTCGATCCTGATGCGCTTCACCGACATCGTCATCACCATCCCGCTCATCGTGATCGGGTCGGTGCTGGGCCACGCCTTCGGCAGCCTCGGCGCCGCGGTGCTCGGCATCGTCATCGGGCTCTTCGCCTGGACGACGATGGCCAGGCTCGTCCGGGGTGAGTTCCTGTCGCTGCGGGAGCGCGAGTTCGTCGACGCCGCGCGTGTCTCGGGCGCGCGCGACCGCCGCATCATCTTCCGCCACATCCTGCCCAATGCCGTCGGCGTCATCGTCGTCAACGCGACGCTGCTGATGGCCGGTGCGATCCTGCTCGAGTCCGCGCTGAGCTACCTCGGCTTCGGCGTGCAGTCGCCCGACACGTCGCTCGGAAAGATCGTCTCCGACAACCAGGCCGCGTTCTCGACGCGCCCGTGGCTGTTCTGGTGGCCGGGTATGTTCATCATCGCGATCGCGCTGTGCGTGAACTTCATCGGCGACGGCCTGCGGGACGCCTTCGACCCGCGCCAGAAGAAGAAGCCGAGCGAGCGCGCAATGGCCCGTGCCGGGCGTGCCGGCGGTCCTGTCGCCCCCATCCTCGACACCACGGAGCCGGAGCCGACGCACCCCGCGTCGGTGACGGTCGCCGGTGAAGCGGTGTACGCGAGCGAGGACATCGTGAACTATCACGACCCGCGCCCGGAGCACCCCGGCGACCCGACGAACGAGCCGCTCAATCCGGAACGGTGACCTCGTGCTGCTAGACCAGCAGGCCGATCGCCGTCGCGGCGACCAGGAGGCCGATGACCGTGATCGTGGCCCAGTGCCACGTCGCGGTCTCGGCTTCCGGGTCCTCGCCGGCGGCGAGGAGTCCCGTCTCGCGCAGCTGCTCCCAATGACCGCGGATGACCTGAGCGAGGTTGCCGGTGGGTGTCGTCACGGCGTCCGCCGGCCGCAGCTCGCCGAATTCGCCTCGGGCCGACTCGCCGACGCCGTCGAAGTCCTTGCGCGCAAGGCCCAGCGTGCGGTGGCGACCGGGAGCGGGAGCGGCCCAGACGGGCACCTTGCGCCGGGACGTGTACAGCGTCAGCGAGTAGCGGGTCTCGATGCGGCGGATCGCGGGCCACGGCAGGAAGTACGTCCGCAGGACGTTCTCCACCGTGATGCCGTGCTGCTGCACTCGCAGAGTGGGGCGCCAGAACAGCGCCCAGGCCACCGCCGCGACGAGGACGATCGGCCACGCGTAGCGCAGCGCCGCGGCGGGGTCGCCCCAGAACAGCGCGACGATACCGACAGCGCACACGACAACGGTGCTGACAGCGAGGGCACGGCCGAAGACCGGCCGGTAAACGACCTCCTGGAACGCCATGAACCCAAGCTTCGCAGATAGGACATCACGAATGACTGACACGAAGGGCCTCGACGCCGACACCACGGCGTCGCGCGACACGCTGCCCGAGCGGATCCTCGAGGTCGAGAACCTCGGTGTCGAGTTCTGGGTGGAGGGGGAGTTCTACCCCGCCGCCATCGACATGAACTACGTCGTCCGACGGGGCGAAGTGCTCGCCATCGTCGGCGAGTCCGGCTCGGGCAAGAGCACGAGCTCTATGGCGCTCCTGGGCCTGCTGCCCGAGAACGCCCGCGTGACCGGCTCGATCAAGCTCCTCGGACGGGAGCTGCGGGGAGTGGATGACGCGACCCTGCGCTCGCTCCGCGGCAACGAGATCGCGGTCATCTTCCAGGAGCCGATGACGGCGCTCAACCCGGTGTACACCGTGGGCTTCCAGATCATGGAGGCGCTGCGCTCGCACGACCGTGCGATGCCGCCCTCGACGGCGAAGGAGCGTGCGATCGAGCTCCTGAGCATGGTCGAGATGCCGAACCCCGAGCAGTCGTTCCACAAGTACCCGCACCAGCTCTCGGGCGGTCAGCGTCAGCGCGCCATGATCGCGCAGTCGATCTCGTGCGACCCCCTGCTCCTCATCGCCGACGAGCCCACGACGGCTCTGGACGTGACGGTGCAGGCCGAGGTCCTCGACCTCATGCGGAGCCTCCACAAGCGCCTCGACTCGGCGATCATCCTCATCACCCACGACATGGGCGTCGTCGCCGACCTCGCCGACCGCATCATGGTGATGAAGAACGGCATCGTCGTGGAGTCCGGGTCTGTCGACGAGATCTTCCACAACCCGCAGCACCCCTATACGCAGCAGCTGCTGGCCGCCGTGCCGCACCTGGGCCTCGGCGTGCTCGAGGAGGTCGACGAGGAGGCGCCGGAGGAGGTCCAGACCGACACCAGGACGGTCCCCGCGATCTCGGCGATCCGCGAGCGCGCCACCGAGTCCTCCGAAGAGACCGCCGAGACGCGCACGCCGATCCTGTCGTTCGAAGACGTCTCGATCGAGTACCCCAAGCGCGGCCGCATCCCGGCGTTCCGCGCCGCGGAGCACATCGACCTGCAGATCTTCCCCGGCGAGATCATGGGTCTCGTGGGCGAGTCCGGGTCGGGCAAGACCACTCTCGGCCGCGCCGCCATCGGCCTCCTCCCCATCGCGGAGGGGAAGCTCACCGTCGTCGGCACCGACATCTCCCACGCGACGCAGAAGGACCTCTTCGCGATCCGCCGCCGCACCGGCATCGTCTTCCAGGACCCGGCGTCCTCGCTCAACCCCCGTATGCCGATCGGACAGTCGATCGGTGAGCCGCTCCTGCTCTCGGGCGAGGCGAAGGGCAAGGAGCTCGACCGGCGCGTCGAGGATCTCCTCGCCCAGGTCGAGCTGCCCATGTCGTACCGCAACCGGTTCCCCCACGAGCTCTCGGGCGGTCAGCGTCAGCGCGTCGGCATCGCCCGCGCCCTCGCGCTCGCGCCGCAGCTCCTCGTGGCGGACGAGCCGACCTCTGCGCTGGACGTGTCGGTGCAGGCGCGCTTCCTCGACCTCCTGCAGGAGCTGCAGCAGGAGCTGCAGTTCGCGTGCCTGTTCATCAGCCACGACCTCGCGGTCGTCGACATCCTGGCCCACCGCATCGCGGTGATGCACCACGGCAAGCTCGTGGAGACGGGGACTCGCGACGAGATCCTCCGCGGCGCGAACGATCCCTACACGCAGCGTCTCATCGCCGCCGTGCCCGTGCCCGACCCCGACGAGCAGCGTCGTCGTCGCGAGGCGCGCGCGGCGCTCCTGGCGGCGTCGGGAGCGCGCGCCGAGAGCTGATTCCGGCCGGAGTCTGCGCACTCCGACCCGCGCGAACCAGCGCGATCCAGCGCGAATGCCGCCCGGTTTCCCCGGGCGGCATTCGCGTATGGACGGGCGATGCCCAGGCAGGGCCGGTAAAGTGGATCAGCCGGCTCTCTCGCATCGTGAGAGGCCGATGACCTCTTCCCCTCTTTCGCAAGGATTCTTTCATGGCGCGCGCTCTCCGCCCCGACCTCCGCAACGTCGCCATCGTCGCGCACGTCGACCACGGCAAGACCACCCTCGTCGACGCCATGCTGCGTCAGACGGGCTCGTTCGGTGAGCACGCCCACGTCGAAGAGCGCGCGATGGACTCGAACGACCTCGAGCGTGAGAAGGGCATCACGATCCTCGCCAAGAACACGGCGATCACCTACAACGGTGCCCACACCGACATCCCGGTGACGATCAACGTGATCGACACCCCGGGCCACGCCGACTTCGGCGGCGAGGTCGAGCGCGGCCTGTCGATGGTCGACGGCGTCGTGCTGCTCGTCGACGCCAGCGAGGGCCCGCTCCCGCAGACGCGCTTCGTGCTGCGCAAGGCGCTCGAGGCGAAGCTCCCGGTCATCCTCCTGGTGAACAAGACCGACCGTCCTGATGCGCGCATCGCCGAGGTCGAGGAGGAGAGCCATGACCTCCTGCTCGGTCTCGCCTCCGACCTCCACGAGGACGTACCCGACCTCGACGTGGACGCGCTGCTCGACGTCCCGGTCGTGTATGCGAGCGGACGCGCCGGCGCGGCATCCCGAAACCGTCCCGCCAATGGCGAGCTGCCCGACAACGACGACCTCGAGCCCCTCTTCGGCGCGATCCTCGAACACGTCCCGGCGCCGTCCTACGACGACGAGGCGCCGCTGCAGGCGTGGGTCACCAACCTCGACTCGAGCCCCTTCCTCGGCCGTCTCGCGCTGCTGCGCGTGTTCAACGGCACGCTGAAGAAGGGCCAGACCGTCGCGTGGGTGCGCCACGACGGGTCGCACTCGAACGCCCGGATCACCGAGCTCCTGAAGACCCGCGCGCTGGAGCGCTACCCCGCCGAGTCGGCGGGACCGGGCGACATCGTCGCGATCGCGGGCTTCGAAGACATCACGATCGGCGAGACCATCGCCGACCCCGAGGACGTGCGTCCGCTTCCCGCGATCCACGTCGACGACCCGGCGATCTCGATGACGATCGGCACGAACACCTCGCCCCTTGTCGGCAAGGTCAAGGGCCACAAGCTCACGGCGCGCATGGTCAAGGACCGCCTCGACCGCGAGCTCATCGGCAACGTCTCGCTCAAGGTCGTCGACATCGGACGACCGGATGCCTGGGAGGTCCAGGGCCGCGGCGAGCTCGCCCTCGCCATCCTCGTCGAGAACATGCGCCGCGAAGGCTTCGAGCTCACGGTCGGCAAGCCCCAGGTCGTGACGAAGAAGGTCGACGGCAAGACGTACGAGCCGTTCGAGCAGCTCACGATCGACGCTCCCGAGGAGTACCTCGGCGCGATCACCCAGCTCCTCGCCTCGCGCAAGGGCCGCATGGAGACCATGACGAACCACGGCACCGGCTGGGTGCGGATGGAGTTCATCGTCCCCTCGCGCGGTCTCATCGGGTTCCGCACCGAGTTCCTCACCACGACGCGCGGCACGGGTATCGCGAACGCGATCTCGCACGGCTACGAGCCGTGGGCGGGGCACATCGTGACGCGTCAGAACGGCTCGATCGTCGCCGACCGCTCGGGTGTCGTGACCCCGTTCGCGATCATCGCGCTGCAGGAGCGCATGTCCTTCTTCGTGCAGCCCACCGAAGAGGTCTACGAGGGAATGGTCATCGGCGAGAACTCGCGCAACGACGACATGGACGTGAACATCACCAAGGAGAAGAAGCTCACCAACATGCGCTCCTCCACGGCCGACACGTTCGAGTCGATGACGCCGCCCCGCCAGCTCTCGCTGGAGGAGAGCCTGGAGTTCGCGCGCGACGACGAATGCGTCGAGGTGACCCCCGAGAAGGTCCGCATCCGCAAGGTCGTCCTCGACGCGACCGAGCGCGGTCGCGCCACCGCGCGGCTCAAGCGCCAGGACGCCAGCGCCTGATCGTCGCCGGCGCGTCCGCCCTGCCACGCCTGGCCGGGCGGACCGGTCGCGAGGTCTGCCGGCCTCGGTAGTCTCGTGACGTGAGTTCCGCCCCCCGCTTCGACGACGCGCATGCGGGCGGCGAAGCACGGCGCGCCGCGCGGCAGGGCCTCGGAGTGGCTCTCGCGACGAGCGCCTACGGCGTGTCGTTCGGCGCCCTCGCGGTCGCGGCGGGACTCGACATCTGGCAGACCTGCGTCCTGAGTCTCGTGATGTTCACGGGCGGCTCGCAGTTCGCCTTCGTCGGGGTCATCGCGTCGGGCGGGCTCGCCGCCGCGCCGGCGGCGATCGCGTCGGCAGCGCTCCTCGGCGTGCGCAACGCCGCCTACGCCATGCGCATGTCGCCGGTGATCGGCTCGGGCTTCTGGAGGCGCGCCGCCGCCTCGCAATTCACGATCGACGAGTCGACGGCGGTCTCGCTCGCTCAGACGACGACCCACGCGCGGCTCGTGGGGTTCTGGGTCACGGGCCTCGGCATCTACGTCGGCTGGAACCTCTCGACCCTCGCCGGGGCGCTCCTGGGTGACGTGCTGGGCGACCCGAAGGCGTACGGGCTGGATGCCGCCGCCGCCGCCGCCTTCCTCGCGCTCCTCTGGCCGCGACTGCGCCGCAGGCAGGCGATCGCCGTCGGGGCGGCCGCCGCCGTCGTCGCGACCGTCCTGACGCCCGCCCTCATGCCGGGGGTGCCCGTGCTCGTCGCGGCGATCGTCGCGGTCGTCGTGGGCTGGTTCAACTGGCTCGGCCGCGACGACGCGCCGCCCGAGGAGCCGTTCGACGTCGCGGAGCGGGAGGGCATGCCGTGACCCTGTGGACCGCCGTGCTCGTGGCATCCGTCATCTGCGTCGCGTGGAAGACCGCCGGCTATCTCGTCCCGCCGAAGATGCTCGAGGCGCCCCGCCCCGCGCGGATCGCCGACCTCCTCACCGTCGCGCTGCTGGCCGCTCTCGTCGCGGTGCAGACGCTCGGGGCCGGCCAGGCCGTCGTCGTCGACGCGCGGGTCCCCGCGGTGCTCGTCGCGGCCGGCCTCCTGGCGCTGCGCGCGCCGTTCCTCGTCGTCGTCGCGGCGGCGGCGGTCGTGGCGGCGCTCCTTCGGCTGTGGGGCTGGGCGGCCTGACAGGATCGCGCGAGTAGAGTCGGCGGGTGCGTTCCTCCTCCGCTCTCGCGCGCGCCGCGACCTGGTTCGTCGCGTTCCTCGTCGGCGCCGTCTACGGCCTCGCGGGGACGATCGCGCACACCTACGCGGTGGGCTGGTTCCCGCTCGGGCTCGTCCTGGCCATCGTCGGCAGCGGAGCGCTGCTGGTTGCGGTGCGCCTGCTCACGGCCGACCGATGGGCTGCCCTCGCGACGGGCCTCGGCATCGCGGTGGCGACGCTCGTGTTCTCCGGTCGCGGACCCGGCGGATCCGTCATCGTTGCGCAGGCGGCGGAGGGGCAGTTCGATGCGGGGCTCGTGTGGACGGTCGCCGTGCTCCTGCTCGTCGTGCTCGTCGTCGCGTGGCCCGACCTGTCGCGCGTCCAACGGGAAGAGCACGCGACGAGCGAACTAGACTGAACCCGTGACGTATGTGATCGCTCTCCCGTGCGTGGATGTGAAAGACCGCGCCTGCATCGACGAATGCCCGGTCGACTGCATCTACGAGGGTGAACGAAGCCTGTACATCCACCCCGATGAGTGCGTCGACTGCGGCGCGTGCGAGCCCGTGTGCCCCGTCGAGGCGATCTACTACGAAGACGATCTGCCCGACGAGTGGCAGGACTACTACAAGGCCAACGTCGAGTTCTTCGACGACGTCGGCTCGCCCGGCGGCGCCGCCAAGGTCGGCGTGATCCACAAGGATCACCCGATCATCGCCGCGCTCCCGCCGCAGGCCCCCTGACCGTGGGCGTCGCCGACCTCGCGGACTATCCGTGGGACGCCGTCGCGCCGTATGCGGCGAAGGCGCGCTCGCACCCCGACGGCATCGTCGACCTCTCGATCGGGTCGCCCGTCGACCCGACGCCGGCCGTCGTCGCCGAGGCGCTCTCGGCCGCGACCGACGCGCACGCCTACCCGCAGACCGTCGGAACGCCGGCTCTTCGCGAAGCGGTCGCCGCGTGGTTCGCGCGGCGGAGGGGAGTGCCGGGCCTGACCCCCGCGCACGTCCTGCCGTCCATCGGCTCGAAGGAGCTCGTCGCGCTCCTTCCTCTCCTGCTGGGCCTCGGGCCCGGGGACGTCGTCGTGCACCCGCGTGCGGCCTATCCCACGTATGAGGTCGGGGCGCGTCTGGTGGGGGCGACGCCGCTCGCCTCCGACGACTCGGGGGAGTGGCCCGAGGGTACCCGCCTGGTCTGGATCAACTCGCCGGGCAATCCCGATGGGCGGGTGTGGGAAGTCGCGGCCCTCCGCGCCGCCGTCACCCGCGCCCGCGAGCTCGGCGCCGTGCTGGCGTCGGACGAGTGCTACGCCGAGCTGGGGTGGGAGTCCCCGTGGGACACCGAGCCGATCCCGTCGGCGCTCGCCCCCCGTGTCACCGACGGCGACCCGACCGGAGTGCTCGCGGCCTACTCGCTCAGCAAGCAGTCGAACCTCGCCGGCTATCGCGCGGCCTTCCTCGCCGGCGACCCCACCATCCTCGAGCGTCTCCTGACCGCCCGCAAGCACCTGGGCCTCATGCTGCCCCAGCCCGTGCAGGCGGCGATGGTCGCGGCCCTCTCGGACGACGCGCACGTCACTGCGCAGAAAGCGCTCTACCGCGCGCGCCGCGATCTGCTCAAGCCCGCCGTCGAGGCGGCGGGATTCCGCATCGACCACAGCGAAGCGGGACTCTACCTCTGGGCCACGGAAGGCCGTGATGCGTGGGAGAGCCTCGACCGGCTCGCGGGGATCGGCATCCTGGCAGGTCCCGGGCATTTCTACGGGACGCACTTCCCGCAGCACGTCCGGTTCTCGCTGACGGCGACCGACGAGCGCATCGCGGCGGCCGCGGACCGACTCCGCTCTCTCTGAAGCCCCGCCTGACGGATCGGGCACGACCACCGGCGGGACGCATCGATACGAGACATCCGTAGCATTCCTCCAGTGGATGCCTCGGGGCTTTGGCGGTGTCAACGGTAGGCCTGGAGGCCAAGTAGGCTGTATTCGTCGCGGCGACGGCACCCGTCGGCGCGTGCGAAGGCTCATGAGCGGGTCACACCCGCCAGGTCGAGCCGACGACACCCCGATCCGATCGAACCGCAATCGCGAGGAGGCGCCGTGACGGACGCGAGCACGCAGCAGGAGAAGGCCACCCTCTCGGTAGGCGATCGCACGGCCGAGTTCCCGGTGCTGCGCGGCACCGACGGCGTGCCCAGCATCGACATGTCGACGCTGACGCGGCAGACGGGGCACACGAGCCTCGATTACGGATTCGTCAACACCTCGGCGACGAAGTCGGCGATCACGTTCATCGACGGCGACCAGGGGATCCTCCGCTACCGCGGCTACCCCATCGAGCAGCTGGCGCAGAACAGTACGTACCTCGAGGTGGCCTGGCTCCTCATCTACGGCGAGCTGCCGACTGCCGACGAACTCGCCGCGTTCGACGAGCGCATCCGTCACCACACGCTGCTGCACGAAGACCTCAAGCGCTTCTTCTCGGCGCTGCCTCACACGGCGCACCCCATGTCGGTGCTGTCGTCGGCGACGGCGGCTCTGTCGACGTACTACGAGGCCGAGTCCGACCCGAACAACCCCGAGCACGTGGAGCTCAACACCATCCGCATGCTTGCGAAGCTCCCGGTCATCGCGGCGTACGCGCACAAGAAGAGCATCGGCCAGGCGTTCCTCTACCCCGACAACTCGCTGAGCTTCGTCGACAACTTCCTCAAGCTCAACTTCGGCGTGCTGAGCGAGCTGTACGAGATCAACCCCGTGATGTCGCGTGCGCTCGAGCGCCTGCTCATCCTGCACGAAGACCACGAGCAGAACGCCTCCACCTCGACGGTGCGCCTGGTCGGATCGACGGGCGCCAACCAGTTCTCGTCGATCTCGGCGGGCATCAACGCCCTCTACGGCCCCCTTCACGGCGGCGCCAACGAAGCAGTCCTCGAGATGCTCGCGCGGATCCGCGACTCGGGCGAGAGCGTCCAGCGCTTCGTCGAGCGCGTCAAGAACAAGGAAGACGGCGTGAAGCTCATGGGCTTCGGGCACCGGGTGTACAAGAACTACGACCCGCGCGCCAAGCTCGTCAAGCAGTCGGCCGATGAGGTGCTCACCGAGCTCGGCGTGCACGACCCGCTCCTCGATCTCGCCAAGGAGCTCGAAGAGATCGCGCTCAACGACGACTACTTCAAGGAGCGTCGCCTGTACCCGAACGTGGACTTCTACACCGGCGTCATCTACAAGGCGATGGGCTTTCCGACGCGGATGTTCACGGTGCTCTTCGCGATCGGCCGCCTGCCCGGCTGGCTGGCGCACTGGCGTGAGATGCAGTCCGACCCGCAGACCAAGATCGGTCGCCCCCAGCAGCTCTACGTGGGCGCTCAGCAGCGCAACTACCCGGGCGTCGACTGACGTCGGACTCCTCGTCCGCCCGCCGGGCCGCCCGCGGCGCGACGCCCGCGGGCGGTGCCGGGCTCGGCCGAGACCGGCGTCTTACGCGTGCAGCGCCTCGTTGAGCGTCACGCCGACTCCGGCGCGACGCACGGCCTCGACGGCCCCCGTCAGCGAGTTGCGGCGATACAGCAGGCCGTCGCGTCCCGACAGGTCTGCGCCCTTGATGACCGGGCGCGCGCCGTCGGCCCTCGGCGGCTCGTCGGCCAGCACGATCTTCGACCCCGCCGTCACGTAGAGGCCCGCCTCGACGACGCAGTCGTCACCGAGCGAGATGCCGATGCCCGCGTTCGCCCCGAGGAGCGTGCGCGCCCCGATCGAGACGCGGTGCGACCCGCCGCCCGAGAGCGTGCCCATGATCGAGGCTCCGCCGCCGATGTCGCTGCCATCGCCGACGACGACGCCCTGGGAGATCCGCCCTTCGACCATCGACGCGCCGAGCGTCCCGGCGTTGAAGTTGACGAAGCCCTCGTGCATGACGGTCGTGCCGGGGGAGAGGTAGGCGCCGAGGCGCACGCGCGAGGCATCCGCGATCCGCACGCCTGGGGGAGTGACGTAGTCGAGCAGACGCGGGAACTTGTCGAGCCCCATCACCTGGATGCCGTCGCGCTGGAGGAACGGGCGAAGGCGCGCGAGGTCGTCGGGGTGGAGGGGGCCCGCGCTCGTCCACGCGACGTTCGGCAGGTACCCGAAGATTCCGGTGAGGTCGACCTCGTTGGGCTGCACCAGGCGGTGGGAGAGCGCGTGGAGGCGCAGGTACGCGTCGGACGTCGACGACGGCGCGGCATCGAGGTCGGCCTCGATCGTCACGACCTCGACCGTCACGGCGCGTCGCGGGTCGGGAACGGCGAGGTGCTCGAGGTCGTCGGGCGGCATCGCGGGGTCGAGCCCCAGGGGGATGCGCCCGAGCTTCGGCTCGGGGAACCACGTGTCGAGGACCGTGCCATCGGCCGCCGTCGTCGCAAGGCCAGTGCCCCACACCCATCGCTCGTCGCTCATGCCTCCACGGTAGCGCGCCCGCCTGGCCCGCTCGTGCCCGCGTGACGATCGGTAGACTCGGGGGATGCCGGAGCTCGATCTGTCCGCGACGTCCGTCGACCTCACCAGAGCCATCTGCGACATCCCGAGCGTCTCCGGAGACGAACGCGCACTCGCCGACGCCATCGAGCGCGCGATCGGCGACCTGCCGCACCTCGAGGTGTTCCGCGACGGCGACACGATCGTCGCCCGCACGAACCTCGGACGCGCGCAGCGCGTCGTGATCGCGGGGCACATCGACACCGTGCCGATCAACGACAACGTCCCCACGCGCGAGATCGAGATCGACGGCCGCGCGCACCTCTGGGGGCGCGGCACCGTCGACATGAAGGCCGGCGTCGCGGTGCAGCTCAAGCTGGCCGCGGAGCTCGTGGATCCCCGGATCGACATCACGTGGATGTGGTACGACCACGAGGAGGTGGATGCCGCGCTCAACGGCCTGAACCGGCTCTCGGCGACGCGCCCCGACCTGTTCGCGGGAGACTTCGCGATCCTCGGCGAGCCGTCCAATGGCCAGGTCGAGGGCGGCTGCAACGGCAACCTCCGCGCCATCGTGCGCACGCACGGCGTCCGTTCGCACAGCGCGCGGGCGTGGATCGGAGAGAACGCCATCCACAAGGCCGCCCCGATCCTCCTCCGCCTGGCGGAATACCGGCCGCGTGAGGTCCCCGTCGAGGGTCTCGTGTACCGCGAGGGGCTCAACGCCGTGCGGATCGGCGGCGGCGTCGCGGGCAACATCATCCCCGACCTCTGCGAAGTCGAGGTCAACTACCGCTTCGCACCCAGTCGCTCGGTGGAAGAGGCGACGCGCCACCTGGAGGACGTGCTGGCGGGCTTCGAGGTCGAGGTCGTCGACTCCGCCGCGGGTGCGCGTCCCGGCCTGGACGCCCCGCTCGCCCAGGAATTCGTCGCGGCCGTCGGCGCCGAGCCGCGGCCCAAGTACGGCTGGACCGATGTCGCGCGGTTCTCGGCCATGGGCGTGCCCGCCGTCAACTACGGTCCGGGCGACCCCCATCTCGCGCACCACGACGAGGAGCGCGTGCCGATCGACCAGATCGAGGATGTCGAGCACGGGCTCCGCACGTGGCTGACGAGCTCCTGACGAGCCCTTCCGTCGCCGAGCGCCCGACGCCGTGGCGGCGGATCGCCGGACTTCCGATCGCGGTGCGCATCGGCATCCTCTACCTCCTCGCGCGCGCCATCACGACGGTGTTCTTCCTCATCGCGGCCGAGCTCGCCCCCAACTGGTCGCGCTTCGGGCACGATGCCTCGGTCGGGAGCTTCGCGGCCGGGTGGGACGCCTGGTGGTACTGGTACGTCGCGGGCTACGGCTACCCCACGACGCTTCCGACCAACGAGGCCGGGCTTGTATCCGAGAACTCCTGGGCGTTCATGCCCCTCTACGCATACGCCGCGCTCGGGGTCGGGGCGGTCCTCGGATCGTGGGTCGCCGGTGCTGTGGCCGTGTCGCTGGTGGCGGGCTACCTCGCCTGCCTCGTGCTCTACCGGATCGTCCGCATGCGCGCCGACGACGCCGTCGCGGTGTGGGCCGTCGTGTTCTTCGCCGCGGCGCCGGTCGCCGCGCTCTTCCAGATCGGGTACGCGGAGTCGCTGTTCCTCCTATGGCTGTTCCTCGCCCTCTGGTGCGTCATGCGGCGGCGCTACGCGTGGCTGTACCTCCTCATCCCGCTCATGGGCTACACACGCCCCGGCGTGCTCGCCTTCGCGCTCTTCCTCGGCCTCCACGGCGTCCACCGCTGGTGGACGCGCCGCACGGAGCCGCTTCCGGTCCGCCACATCGTGCACATCGTGGCGCTCGGCGCCCTCGCGGTGATCGTCGGCTTCTCGTGGCAGGTCATCGCGGCGGCGGCGACGGGGGATCCGGGTGCTTATCTCACGACGGAGATGGCCTGGCGTCGCAACTGGATCCTCGATGCCCCGATCCACTTCGTGCCCCTCGAGGGCTTCGTGCAGGCCGCCGGGTTCTGGGCGGGCCAGTGGGGGACGAGCCAGGCGCTCGTCCTGACCGTCCTCGCCCTCGTCGTGGCCGGCTTCGCGGCCCTCCTCCTCTTCGACCCGCGCGTGCGGCGGCTGGGCCCCGACCTCCGCCTGTGGAGCGCGAGCTACGCCGTGTACCTCCTCGCGGTCTTCTTCCCGCAGTCGAGCATCTTCCGGCTGCTCGTGCCGCTGTCGCCGCTGTGGGGCGCCGCGGCCATGCCGCGCTCGAACGCGTGGCGAGGGGGCGTTCTGGCGGCCTGCCTCGTAGGGCAGTGGTGGTGGATCTACACGATGTATGCCCTCGCGGGAACGGCGATCTGGACGGTGCCGTGAACCGCGCCGGATGAGGCGTACCGGGCCGGTTCATCCCTCGTCCGAGGCTGAGGATAAACTTGACGGGCAGACCTACGACGAAAGGGAGCCGCGATGGCAGCCATGAAGCCGAGAACCGGAGACGGACCGATGGAGGCCGTTAAGGAGGGTCGCCTCATCATCGTGCGCGTCCCCCTCGAGGGCGGCGGTCGCCTGGTGGTCTCCGTGAACGACGCTGAGGCGAAGGAGCTCTACGACGTGCTCGGAGATGTCGTCAACGCCGCTTGACGCATGTGATGAACGAAACGGCCGGTCTGAGGACCGGCCGTTCTCGTTTGCGGAGGACTCGGTGGGGCGTCACTCGCCCGGGATCGTCGTGAGCTGGAGGAGTCCCTCGCCCACGATCGAGAGTGCGCCGAGGACGGCGGGTGAGGCCTGCGTCTCCTGGATCAGGGAGCGGTAGGCCGTCGTCACGGCGTCGCGCTTGACGGGGTCGGCGACGGCACCCCCCTTGAGCACACGAGGGACCAGCACGATCCCGCCGGCACGGGCGAGTCGGAGTCCGTGCTCGACGTACTCGATGACGCCCTCGGCATCGGCGTCGACGAGCACGATGTCGTACGACGCCTCGTTCATGCGCGGAAGCACATCGGATGCCCGGCCGGTGATGAAGCGTGCGCGCGCAGGCGGGACCCCGGCATCCGAGAAGGCCTTCCGGGCCGCGGCCAGGTGCTCGGGCTCGCTGTCGATGGTCGTGAGGGTCGCGCGCGGCGCGCCACGCAGGAGCCACAGGCCCGAGACGCCGGCACCCGTTCCGATCTCGACGATGTTGAGGGACTGGGATGCCGCAGCCAGCAGTGCGCACTGGGCACCGACCACGGCGCTGATCGGCGCGGCGCCCAATTCCAGAGCGTGGGCCCTCGCGCGCGCGATGTGATCGGGCTCGACGGTCGCCTCGTTCGCGAAGCGATGGTTCGCGTCCTGCTCGCTCATGTCCCCTCCTTCCCGGGCAAGCCTAAGCGCCTCGACTGCCCGGGATGCTCAGGCGCGGCGGTAACCTGTGTGCATGTTCTTCGGCCTGACTATCGAGAAGCTCCTCGTGATCGGTGTGATCGCGGCGATGGTCATCGGGCCGGAGCGCCTGCCCCGCTACGCCGAGAGCCTTGCGCGCCTGACGACGCAGTTCCGCGAGTTCCTCCGCAACGCCAAGACCCGCGTGCGCGACGAGATGGGCGACGACTTCGACGATGTCGACTGGCGCACGCTCGACCCGCGGCAGTACGACCCGCGCCGGATCGTCCGCGAGGCGCTGCTCGACGACGCGCCCGTCCCGACCGTGCGTGCGGCACAGGTCGGCGCCGCGATCGAGGCGACCTCGCCGCCGCCCCCTCCCGGGGCGATGCGCGCCTTCACGCCCGATGAGCCGCCGCCCTTCGACGGCGAAGCGACCTGAGAGCCCTCAACGGGGGTTGAACGGGAGCGAGCGGCCCGCGAGCCCGCGAGGCCGCACGGCGAGGCGCGCGGCGACGGCCGTGATCGCCTGCGCGGCCGGGTCGTCGGGGTGTGCCACCACCACCGGCACGCCGGCATCGGCATCCGTCCGCAAAGCGGGGCTGAGCGGGATCGACGCGAGGAGCGGAACTGTCTCGTCGTCGGACGACAGGGCATCCGCCACCGCCTGACCGCCGCCGGAGCCGAAGATGTCGAGCGTCGTGCCGTCGGAAAGCGTCAGGGCGGCCATGTTCTCGATGACCCCCACGACGCGCTGACCCGTCTGGCGGGCGACGAGTCCGCTGCGGATGGCGACATCGGATGCCGCGGCCTGCGGAGTCGTCACGACGAGCACCTCGGCGTGGGGGAGGAGCTGCCCGACCGAGATCGCGACGTCGCCCGTGCCCGGCGGCATGTCGAGGAGGAGGATGTCGAGGTCGCCGAAGAAGACGTCGGTGAGGAACTGCTGCACGGTGCGGTGCAGCATCGGGCCGCGCCACGCGACGGCGGAGCGCTCCTCGCCCTCCCGCAGGAACATCCCGATCGACACCGTCTTCACGTCGTAGGCGACGGGCGGCAGGATCAGGTCGTCGATGCGGGTGGGCTTGGGTGTGCGGCCCGCGGCATCGACGAGGCCCAGCAGCCCCGGGATCGAGAAGCCGTAGACGTCGGCGTCGACGAGGCCGACGGCGAGCCCGCGCCGCGCGAGCGCGACGGCGAGATTGGCGGTGAGGGTCGACTTGCCCACGCCGCCCTTGCCGCTCGTGACCGCGACGACCCGCGTGAGCGAGTCGGGCCCGAACGGCATCGTGCGCGTCGCGCGGCCGCCTCGCAGCTTCTCCGTGAGCGCCTGGCGCTCGGCGGGCGACATGACGCCGACCTCCAGCTCGACGGCGGCGATGCCGGCGACGGAGGCCGCGGCATCGGTCACCTCCCGGGCGATGCGATCGGCCGCAGGGCAGCCGACGATCGTGAGGAGGATCCCGACCTGGGCCGTCTCACCGGCGACCTGCACGTCGCGCACCATTCCGAGCTCTTCGATCGGACGGCGAAGCTCCGGGTCGACGACGGCGCCCACCGCCGCCCGGACGGCCGCCGCTGTCGCGGTCACGCGCGCGTCACCGCCCCGAGCCGGACGCGGGCGACCCGGACGGGATCTCGGCGGCGGGGCGCGCCTCGAGCTGCTCGAGGAGCGACTTGAGCTCGGTGCGCAGCACGTCGCGCGTCACGACCTCGTCGGAGAAGTCCGTCACGGCCATCCGCAGCGCCACGACCTCGCGGGCGAGGTACTCGGTGTCGGCGAGGTTGCGCTCGGCGCGCTGACGGTCCTGCTCGATCTGCACGCGGTCTCGGTCGTCCTGGCGGTTCTGCGCGAGGAGGATGAGGGGCGCGGCGTACGACGCCTGCAGCGAGAGGATGAGCGTCAGCAGCGTGAAGTTCGTCTCGGCGGGGTCGAACTGCAGCTCCGGGGGCGCCCAGATGTTCCAGCTCAGCCAGACCAGGACGAAGATCGTCATCCCGAGCAGGAATCCCGAGGTCCCCATCGCGCGGGCGAAGGACTCGGAGAAGCGGCCGAAGCGGTCGCGCGAGGGCTGCGGCGTGCGCGCGAGCATGCCCGAGCGGCCGCGGGGTGCGTCCAGCGCCGGCTGGCGGTTGGGTCGAGCCATCAGCGCCTGCTCCCGCCCCGCGTGCTGCCCAGCGTGGGGGTGCTCGCGGTCGTCGTGGGCACGGGCTGGCGCGCCGGCTCATCGCCGTCGTGCGAACGCCAGTCCTCGGGCAGGAGGTAGTCGAGCACGTCGTCGACGCTCACCGCGCCGACGAGGCGGTGCGCCTGATCGACGACGGGCACCGAGACGAGGTTGTAGCTCGCCAGCAGACGCGCGACCTCGGCCGCGGATGCCGACGCGGGCACCGGGTCGAGGGTGTCGTCGATGATCGCGCCCAGGCGCTCGTGCGGCGGGTAGCGCAGCATGCGCTGGAAGTGCACCGTGCCGAGGAGACGCCCGGTCGGGGTCTCGTAGGGCGGGAGCGTGATGAAGACGGCGGCCGCGAGAGCGGGGTGCAGCTCGTGGCGGCGGATGAGCGCGAGCGCCTCGGCGACCGTGGCATCGGCGGACAGGACGATCGGCTCGGGCGTCATGAGGCCGCCCGCCGTGTCGGGACCGTACTTCAGGAGGGCGCGGACGTCCTCGGCCTCTTCGGGCTCCATGAGGTCGAGGAGCTCTTCGAGGCGGTCCTCGGGGAGCTGCGCGAGCACGTCGGCCGCATCATCCGGCTCCATCGCATCGAGGATGTCGGCGGCGCGCTCGTCGCCGAGCGCCTCGAGGATGTGCACCTGGTCCTCTTCGGGCATCTCCTCGAGCGCGTCGGCGAGACGGTCGTCGGGAAGCTCCTCGGCGACTTCGAGCAGGCGCTCGTCGGGGAGGTCGAGGAGGGTGTTGGCGAGGTCGGCGGGCTTGAGCTCGGAGAAGGTCGCGACCAGCTGCTCGGCGGACTGCGCCTCGCCGGGCACCTGGGTCTCGCGCACCTGCGACCACTCCGCGAACGTCGTCGGGCCCTTCGCGAAGGGCGAGGCGCTCGTCTTCGGGCGGCGGAGGAAGAGCTGCCCCACATCCCATTCCCCGAGGCGATTGCGCTCGATGGCGACGTCTTCGATGACGGCGACGCCCGAGCCGTCGGTGAGGTAGACCTTGCGGCCGAGGAGCTCGGCCATGACGCGCACCTCGCCGCCGCGCTGCTGGAAGCGGCGCACGTTGATGAGCCCCGTCGTGATGACCTGCCCGGTCGCGATCGAGGTGACCCGGCCGATCGACACGAAGACGTTCCGTCGGCCGGGGATCTCGATCACGAGGCCGATCACGCGCGGAGGGTCGTCCTTCCGGTAGATGACGACGACGTCGCGGACCTTGCCGAGACGGTCGCCCGCGGGGTCGAAGACCGCACAGCCCGCAAGGCGCGCGACGAATACCCTCTGCTGGCTCACGGATCCAGCGTAGCCCTGCCCGCATGGGAGGATGAGGAGATGAGCATGATGGGTGGCAGGGGTGCGCAGGGCGCGGGCGAGGTCGGTCAGACCGTCGCGTCCTTCCCCACGTACGAGGGCGCGCAGAAGGCCGTCTCGACGCTCATCGCCGCCGACGTGCCCGCGCGCGACATCGCCATCGTCGGCCAGGGCCTGCGGTCGATCGAGCGCATCACGGGTCGTCTCGGCTACGCGGCCGCCGCGCGCACGGGCGCGATCAACGGCCTGCTCCTCGGCCTGCTGTTCTCGGCGATCCTCGTGCTCGGGTCGCCCTCCGTGCCGATTCAGGCATTCGTCGGCGTGCTGTTCGTCGGCATCGCGATCGGCATGCTGATGAGCATCATCGCGTACTCCCTCGTGCGCCGCCGGCGCGACTACGCGTCGGTCATGCAGGTCCTCGCGGACCACTACGAGGTCACCGTCGGCGCATCCAGCATCCACCGCGCCCGCCAGGTGCTCGGCTCGTCGGTGCCGCCGCCCGCACCTCCCGCCGACCCCACGGTCGCCGGCGTCGCGCCTGCGCCCGTGGCCACGCCCGACGCGCCGATCGCGGAAGAGGAGCCGCCCCGCTACGGCGAGCGGGTCGTCCCGGCCCCCGACGAGCAGCCTGACGCGCCCGCGGACGGCGCAGACAGCACCCACAGCACCCACAGCCCCGACGGCCACGACGCGGGCGGGCCCGCACCGAGATGAGCGCCGTCGAGGCCGACGTGAAGATCGCCGTCGATCTCCCGTCCGGTCGCGTCGAGGTGTCCGCCTCATGGGGCCGGCCGGCCGCGGCATCCGCCGTCGTCGCCGTCGCCCACGGCGCCGGAACCGGCTACGCGCACCCCTTCCTCACCGGCTTCGCCGCTGCGGTTCACGACGAGGGCTTCGCGACGCTCCGCTTCAACTTCCCGTACTCCGAGGCGGGGAGACGGATGCCGGGGCCCGCCGCGCACGCGATCGCGACCTGGGCGGCGGCGGAGGCATGGCTGGCCGAGCACGCGCCGGGGCTCGCCGTGTGGGCCGCGGGCAAGTCGTACGGCGGACGCATGGCATCGATGGCCGCGGCCGAAGGCGTCATCCGCCCCGCGGGGCTCGTGTACCTCGGATATCCGCTCCACCCGCCGGGAGACCCCGCCAAGGCGCGGGTCGCGCATCTCCCCGATGTCGCTGCGCCCCAGCTGTTCGTCGAGGGGACGAACGACCCCTTCGTCGATCCCCACGCGCAGCTCGACGAGGCCGTCGCCTCGTGCCAGGACGCCCGCATCCACTGGATCGAGGGCGGCGGCCACTCCTTCGAGGTGAAGGGCCGCAAGCGCCCCGCCGACGAGATCGGCGCGGGCCTCGCGCCGCTCGTCGCCGACTGGATCCGCAGCCGCGGCTGAGGGTCAGCGTCCCGCGGCGTAGCCCTGCATCCCGCGCGGATTGGCCGCGGCCCACACCGTGCCCCGTGCGGCGTCGATGCCGACCGCCGAGATCCGCCCGAGGGCCCAATCTCCGGCGCGCACGACCGCGTGACCGCGGCGCGCGAGGCCCGCGATGACGTCGTCGCCGAGCCGGTCCTCGACGAAGGCTCCTGCGGGGTGCCACGTCCGCGGCCAGAAGGAGTCGACGAGTGCGATGGAGTGGAAGGTCGGGGCGTCGATCGCCTGCTGCGCCGTGTAGCCGCCCACGAGCATGCGAACGAGAGCGGGCAGCTGCCACTGCTCCTGCTGGTCGCCGCCGGGGGTGCCGAGCGCCATGACGGCGCGGCCGCCCCGCAGCACGAGGGTCGGGGTGAGGGTCGTGCGCGGCCGCGCGCCGGGGCGCAGCGCGCCGGGCGACGACGGGTCGAGCCACATCATCTGCAGCCGCGTCCCGAGCGGGAAGCCGAGCTCCGGGATGACCGGCGAGGACTGCAGCCACCCGCCCGACGGCGTGACGGCGACGATGTTGCCCCAGCGGTCGACGACGTCGATGTGACACGTGTCGCCGCGGGTCTCGCCCGTGCGCGCGATCGTCGGCTCCTGCGAGCCGGGGAGTGCCGCGGCATCCGTCCGCAGCGGCGGCCGGAACGGCTCGCGACCCGCGAGCGTCCCGGGACGCCACTCATGCGCGGCGGTGTCGCCGATCTCGTCCCGCCGCTGCGCGACGAAGGCATCGGAGAGGAGGGCGTCCAGCGGCGCGCCGTCGCCGAGGTGCCCGTCGCGGTCGGCGAGCACCAGCTTGATCGTCTCGAGGAGCGTGTGCGCGCCGAGCTCCGTCGACGGGTCGAGCTGCTCGTCGGGAAGCGGGTCGAGGATGCGCAGCGCCTCCAGCAGCGCCGGCCCCTGCGTCCACGCGCCGGCCTTCGCGACGACATGGCCGCGGAATGCGGCGGTCGCGGCATCCTCGTAGCCGGCGTCGAAGCCCGCGAAGTCCTCGCGCGTGATGACGGCCGCGTGGTCGCCGCCCGTCGAGTGCCGGTGCGGACGGGAGAGGAAGTCGGATGCCGCGCCCGCGACGAGTCCCGTCTTCCATTCCGTGCGCGCCGCGTCGATCCGCGCGGCTCGTCCGACGGGGCCGTCGTCGCGCACGGCGTGCCCGGCGTGGACGAAGCTCTCGAGGACCGCCGCGTACGCGGGATTGCGCACGATCGTCCCGGCCGCGGGGACCTCGCCGTCCGGCATCCACAGCTCTGCCGAGGTCGGCCAGTGCTCCTGGAAGAGGTCGGCGACGCGGCCGATGGTGGCGGCGGCCTGCGCCAGGAGGGGAGCGCCCTCGCGTGCGTAGTGGATCGCGTACGAGAGGATCTCGGCGAGCTCGCACGTGCCGTGGTCGCGCAGGAGCACGAGCCACGCGTCGACCGCTCCCGGTACCGCGGCGGCGAGGCCGCCCGCGCCGGGGACGAGGTCGAGCCCTTCGGCGCGGTAGTGCTCGATCGTGGCACCCGCGGGCGCGGGGCCCTGGCCCATGAGGACGACGGGCGTGCCGGGGTTCTCCGCCGTCGCGAAGATGCCGACGAGGTCGCCGCCCGGTCCGTTGAGGTGCGGTTCGACGACGTGGAGCACGAAGCCGCCGGCGACGACGGCGTCGAACGCGTTGCCGCCGCGTTCGAGCACCGCCTGGGCGGTCGCGGTGGCGAGCCAGTGGGTGGAGGCGGCCATGCCGAACGAGCCCTCGAGAGTGGGGCGCGTCGTGAAGGCGGGTGGGGGAGTGAACGTCACGATCTCAGGCGGCCGGGCTCACGCGCCGACGCCGAGACGCAGCATCCAGGCTTCGACCTCGTCGGCGGTGCGGGGGATGGCCGCCGACAGGTTCTCGACGCCGTCCTGCGTGACCAGAACGTCGTCCTCGATGCGTACGCCGATGCCCCGCAGCTCTTCGGGGACGGTGAGATCGTCAATTTGGAAGTACAGGCCGGGCTCGATCGTGAAGACCATGCCGGGCTGCAGCTCACCGTCGTAGTACATCTCGCGGCGTGCCTGCGCGCAGTCGTGCACGTCGATGCCGAGGTGATGGCTCGTGCCGTGCACCATGTAGCGGCGGTGCTGTCCGCCGTGCTCGGCATCCAGAGCCTCCTGGGCCGTCACGGGGAGCAGGCCCCACTCGGCGACGCGCGCCGCGATGACCTTCATCGCCGCCTCGTGCACGGCGCGGAACTTCACGCCCGGCCGGGCGACGGCGAAGGCCGCGTCCGCCGCTTCGCGCACCGCCTCGTAGACCTTGCGCTGCACCGGAGTGAACCGGCCGCTCACGGGGAGAGTGCGGGTGATGTCGGCGGTGTAGAGGCTGTCGACCTCGACGCCGGCGTCGATGAGGATGAGGTCGCCGGGGACGACGGCGCCGTCGTTGCGCGTCCAGTGCAGGTAGCACGCGTGCGGGCCCGACGCCGCGATGGTGTCGTAGCCGACCGCGTTGCCGTCGCTGCGGGCGCGCTGGTGGAAGACACCCTCCACGATGCGCTCGCCGCGCGGGTGGGCGATGACGCGCGGGAGCTCCCGGATGATGTCGTCGAACCCCTTCGCCGTCGTGTCGACCGCGAGGCGCATCTGCGCGATCTCGTACTCGTCCTTCACGAGGCGCAGCTCGGAGACGGCGCGCGTGAGGTCGTCGTCGTCGCCGACGACGAGGTCTTCCTCAGTCGAGCCGAAGTCGTCGATGTGGGCCGTCGCCAGTCCCAGATCGCCGGCGACGCCGGCCAGGGCGGGGCGCGGGCCGATCCAGAACTCGCCGATCGAGGCATCCGCGTAGAACTCGCTCGTCGTGCGGTCGGCGCGCTCGCGGAAGAACAGGGTCACGTCGTGACCGCCCTCGTCGCGCGGGTCGAACACGAGCACGGAGTCGGGCTCGCTGTCGGAGGCCCAGCCGGTGAGGTGGGAGAAGGCGGAGTGCGCGCGGAACGGGTGGTCCGTGTCGTTGCTGCGCTGCATGAGGCCGCCCGCGGGGATGACGAGGCGCTTGCCGGGGAAGGCGGCGGAGAGCTTCTCCCGGCGCGCCGCGGCGTACGCGGCCTGCTCGCGCTGCGGCGGAGCGAGGTCGGGGCGATCGGCCCACCCCGTCGAGATGGTGTCGAGGAAGCCCGCGCCGAACGGCTGGCGCCGGTTCGTCGAGGAGGAGGGCCGCGGCTCTGCGGTCCCGGTGCTCTCGGGGCTGTGCGTGGTCTCTGCGGGGGAGTCGGTCGCGATCGTGTCGCTCTCGCCGGAGGTGCTCATGCGTCCAGTCTCGCACGCTCCCCCGAGCGGGGAACGGGGTCAGCCGGCCGGTTCCAGCTGCACGATGAGCGGTCGGTGGTCGCTTCCCGAGCCGTCGAGGGAGCGGAGCACGATCGAGCCTGTGGCCACCCAGTTCTCGGATGCCATGACGTGGTCGATCGGGGCGCCCAAGAGGGCGGGGAGGTTCGTCGGCCACGTGCCGACAGAGCCGTTGCCGGTCTCGGAGGCGATGTCGTGGCAGTGGCCGAGGGTGCCGCCGTCGACGCCGAGGCGGCCCATGTGGTCGAGAGTCGCGTTGAAGTCGCCCGCGAGGATGACGTTCTCGTCCTGCCCGCACTGGTCGGCGAGCCACGAGAGGTCGTCGCGCCAGTGCGCCATGTACTGCTGCCGTGGCGCCACGGCGTGGGCGGCGACGACGGTGGGCCCGTCGCCGTCGACGGGCATCGCGACGGCGCTCGGCACCGTCGAGGTGTTGGTGGTCCCCTGGACGGATGACTCGATCACGGCGTAGTCGCCGAGGTCGGGCGAGATGAGCAGCGTCGTGGAGCGGGCGTCCCAGCCGTTCTCGCCGAACTCGTCGTGGTAGGCCCACATGCGGTGGCCGAGGTCGCGCATCGCGAGGGCGACCGCCTCGCCCGTCTCGATCGTCGTCTCGGGGAGCGTGACGATGTCGGCGTCCATCGCGACGGCGATCTGCGCCACCGATTCCGGCGAGGTCGCCGAGCCCGCCGTGTTCCAGGTCATGACGCGGACGGCGCTGTCGGTCTTGGGCGGCAGCGACTCGGTGCCCATGCCGCGGCCGGCGATGATGAGACCGTTCGCGGCCACGGCGACGATCGCGATGACGGCGATCGAGAGGGCGAACAGGCGGAGCGGCCGGATGAGCGCCAGGAGCAGCCCGAAGAGGGCGAGGGCGCCCAGGGCGACGAGCAGGATCGCGCGGAAGGCGATGATCTGGGCGACGGGGAACAGCTGATCGACGCGAAAGAACGACGGCCACGTGAGGGCGGCGGCAACGGCTGCGGTGAGCACGGCGAGGATGATCCCGAGCAAGCGCAGCACGCCCGTGACTCTATGCCAGCAGGCTGAGAAGTGCCTGCCCGCCGCGGGTGGGGACGGCCCCTCGGGCGGGCGCTACGCTCGAAGGATGGCTGGTGACAGGCGCTTCGAGGGACCGAGCGACCTCCACCTGCATTCGGTCCATTCCGACGGCACTGAGTCCGCCGCCGAGGTCATGGCGGCCGCCCACAGGAGGGGCCTTCGCACCGTCGCACTCACCGACCACGACACGACGTCGGGATGGGCGGAGGCGGCCGAGGCCGCGACATCCCTCGGCATGACGTTCCTTCCGGGCATGGAGCTCTCGGCGCACAGCGACTGGCGCTCGGTGCATCTCCTCGCGTACCTCTTCGACCCCGACGACCGGGGCCTGCGCGCCGAGATGGAGCGGATCCGCGACGACCGCATCGGGCGCGCCGAACGGATCGTGCGCAGCATCGGCCGCGACTATCCGCTGACGTGGGACGACGTCGTCGCCCAGACCGGTCACGGCGCGACCGTGGGCCGTCCGCACATCGCCGACGCGCTCGTCGCCCGCGGCATCGTGAGCACGCGCGGCGACGCGTTCGACACGATCCTGCATCCTCGCGCCGGGTACTACGAGGGCCATTACGCCCCGGATGTCGAGAAGGCCGTCGCGCTCGTCGTGGCGGCAGGCGGCGTCCCCGTCGTCGCGCACCCGACGCCCGCGGGCCGAGCGCGCATGATGGCGATCCCGCTCCTCGAGCACCTCATCGGAATCGGCCTTGCGGGCTTCGAGCTCGACCACCGCGAGAACACCGAGGAGGGGAAGCGGATCCTCCGCACCCTCGTCGACGAGCACGACCTCATCGTGACGGGGTCCAGCGACTACCACGGCCACGGCAAGCCGAACGTTCCGGGCGAGAACACGACGAGCGACGAGATGGTCGCGCGGATCATCGCGCTCGGCACGGGGAGCCGACCGGTCTACCCCTGAGACCCGGGCGCCGCCCGCGGGCGGCGGGGCGCGGCAGCCGTCGACGAGAACGCCCCGGCCCGCACGAGGCGGACCGGGGCGAGACCCGTGACGGTCGGACTCAGGCCAGAGCCTTGGCCTTGATGGCCTCGTACTCCGCCTGGCTGATCGTGCCGGCGTCGAGGAGCGACTTCGCCTTCGCGATCTCATCGGCCGGGCTCGCGCCGCCGCCCGCGACGGACTTGATGTAATCGGCCTGCGCGGCCTGGAACCTCTGCGCTTCGGCCTGCGAGCGCTCGCCCATGCCCTTGCCGCGCGCGATCAGGTAGACCAGCGCCGTCAGGAAAGGCACGAAGATCAGGAAGAGGATCCACACCGCCTTCAGCCAGCCGTTGAGCTTGTGGTCACGGAACAGGTCGGAGATGATCGCGAACAGCACGAACAGGTACGCGATGAAGAAGAACGCCCACAGGAACCACCAGACGACGTCCCAGAAGTTTCCGAACATGAATGCCTCTCTCGAGAAGACGGCGGCGAGGGTGCCGCTGGCCACACGATAGCGGCCGGAGGCCGCGCCGCGCGGGTATTTCCGCGGCGATCCGGGGCGCCGGAGGGTGTTCACGGGGTGTTCGGCTAGCGTCATCGGATGCGCAACTCCACTCCGCTCGAGCGGCGCATCGATGCGGTCGCCCATGCGCTGCTTCAGGGCGCCTCCGAGCGCGGCGTGCGCGCGGGCCTCGTCGAGTTCACGGTGTTCGTGCTCAAGCAGGCGTGGGCATGCCTGTTCGGAGCGGCGCTGCTCGCCGTGATCGTCGCAGCGCGGCTGTGGTACCCCGACGAGGCGGCGCTCGCACGCAACGACTTCCTCACGATCGTCGCGATCGTCATCCAGGTCGTCATGCTGGCCACGCGCCTGGAGACCGGGCGCGAAGTGTGGGTGATCCTCCTCTTCCACCTCACCGGCACCGTCATGGAGCTCTTCAAGACCGATGTCGGCTCGTGGGCGTACGCCGCCGACGGGGTGCTCCGCATCGGGGGAGTGCCGCTGTTCAGCGGCTTCATGTACGCCGCCGTCGGGTCGTACATGGTGCGGGTGTACCGCCTGTTCGACCTCGGGTTCACGCGCTATCCGCGCCGGTGGCTCACGGTGATCGTCGCGGCCGGCATCTATCTCAACTTCTTCACGCATCACTTCTGGATCGACCTGAGATGGGTGCTGCTGGCCGCCGTCGTGCTCCTGTGGCTGCGCACGACGATGTACGCCCGGATCTGGCGGAGGGTGCTCAGGATGCCGCAGCTCGCCGCATTCGCGGGCGTCGCCGTGTTCATCTATCTCGCCGAGAACATCGGCACGTGGGCCGGAGCGTGGAGCTATCCCGACCAGGCAGGCGGGTGGCATCCCGTCGCGCTGTCGAAGCTCGTGTCGTGGTTCCTGCTCATGATCATCTCGGTCGTGCTCGTGACGCTCGTCTACCCGCCGCGCCCGCCGGCCGGCACCGAGGTAGGAAAGGGAGCGGGCGTACGACAATCCCGGAGGATTCGTCCTACGCCCGTGTGATCTCCTACGCCCGTGACGTCGGGCCGAGGGGTCAGGCGCCCGTCGTCGGCGCGCTCGGGCGACGGCGGCGACGGCGGCGGCGTGCCGCGCCGGGGTTGCCGTCGTGGTGCTCCTTGCCCTGGCCGTCGTGGGTTCCGGCGCCTTCGGCGGTACGGTCGGCGGATGCCGAGGCATCCGTCGCCTCACCGTGACCGTCTGCCGACGCACCGTCCGCGAAGGTCGATCCGACATCGCTCGCGGCGCGGGAGCGGCGACGGCGGCGACGCGTCGTGCCGCCCTCTTCGGTTCCCTCGGCGGCGACGTCCGCGGCGCGGGCGGCGGGCTGGGTCTTCACGGCCTGCGTCTTGGGGGCCGTCGCGATGCGGCCGCGCGTGCCCTCGGGGATGTTGAGGTCGGAGAACAGGTGCGGGCTCGACGAGTAGGTCTCGACAGGCTCGGGCTGGCCGAACTCGAGCGCGCGGTTGATGAGCGCCCACTTGTGCAGGTCTTCCCAGTCGACGAAGGTCACGGCGATGCCGGTCTTGCCGGCGCGGCCCGTGCGCCCCGCGCGGTGCAGGTAGGTCTTCTCGTCGTCGGGGATCGTGTGGTTGATGACGTGCGTCACGTCGTCGACGTCGATGCCGCGCGCGGCGACGTCGGTCGCGATGAGCACGTCGCGCTTGCCGGCCTTGAACGCCGCCATGGAGCGCTCGCGCGACTCCTGGCTCATGTCGCCGTGGACGGCGGCGGCGTTGAAGCCGCGGTCGCCCAGCTCGTCGACGAGGCGCTGCGCCGCGCGCTTGGTACGCGTGAAGATGACGGTCTTACCGCGGCCGTCGGCCTGCAGGATGCGCGCGATGACCTCGTCCTTGTCGAGCGAGTGCGCGCGGTAGACGAGGTGGCGGATGTTGGCCTGCGTCAGCCCCTCGTCGGGGTCGGTCGCGCGGATGTGGATGGGGTTCGACATGAAGCGGCGCGCGAGGGCGACGATCGGGCCCGGCATCGTCGCGGAGAACAGCTGCGTGTGGCGCACGGCCGAGACCTTCTGGAAGATCTTCTCGATGTCGGGGAGGAACCCGAGGTCGAGCATCTTGTCGGCCTCGTCGAGCACGACCTCGGTCGCGTTCGAGAGGTCGAGCAGGCGCTGGTTGCTGAGGTCGATGAGGCGGCCCGGCGTGCCGACGACGATCTGCGCGCCGGCCTTGAGCTGCTCGATCTGGCCCTCGTACGCCTTGCCGCCGTAGATCGCCACGACGCTCGTCGGGCGGTTGCGCGTGAGCATGTCGATGTCTTCGTAGACCTGCACGCACAGCTCGCGGGTCGGCACGACGATGAGCGCCTTCACACCGGGAGCCGGGTCGAGGCCCAGGCGCTGGACGACGGGGATGCCGAAGCCGAAGGTCTTTCCCGTGCCGGTCTTCGCCTGGCCGATGATGTCCTGCCCCGGGATGCCGAGGGGGATCGTCTGCTCCTGAATGGGGAATGCATCGACGATGCCGAGTGTGGCGAGGGAGTCGACGATGTCCTGGTCGACGCCGAGATCGGCGAAGGTCGTCACGATATGAGCCTGTCCGGCGGCGAGATGACCGCCTGTTGAGGAGGATCCACGCCCTTCACTCGTCCGCAGGCGCGGGGGCCCCGATCCGTCGCCGGGGACCAGACCAGGATACCGGAGCGATGTGCCGCGCCCTCGCCGCCCTAGGCTGTAGAGCGTGTTCGACTGGTTGAGAGGCGGATCGCGCCGGGAATCCCGCTCGCTCCGCCTGCGCTCGCGCGACGAGCTGAGCACCGCGACGCGCGTCGACTTCGAGGAGCTCGCGCCCGACATCAACACGTATCTCGGGCAGGCCGCCTACCTCCAGCTCGGGTTCTTCGAGACGCTGAGCGAGCTCATCGCCCTCACGCCCGAGCTCGCGAAGAAGGACGCGCTCTCACGTGCCGCCGGCGCGGCGCTCAAGAAGCACGAGGATCTCGTGCGGCTCATCCGGGAGCGAGGGGACGACCCGACGGCGCTCATGCTGCCGTTCCGCGAGCCGCTCGACGACTTCCGCCGCGCCACCCACGGGGTGCGCCCGCAGGAGACGATGCTCTCGGTGCACATCATCGCCGGCATGCTCGACGACTTCTACCTCGCGCTGTCGGCGAGCTACGGCGACACCGGCCGGCGCGTCGCACGGATCCTGCGCGGCGACAACGATCGGCAGGCGATCGTCGAGATCATCACCGAGACGATCGAGAGCGACCCGGAGTGGAAGTCGCTCCTTGCCATGTGGGGCCGCCGCCTCGTGGGGGACACGCTCCTGATCGCGCGTGCGGCGCTCCGTCCGACGACGCTCCGCATCGCGGACGAGGAGAAGGTCGAGCCCGTCTTCACGGAGCTCATGGCCGCGCACTCGCGTCGCATGGACGCGATGGGCCTCGCCGCGTAGGCGGTGCTGCGCCGAAGATCGGGCCTAGACGATGCGGAGCCGCTTGCGCTCTTCGAGGTCGTGGGCGTGACGCGTGCGGGCGAGGAACGCGACGACCGGCCACGCGAGCCAGGAGACGACCAGTGGCGAGAGCCACAGCCATGCGCTGTCGAGGCCCAGTCCCGCCCACGTGAGGATCGTCCACACGAGGCCAGCGAGGAACGCGCCGATCATGGGCGCCAGCGCTGCGCCGCGCGTCGCGCGACCACCGGCGATGTAGTGCACCGCGAGGCCGACGACCGCGCCGATGATGAGGGCGAGAATGATCTGCATCGTCTGACTCAGGCGACGAAGCCGACGCGGCGCGACTCTTCGCTGCCGAACTCGATGTAGGCCAGACCCGCCGTGGGCACGATGTAGGAGTTGCCCTTCGAGTCGCTGAAGGTGATGTGCGTCGCTCCGGAGTCGAGGGCTCCCGCGACCGACTTCTTGACGGCGTCGGCCGCCTCGCTCGTCTCGAAGCTGAGCTCACGGCCGGTGTTGGCGATGCCGATGCGGATCTCCACGGGACTGCCTTTCTGCCTCTTGGGGCGCGCCCGAACCCCGGGCGCATGGCAACTCTACGACACGCCCCGCACCCGCTCGGCCGGTGTGTCGCACGCTCTCGGCGAACGGTGCGCGGGCTCGCCGTCCCCTTCGCCGCCGAGTGTCGGCGCCGCTTGTTAGCGTGCTGGTGTGAAGCCCTCGTTCGATCTCGACGCCGCACAGCGAGCCGTGGTCGGACTCCCCGTCGAGGCATCCGGAGCCGTCGTCGGCGCTCCCGGCACGGGCAAGACGACCGCCCTCGTCGCGCGGGTCGGCCGGCTCCTGGGCGAGGCGGGTCTCGCACCCGACGAGCTCCTCGTCCTCACGCCGACGCGCCAGACCGCGACGGCCCTGCGCGACACCCTCGGCGCGGGGCTCGATCTCGCGACCCCGGGTCCGCTGGCGCGGTCGGTCGCGTCGTTCGCCTTCCAGCTCGTGCGCGCCGCCGCGGTCGCCGCGGGCGCCGCCCCGCCGCAGCTGCTCACGGCGGGCGACCAGGACCGCATCGTCGCCGAGCTGCTCACGGGTGACCAAGAGGATGCCGCGGCCGGCGCCCGCGACCGGTGGCCCGAAGGTCTCGGCCCGGCCCTGCGCGCCTCGCGTCAGTTCCGGGCCGAGCTGCGGGCGCTCTCGGCCGAATGCAGCGAGCGGGCCATCACCCCCGCCGAGCTCGACGCCGTGGGGCGCGCGTACGACCGTCCGGCGTGGGTGGCCGCGGCATCCTTCCTCCGGGAGTACCGCGACGTGCTGGGGTCGATGCGCTCGGCGCACCGCGACCCCGCGGAGCTCGTGCGCGAGGCCGCGGCGCTGCTGGCGGCGGCGCCCCTCGGCGCCGAGGGGGAGCGCACCCTCGGGCCGGCCGCGCGGCTGCGCGTCGTGCTCGTCGACGACGCGCAGGAGCTGACGCCCGGCGGCGTGGGACTCGTCCGGGCGTTCCGCGCGCGCGGCGTCGCCGTCCTCGCCCTCGGCGACCCCGACATCGGCTCCGGAGCCTTCCGCGGGGCGAGCGCGTCGCTGTTCCGCGAGCTCGCCGACCTCCTCGGCGAGACGTGGGTGCTCGACGAGCCGCACCGCGCCGCGCCGGCGCTCACGCGCCTCACGCGCCTCGCCACCGAGGCGATCGGCGCCTCCGGCACCGTCATCCACCGCCGGCCGCCCGGGCCGCTCCTGCCCGACGACGGCGCGGTCGGCTCGGTCGTCTCGGTCGTCGCCCCCTCGCCCTTCGAGGAGATCGACCGCATCGCGCGCCTCCTCCGGGAGTGGCATGTGCTTCACGGTGTGCCGTGGGCGCGCCTGGCCGTCATCGCGCACGACACGAGGCAGGTCGCAGACCTGGAGGTCGAGCTCGCGGCCCGCGAGGTGCCGACCCGGGCCGGCGCACTGTCGCGACCGCTCGGCGGCGAGGCCGTCGTGCGCGACCTCGTCGAGTTCGTGCTCCTGGGCATCGCCCCGCCCGCCGAGCGGTCGTACGAGCAGCTCACGACGGCGCTCCTCTCGCCCTTCGGGGGGCTGGATGCCGTGAGCCTCCGTCGCCTGCGGGCTCGTCTGCGTCACGCCGAGCTCGCCGCGGGCGGCACGCGCGTCGCGCGCGAGCTGCTCCAGGAGGCGATGGCGCATCCGCTCGGCCTCCTCGAGCTCGACTCGCCCGAGGCGCGGTCCGCCGAACGGGTCGCGACGACGCTCTCCCTCGTCCACGAGGCCGCCGACCGCGGTGCGAACGCGCACGCGCTGCTCTGGACGGTGTGGGAGCGGGCGCGCGACATCTCCGGGCGGCCGCTGTCGGCCGTCTGGAGCGAGGTCGCCGGTGCGCCGGGGGTCTTCTCGGCCGAGGCCAACCGCGCCCTGGACGCACTCGTCGCCCTCTTCGACGCGGCCAAGCGCTTCGTCGAGCGCGCGCCGCGCGAGAGTCCCGTCGTGTTCCTGCGGCGGATCCTCGACAGCGCCGTGCCCGAAGACATCCTCACGGCGCCGGACCGCTCCGAGTCGGTGTCGGTCCTCACCCCGGCCTCGGCGCTCGCGACCGACTTCGAGGGCGTCGTCATCGCCGGCATGCAGGACGGCGTCTGGCCGAACCTCCGCCCCCGGGGCGGCACGCTCGGCGCGTGGCGGCTCGCGGACGACATCGCGGCATGGCGGGAAGGGCGCGACGCGCCGGTCGCTCCGGCGGCCCTCGACCGTCGCCGGGAGGCGCTCCACGACGAGCTGCGCCTCTTCGTGCGCGCGATCTCCCGCGCCCGTACGCGGCTCGCCGTGACGGCGGTCGACGACGACGATCGCGGGCCGAGCCCGCTGTTCTCCTTCCTCCCCGAGCCCGACGACGATGCGTTCGAGAAGGCAGAGGCGCAGCATCCGCTCACCCTCCGCGGTCTCGTCGCGCAGCACCGGCGCACGCTCACGACGTCGGCGGTCCCCGCGGTGCGCGAGCACGCCGCCGAGCAGCTCGCCGTGCTCGCGCGCGAGGGCGTGGCGGGGGCAGCTCCCCGGCAGTGGTTCGGCGTCGCCCCGCCGACGGTGACCGGGCCGCTCCGCGACCCCGAGCGGGGTCCCGTGCCGGTGTCGCCCTCGAAGCTCAAGACGTTCACGGACTGCGGCCTGGACTGGGCGATCCGCGCCCTCGGCGGCGACACGCGCACGTGGTCGGCGGGTGCCGGAACGATCCTGCACGCCGCCATGGAGGAGGTGCCGACGGGCGACCTCGCCGAGCTGCGCGCCATCGTCGACGACCGCTGGGGAGAGCTCGAGTTCGAAGCCGAGTGGCTCTCCCGCAAGGAGCGGCAGTGGGCCGAGACCCTCGTCGAGCGGCTGCATCGCTACCTCCACGCATTCCACGCGCACGAGGGCCGCACGATCGGCGCCGAGGCTCGGTTCCGGCTCGCGGTCGGGATGGATGCCGCGCCCGGCGAGGCTCCGCCGGTGCGGGTCGTCGAGGACGGCGCCCGCGTCGGCGAGGGGCGATGGGCCCTCTTGAGCGGTTCGATCGACCGCGTCGAGGTTTATCCCCCCGGCCGCGGCGAGGGGCTCACGATCGATCAGGCCGAGACGGCCGCCGAGCGCGTCGTGATCGTCGACCTCAAGACCGGTCGCTCGGAGGCGCGCGTGAGCGACGACAAGGTGGGAGACGATCCGCAGCTCGCGGCGTACCAGCTCGCGTTCCTGGAGGGTCTCGTCCCCGGCGCCGAGAGCGCCGCGAACGCGGGGGCCCGCTTGATCGTGCTCTCCAAGACGACGCAGAAGGAGCCGCACTACCGGCTCGCCCGGCAGGCGCCGATGGACGAGGGCGCCCGGGCCGCTTTCCTCGAGGCGATCTCGAGCGCCGCCAATGCGATGGCTTCAGAGGGTTTCGACGCCCCGATCGACGCGCATTGCGCGACATCCCGCTTCGGCGTGTGCGCGCTCCACGCGGTGAAGGCGGTGTCGGCCTCGTGACGATGATCCCCGCGGGCGTCATCGCCGTCGCGCTCGGCCTCCCGCGCCCCACGCCCGATCAGGCAGCCGTCATCGAGGCGGCACCGGCGCCGGCCATCGTCATCGCGGGCGCCGGCAGTGGCAAGACCGAGACGATGGCGGGCCGCGTCGTCTGGCTCGTCGCGAACGGCCAGGTCCGCGCCGACGAGGTGCTCGGGCTCACTTTCACGCGCAAGGCCGCGGGCGAGCTGGCCGAGCGCATTCAGCGGCGGCTCACGACGATCGGTGAGTACGAGCGCCGCGGGCTCCTGCCCCACCTCGTCCCGATCGAGGCGCGCGGCGACCTCGCGCGGTTCTGGGAGGAGCAGTCCGGCTCGTCCGCGCGTGACCGCCAGGCGGCCTTCGCCGCCTTCCTCGACGGCCTCGCGGCCGAGTTCGGCACGGGCGCGCACAGCGCGAGCACCGCCGACGACCTCCTCCAGCGCGCCCGTGTGGCCACTTACAACTCGTTCGCCGACGCCATCGTCCGCGAGCACGGAGCCCGCATCGGGCGCGACCCCGACTCCGCCCTCCTCAGCCAGTCCGGCTCATGGCTCCTCGCGCGTCGCGTCGTCATCGGGTCGCTCGACGAGCGTCTCGCCGAGCGCGAGGAGGCGTTCTCGACCGTCGTCGACGCCGTGCACCGGCTCGCGGGCGAGGTGCTCGACAATCGCGTCGACCTCGCCGACCTCGCGGAGTACGGGCAGAAGTGGGCCGATCGCCTCGACGACGTCTCGTGCCGGCTCAAGAAGCACCAGGACCTCGTCGACGGCGCGCGCAAGAATCTCGGCGGCCTCCCCGTCCTCGCGGGCCTCATCCAGGACTACGCGACCCGCAAGCGCGCCGACGACACGCTCGACTTCGCCGACCAGGTCGCCGGTGCGCTGCAGATCATTCAGGCGGCGCCGGATGTCGCGGCCGAGCTCCGCGATCAGTACCGCGTCGTGCTGCTCGACGAGTACCAGGACACGTCGGTCATCCAGACCGACCTGCTCGCCGAGATCTTCCACGACACGCCCGTCATGGCCGTCGGCGACCCTCAGCAGTCGATCTACGGCTGGCGCGGAGCATCCGCCGACAACCTCGCCGCCTTCCCCCGTGCCTTCGCACGGACGACGACCGCCGGCCGGCACAGCCTCATGATCAGCTGGCGGAACGACCGCGAGATCCTCACCGCCGCCAATGCGATCCTCGCGGGGAGCGCCGCGGGTCGCGTGGGCGTCGAGCCCCTCGCTTCGCGGCCGGGAGTCGGCGAGGGCCGCGTCGCGCACGTCTTCGCCGCGTCGGTCGACGACGAGGCACGCGCCGTCGCCGAGTGGTTCGCCGGCGTCCGCGCAGAGCACGCGGCAAAACATGCGGCAGAACACACAGCGGTGCACACGGCGGTGCACGCCCCCACTCCGCACTCCGGGGCGATCCTCTTCCGCACGAAGCGGCACATGCGCCTGTTCTCCGACGCCCTCAACGCGGCGGGAGTCCCGAACCGCATCCTGGGCCTCGGCGGACTGCTCTCGGCCCCGGAGGTCGTCGACGTCATCTCGGCACTGCGCGTCGTGCACGATCCGTCGCAGGGCTCGGCGCTGCTCCGTCTGCTGTCCGGGCCGCGGTTCGCGATCGGCGTGCCCGACCTCGCGGCGCTGCATGCCCTCGCCGAGACTCTCTCGCGGCGCGACGCGACCCTCACGCCGTTCGAGGACGAGCTCGCCCAGAGGATCCGGGGCTCCGCGGGAGCGGACGAGCAGGTGTCGATTATCGATGCCCTGGAGTTCGTCCGCCGCGCCGCCGACGATTACCGGCTCCTCGCCGACATCTCGCCGACGGGTCGCGCGCGCCTCCGCGAGGCGGGGGAGATGTTCGAGCGCCTCCGGAGGGCGGTCGGGCAGCCCATCCCCGACCTCGTGCGCATGATCGAGCTCGAGCTGCGGCTCGACATCGAGCTCGCCGCCAACGAGACGCGCGGGCCCGCGCGCATCGCCTCCTCCCGGCTCCGCTCCTTCCTCGACGAAGTGCGCTCCTTCCTCCTCGCCGACGACCGCGGCTCGATCGCGAGCCTTCTCGCGTGGCTCGACCACGCGGAAGAGACCGATGAGCTCATGCCCCGCCCCGAGCCGCCCGAGCCCGGTGTCGTGCAGCTCCTCACGATCCACGGCTCGAAGGGCCTGGAATGGGATGCCGTCGCCGTCGTGCGCCTCGTCGAGCAGGAGCTGCCGAAGGCTCCGCGGACCGTCGCCGGATGGCTCGGGTTCGGCGTGCTGCCGTACGAGCTGCGCGGCGACCGCGACGCGCTGCCGCGGCTGGACTGGCGCCATGCCGACGCCGACGAGGATCTCGCGCCCGCGATCGAAGCGTTCCGCGAGGCCGACCGCGCGCATCAGGAGCACGAGGAGCGGCGCCTCGCGTACGTCGCCGTGACCCGCGCACGATCCGACCTCCTCCTGACGGGTTCGCACTGGGCCGGCCAGCAGTCCTCGCGCAAGCCGAGCCGCTATCTGCAGGACATGCTCGTCGCGCTCGGACGCGCCGAGATCGACGCCGGCGATCCGGGCGAGAACCCCTACCTCGAGCAGGGCGGGCGGGTCCTCCGCTGGCCGCTGGATCCCCTCGGCGACCGCCGCGCGCTCGTCGAGCGTGCCGCCCACGAGGTCGCCGAGGCGGCCTCGCGCGACCCGCAGCCCGACGACGTGCTGGAGCCGCTCCTGCGCGAGGCGGAGCGTCGCCGGCAGGGCGCCGCCGTCGAGGCGCCGGCACGCATCGGAGCTTCGCGCTTCAAGGACTTCGTCGGCGACTACGGCGCGACCGTGCGCTCCATCGCACGGCCGCTCCCCGAGCGTCCGTACGGCGAGACGCTTCGCGGCACCCTCTTCCACGCGTGGGTCGAGCAGCGGTCCGGGATCGTCGGGGGAGGCGGCTCACTCGACGAGGCCCTGTGGGAGATCGACGACGACACCCCCGAGACCGAGGTCTCGGTCGAGGAGGAGCAGGCGCTCGCGCAGCTCAAGGCGACCTTCGAGGCGTCGGAGTGGGGACCGCTGCAGCCGATCGAGGTCGAGACCGAGATCGACATCACCCTCAAGGGCGCCGAGCAGCTGGGTCACGTCATCTGCAAGCTCGACGCCGTCTACCGGCGCCACGACCGCGGCGGTCGCATCGAGATCGTCGACTGGAAGACAGGACGACCGCCGGTCTCTGCCGTAGACCGCGAAGAGCGGATGCTGCAGCTCGCGCTCTACCGGCTCGCGTACCACAAGCGGCACGGCGTGCCCCTCGAGGAGATCGACGTGGCGCTGTACTACGTCGGCGCCGATCTCGTGATCCGCTCGGACCGCGCCTACTCCGAGGAGGAGCTCGTCCAGCGCTGGAACGCGGCGCGCGAAGCGCGCTCCGCCTCGACCTCCTCGTCGAGATCGGCCTCGACGAGCGACGGCGCCGGCGACGGCGCCGGCGAGACTGCGACCGGCAGCTCGATCGGGGCCGTCGCCGTGTCGTCGTAGGCCGTCGGGCGCTCGACGACCGAGGCGGTCTCGTCCCGCAGCTCGGCCTCGATGTCGGCCGGCAGCTCGACGCGCACGTCGGGCGCGGCATCCGTCGCCTGCTCCGGATCGCTCGTCGCGAGCCAGAGCGAGAGCTCCTCAGGGTCGTAGGCGTCGGTCTGCATCGAGGTGTCGACGGCGGGCGCCTGGTCGGGCACTCGCCCGAGCAGGGCGATCGCGCCGTCGACGTCGAGGTCGGGGTCGCGCACGAGCTCGTCGCCGTTCACGCCCTCGGCGAGCGACTCGAGCAGGGCCACGGCGTCGTCCACGATGTCGTCGCTGCCCGCCTCGTGGCCGTGCACGAGCCACTTGGCGAACTCCAGCTCGGCGTACAGGCGCGCGCGCTCGCGCACGAGGGCGTCGGGTGCGCGGGTCGTCTTCGCGGCGTAGGCGGCGAAGACGTCTTCGGCGGCGGCCGGCGCGGAGGCTAGCCACTGCAGGTCGGTGGCGGGATCGCCCACCTGCAGGCCGTGCCACTCCAGCAGGCCCGTCACGCGCGGCGCCCCCAGGACGTCTTCGAAGAGGAAGGAGGCCGCGCCCGCCCCACCGAGCACGACGGCGGACTCGAACAGCCACAGCACGTCGGCGTCGAGCGCGTGCGTCCAGCGGTCGCGCAGCACGGCGGGGAGGAGCCGCGTCGCGCTCGCGCGATCGACCAGGCGCCGTGCGTCGTCGCGGATCTGCTGGGGCGTCCGCACCGGCAGGCCCTCGGTGCGGACGATCGACAGCGGCAGGGCGTGCAGGGCGGCGAGCGCTTCGCCGAGGGATGTCGCGGCCCCGCGTCCCGGCGGGAGGTGGGCCGCGTCGACACGGTAGCCGGGGAGGAAGTCGACGACGACGACGCGGGCGTCGCCCAGCCCCGCCTCGCCCAGGAGCTCGGGCGCGCGGAACGGCAGGAGCCCCCGCACACCGGGGGTCAGGGCGCGCAGTGCCCGCACCTCGGCGGCCAGCTCACCGGCGGCATCGGCGTCGGTGGGAGCGCGCACGACGACACGCCGACCGTCGTCCAGCTGGGCGAGTGCGGAGTCGAAACGTCCGGCCGCGCCCTCGGTCAGGGCACCGGCCCCGACGACGCCGACCCGGGGCAGAGCCGACGTCACGGACGCGGCTAGAGTGAGGGGAGAGCGTGCCATGAGCCCAGGGTAGGTCGAGCCGCGCCGCGAACCCCCGACGCCACGCCCTGGCACGCCGACCCCGCCGACGAGCGCCGACGGCCGCCGTTGCGCGGCATCCGCGCCGCCGGAAGACGCTGGAAGACGCAGGTAGACGCAGGAAGGTGCTGCATGACGACGCCCGACGGTCCGCCTCCCGCTCTCGCCGGATCCGGCATCGATCGCGCCGCCGAAGAGCGCGCCGCCGAGGGGCTGCTCGACGGACTGCGGACGGATGCCGAGGCCCGCGTGCTTGTCCTGCACGGCGATGCGGCACCGCTCACACGCGCCGACGACGCCGAGGCGCAGCATCCGTCCCTCCGCTTCGTCTCGCCGACCGAGGTGCCCGAGGGCGCGCAGTGGGCGTTCCTCGGTCGCGACCCCGCCGGTGCCCCCGTCCTCGCCGCCGTCTTCTCGCACGAGGCCGACGCGCCCCTCGAGGCTCCCGGCGGGTGGGGGAGCCTGCGCCGGATCGGCGGCGACCTCTCTGGGGGCGAAGCGAGCACGTTCGTCGAGGCGCTGAGCCTCGGTCGATGGCTCCTCGACGCGCCCTACTGCCCCGCGTGCGGCACTCTCACCGAGGTGCGCAACGCCGGATGGTCACGGCACTGCCCGCACTGCGGGCGCGAGCACTTCCCGCGCACGGATCCCGCCGTCATCGTCGCGATCACGAGCGCGACCGACCCCGACGCGCTCCTGCTGGGATCGAACGCGCTGTGGGGCGCCGAGCGCTTCTCGTGCTTCGCGGGTTTCGCCGAAGCAGGCGAGTCGCTCGAGTCCGCCGTCGTGCGGGAGGTCCGCGAGGAGGCCGGGGTCACGGTCGGCGATCTGCGCTACCGCGGCTCGCAGGGGTGGCCGTATCCGCGGTCCCTCATGGTCGGGTTCCTCGCGACGGCGGTCGACGATGCCGCGGCCGAGGCCGATGGCGAGGAGATCGCCGCGGTGCGCTGGTTCACGCGCGACGAGGTCGGCGCGTCCCTCGCGGGCGAGGGCGAGGTCCTCCTCCCCGGGCGTGCGTCGATCGCGCATCGGCTCATCGCCGGCTGGCACGCGGGAGCGGCATGACCGATCCGGTCCTCGAAGGGCTCGACGAACGCCAGCGCGAGGCGGCGACGACGCTGCGCGGCCCCGTCGCCGTGCTCGCCGGCGCGGGGACGGGCAAGACCCGTGTCATCACGCGCCGGATCGCGCACGGCGTCGACACCGGCGCCTATTCGCCCGGCCGCGTGATGGCGGTCACCTTCACGGCGAAGGCGGCGGGGGAGATGCGCGGCAGGCTTCGCGCCCTCGGTGTCGAGGGCGTCGCGGCGCGCACCTTCCACGCCGCCGCGCTCGCGCAGCTAAACTTCTTCTGGCCGTCGCTCACCGGCGACACGATGCCGACGATCGTCGACAACAAGGTGCGGCTCCTCGCACACGCGGCCGACAGCCTCGGCATCGATCCCGATGTCGCGACGCTGCGCGACGTCGCGAGCGGCATCGAGTGGCGGAAGGTCACGCTGCGCAGCGTCGAGGACTACGTCCGCGAGCGGCCCAAGGGCGTCGGCCGCCTCGAGGCGGGACGCGTCGCCGACCTCCAGCGCGCGTACGAGAAGCTCAAGGACGAGCGGCGGCAGCTCGACTTCGAAGACGTCCTCCTCGCCTGCTGCGGCATGCTCGAGGCCGAGCCGCAGGTGGTCAAGGCGGTGCGCGAGCAGTACCGGCACTTCACCGTCGACGAGTTCCAGGACGTCTCGCCCCTGCAGCACCGCCTGCTCGAGCTGTGGCTCGGCGACCGGAAAGACATCTGCGTCGTCGGCGATGCGAGCCAGACGATCTACTCCTTCGCAGGCGCCGACGCGCGATTCCTCCTCGAGTTCGCCTCGCGGCACGAGAGCGCCAGGGTCGTACGGCTGGAGACGAATCATCGATCGGATGCCCCGATCCTCGCCGTCGCGAACGCGCTGATGCGCGATCGTCCCGGCGCGCTCGTGCTGACCTCCGCCCGGGCCGAAGCCGAGCCGGAGGCCGCGGCCGAGCCGCCCACCGTGACGTCGTACGACGACGACGTCGCGGAGGCCCGCGGCGTCGCCGACCGGATCCGCCGGCAGCTCGAGGCCGGCGTGGACCCGCGGAGGATCGCCGTGCTCTACCGCGGGCACGCGCAGTCGGCCGAGATCGTGAAGGCCCTCGCCGACGCCGGCATCGCCACGAGCGTGCTCGGCGGACGACGCTTCTTCGACATCCCCGAGGTGCGCCAGGCCGTCATGGCCCTGCGCGCGGCGGCGGTCGCCCCCATCGACACCGGGTTCCTCGACAGCGTGCGGGACGTGCTCCGCAATCTCGGCCTCACCGACGAGCCCCCCGAGGCCGGCGGTGCCCTCCGCGACGCCTGGGAGGCGCGCGCGGCTCTCCTCCGGCTCGCCGAGGAGGCGCCCGCGGGGACGAACCTGCGCTCCTTCAGCGACGACCTCGTGGCGCGGGCCAAGGCGCTGGACGAGCCGGCGCTTCGCACCGTGACGCTCGCGACGCTCCACGCCGCGAAGGGCCTGGAGTGGGATCACGTGCACCTCGTCGGCCTCGCCGAGGGTCTGCTGCCCATCGGGTACGCGACGACGTTCGAGCAGGTCGACGAGGAGCGTCGCCTCGCCTACGTCGGCATCACGCGGGCCGCGCGTACTCTCTCGCTGTCGTGGTCGCCGGGGCTGCGGGGACGAGCGCCGTCGCGATTCCTGCGAGAGATCGGCAGCGGCACGCTGCGTGCGGTCGATGGTTCCGCGTCGTCCGCGCCCCGGTCGCGACGTGGATCGTCTGCGACGGCGCCACCCGGCGTGCGGGGCGACGCTCGGCGTCGCTGAGCAGCCGGGCCGCGGCGAGCCCCGCCTCCAGGACGAGGGCTTCGCCGACGGCGGGTGCCGGCCGCCCGATGAGCTGCGCCGCCAGGCGCGGCCACGCGGGGTCTGCCTCGATGCGGTGCGCCGCGACGCACGCGAGGCACGCCGTCTCGCCCGGCCGCACGAACGGGCCGATCTCGACGGCCGCGCCCCCGAAGACGACGGGAAGGTGAGGGATGTCGCGGCCGAGCACGACGGCGGCCCGCCGCGGCTCTATGACATGCTGCCCGACCATCACGACGGGTGTCGCGCGGTCCAGCGATGACCCGAGGACGCCCGACCACGGCTGGGTCGTGCAGTCGAACCCCGCCGAGCCGAGCGCGCGCGAGAGCGCCTCGGCGACGTCGCGGGGCGTCGTGTCGGACACCTGCAGCACGACCTCGCGGCGAATGCTCGCCTCCGGCCACGACAGTGCGCGGCGGATGCGCCCGACGAACCGGTCGGCCTCGCCGGGCTCTCCGCCGAGGGCCGTCCCCATCGCATCGAGCGCGGCGGGCGGCAAGCCGTACTCGAGCTCGCGCACGAGCCGTTCCTGCCACGGCTCGATGTGCTCCACGATCGCGACGGCGTCGAGGCCGAACTGGACGGTGGTGGCATCCCGCCACAGCGGAGGGTATGCGGGGTCGAGGCGCAGCATCCCTCGATCATCCGTCGCCCGCGGGCCGTCCGATGCGCTCTCCACAGCGCGGAGAGCTGCTCCGCGCAGCCCGCCCGAACTGGGGAGGAGAGGACTCAGACGGGTCGCTGGTCGTCCGCGGGAGGCTCGTCGCCCTGCTCGTCGCCCTGCGCATCGCCCTGCTCGTCGCCCTGCTCGCCGGCCAGGAGCTGCTCGAGGGCATCGTCCATCGCGTCGCGCGCGGGCTCCTCGCCCCGGGCACGGGCCTGCAGCCGGGCGACGAGCGCGGACGGATCGTCGATGTCTTCCGAGGTCGGCATGAGGTCGGGGTAGTCCCAGAGCGCGTCGCGGGCGTTCACGCCCACGGCATCCGTCACGGCGCGCCACATGGCGGCCGCCTCGCGCATGCGGCGCGGACGCAGCTCGAGCCCGACGAGCGACCCCAGTGCCTGCTCGGCGGGTCCGCCGACGGCGCGGCGGCGGCGCACGGCCTCCGCGATCCGCTCCGCGGTGGGGAGGCGGCTCGTGGCCTGGGCGGTCACGACATCGACCCAGCCTTCGATCGTCGCGAGCAGGTTCTCGAGCCGCGTGAGCGCAGCCGTCTGCGCCTCCGAACGCGCCGGCAGCAGCGCGCCGCTCTCGAGGGCGCTGCGAAGCTCCTCGGGCTGCGACGGGTCGAAGCGCGACGCGAGCTCCTCGAGGGCGTCGGTGTCGACGTGGATGCCGCGAGCGAAGTCGGTGATCTGCGAGATGACGTGCAGGCGCAGCCACCGGGCGTGCCGGAAGAGGCGCGCGTGGGCGAGCTCGCGCGTGGCGATGTAGAGCGCCAGCTGGTCTTCGGGGATCTCGAGGTCGCGCCCGAAGTCGGCGAAGTTCTGCGGCAGGATCGCGGCCTCGCCGGCGGGAAGGAGCGGGATGCCGACATCACCGCCGCTCACGACCTCGAGCGAGAGGCGCCCGACCACCTGGCCCAGCTGCGTCGCGAAGAGCGAGCCGCCGACCGTGCGCATGAGGCGCCCCGCGCCCTGGACGAGACTCTGCATCTCGTCGGGCGCCTGGTCGCGCAACGCGGCGGTGAGGGCGTCGGCGATGCTCGTCGCGACGGGCTCCGCGAGCTCCTGCCAGACCGGGAGGGTCGCCTCGACCCAGCCGCCGCGCGTGAGGGTGCGCGGGGCAGTGGCGAGCTCCGAGATCGTCGTCGCCTCGCTCAGCCACAGGGTCGCAAGGGCGAAGGCCTGATCGAGATCGGTGCGCTGCCCCGCCGTGACGCCGAGGCCGTCCTGATTGGCGATGTGCAGCGCCTGGCGCTGCGCGAGGTCCCACGAGATCTCGCCGTTGCCCTCGAAGGCGCCCTGCAGGTTGTGCATGATCGTCTGCATCATGGCCGGGTCGATCCCCATGCCGGTCAGCCGCGACAGCTGCTCGGGGTCGATGCCGTCGGCGTTCCCGCCGAACAGCTGACGGATCAGCTCCTGGAACTCCTCTTCAGGGCTGCGATCGTCATCTGCCACTTCAGCCGCCTTTCAGCCGGGTCATGGGCGTGGGATCTACGCTAGTCGCACGCATTCCTCGCGCTCCCCGGCCCGGACCTTCACGCTGTACGCCGGTCGCGAACGACACGCGAATCAACCGGCAAGAGAGGTCCGCCCGTGGCGCTGTTCGACGAGAACGTCACCCTGACGCCTGCTCCCCGCCGACGCATGAGCCGGAGCGCCCTCGTGGGCGTGTGGGCCCTCGCCGTCGCGATGGTGGTGCTGCTCGTCCTCACGTTCCTGCCGACGGCCTACGTCATCCAGCGTCCCGGTCCCGTCTACAACACCCTCGGCACCGCGACGTCGTCCGACGGCAAGGAGGTGCCGCTCATCTCCGTGGACGGCGCCGAGTCATATCCCACCGCAGGAGCCCTCGACCTCCTGACGGTGCAGGTGGTCGGCAATCGCGAGCGCACGCCGAACTGGGTGGAGCTCGCGACGGCGTGGTTCGATCCCACCAAGGCCGTGCTGCCGATCGACGCCGTCTTCCCCGCGGATCAGACGACCGAGGAGCGCAGCGCCGAGAGCTCGGCGATGATGGTCGACTCGCAGAAGGAGGCGACGGCCGCCGCGCTGACCGAGCTCGGCTACGACGTGGTGCCGCAGCTGACGGTGCACTCGTTCACGAAGGACTCCGCCGCCGCCGACGTCCTGAAGGAAGGCGACGTCATCCTCGCCGCGGACGGCACCACCGTCACGAGCGGCGATCAGCTGCGAGACATCATCAACGCGGGGGAGGGGGCGCCCGTCTCCCTCACGATCAGCCGCGACGGCGGCGCGATGAACGTCAGCGTGACGCCGCGCAAGGGGAAGGTCGACGGCGAGACGAAGTGGCTCCTGGGCATCACGCTCCTCAACGACTTCAGCTTCCCGATCGACGTGACGATCCAGCTCAACAACGTCGGGGGCCCCAGCGCCGGCATGATGTTCGCGCTCGGGATCATCGACACGCTCACGCCAGGTGAGCTCAACGGCGGCCAGAACGTCGCCGGCACCGGCACGATCTCGGCCGACGGCACCGTCGGGCCGATCGGCGGCATCCAGCAGAAGCTGTGGGGTGCCGTGGGTGCGGGAGCCGACTACTTCCTCGCCCCGGCGTCGAACTGCGATGAGGTCGTCGGGCACGTCCCGCCGGGCCTGCGCGTCTTCTCGGTCGAGACCCTCGACGATTCGCTCGCCGTCCTCTCCGCGATCCGCGACAAGGGCGACCTCGACGCCCTCCCGACGTGCACCGCGGACGGCCCGACCGGCGCGACCGGCTCCTAGCCCTCTCGGGCCATGTGCTCGGCTTACGCCCAGAACGCCGCGCCTAGGATGAGAAGGTGACCACGACGTCAGCGCCGAACCAGGCCACGCCCTCCCGAACCCGGCGGATCATCGCCATCTCCCTCGCGATCATCGCCGCGCTCGTCGTGGCGTTCTTCATCTTCGCGAACCTCTACGCCGACTGGCTCTGGTACGACCAGCTGGGTTTCAACGAGGTGCTCGTGACGCAGTGGGTCGCGCGGATCGTGATGTTCGCCGTCGGATTCCTCGGCATGGCCGTGCCCGTCTGGCTCGCGATCCAGCTCGCCTACCGCCTCCGCCCCGTCTATGCGCGGCTGAGCTCTCAGCTCGACCGCTATCAGGAGGTCGTCGAGCCCCTTCGCCGCCTCGCGATGTGGGGCATCCCCGTCTTCTTCGGATTCTTCGCCGGATTCGCCGCGTCGGCCCAGTGGGAGACGACGTGGATGTGGATCAACGGCGTGTCGACGGCGAAGACCGACCCCCAGTTCCACCTCGACACGGGTTTCTACCTCTTCGCGATGCCGTTCTACAGCACGGCCCTCGGCTTCATCTCGGCCGTCGTGCTGGTCTGCCTCCTGATGACGGCGCTCGTGGCGTACCTCTACGGCTCGGTGCGGGTGGGCCAGCGCGAGCTCCGCATCTCCAAGGCCGCGCGCATCCAGCTCGCCGTCCTCGCGGGCCTCTACCTGCTCGTGCAGGGTGCGAGCCTGTGGCTCGACCGGTACAAGACGCTGATCGAGCCCGGAGACCGCATCGTCGGCCCGGGCTATGTCGGCACCCACGCGATCATCCCTGGGCTGACGATCCTCGCCATCGTCGCGATCCTCGTCGCCATCCTCTTCTTCGTGACGGCCGTCATCGGGCGCTGGCGCTACCCGCTCATCGCGACCGCGCTCCTGGTCGTGTCGGCCATCGTGCTCGGCGTCGGCTACCCGTGGGTGCTCAACACCTTCCAGGTCAAGCCGAACCAGCTCGCGCTGGAGAGCGAGTACTACCAGCGCAACATCGACATGACCAAGGACGCCTACGGCATCTCCGGCCTCGACAAGACCGACTACAAGGCGACATCGGATGCCGAGCCCGGCCAGCTCCGCGCCGACTCGTCGACGACGGCGCAGATCCGGATCATGGACCCGGCGATCATCAGCCCCACGGTCAAGCAGCTCGAGCAGTACCGGTCGTACTACCAGTTCGCCGACCCGCTCGACGTCGACCGCTACGAGATCGACGGCGTCTCGCAGGACACCGTCGTGTCGGTGCGTGAACTCGACGTCTCGCAGCTGGGGAACGCGGCATCCTGGCAGAACTCCACCCTCGTCTACACGCACGGCTACGGCCTCGTGGCGGCGAAGGGCAACGACCGCACGACCGACGGCAACCCCGTCTTCATCGAGCGCGGCATCCCCGTGTCGGGTGTGCTGACCGACCAGGAGGACTTCGAGCCCCGCGTGTACTTCGGCGAGGACTCGCCGCCGTACTCGATCGTCGGCGCGCCCAGCGGCACCGCGCCCATCGAGCTGGACTACCCCGCGGGCGAGGACGGCGCGACCGAGACCAAGACGACGTTCGAGGGCAACGGCGGGCCGAGCGTCGGCAGCGTCTTCAACCGCCTGATCTACGCGCTGAAGTTCCAGTCGGAGCAGATCCTCTTCTCGGACTACCTCAACCAGGACTCGCAGATCCTCTACGACCGCAACCCGCGCGAGCGCGTGCAGAAGGTCGCGCCGTACCTCGAGCTCGACAGCGACCCGTACCCGAGCATCGTCGGCGGCCGGATCGTCTGGATCATCGACGGCTATACGACCAGTGACGCGTATCCGTACTCGACGCTGGTGAGCCTCTCGCAGGCGATCGCCGACGCCAACAACGCGTCGCCGCGCGTCGCGCTGGACAACATCAACTACATCCGCAATTCGGTCAAGGCGACCGTCGACGCGTACGACGGCAAGGTGACGCTCTACGCGTGGGACGAGAAGGACCCGATCCTCCAGACGTGGCAGAAGGTCTACCCCTCGACGCTCAAGCCCATCTCGGCGATGTCGGCCGACCTCATGAGCCACGTGCGCTACCCGACCGACCTCTTCAAGGCGCAGCGCGCGATGCTCGGGGTCTACCACGTCGACGACGCGCAGTCGTTCTACCAGCGCGACAA